>JBKJHN010000160.1:0-35374 GCA_046599015.1 Ramlibacter sp.
GTGGCTCACAGCCGCCACGACGAAACCCGCGTCGGCCAGTGCGATCGCCGTGTCGAAATGACTGAGAAGGAGCTGCCCGTTCCATGCGAGATCACCACCAAGGGCAGGGCCTTGCCATCGGCGATGCCGTTGACAGCAACGCTCATCGTCGTCGGTCCTATCGACATAGGTTGAACCGTCGCTTTGCTTGGGTACCAGATGCCGATTTCCAAGGGCTTGCCATCAGGATCGGCGGCAAATCCGCGTTGAAAGCCCGCGGCGTGGACACAGGTGCCGGCGAGGCTGATGGCCAAGGTCGTGAAAGCGAAGATTAGTTTTGAGGTGAGTGTGGTCATGGGTGGTGCCTATAGTGCTATCACTTACGCGAGCCCGCAATCTTCTTAGGCGGCGGAATTAGCTTCCCAGCGACAGCCGCACGTAACAGGCGCTGGAACGTCGGGCATTCCGAATGGTTGCTTGCGGGGCACACGGCGGCGTGTCGCAGCCCCTTGCTCAGTGCTTGCAACCGCTTGATCGTTGCATCGATTTCTTCGGCTTTCGCCTCAAGGGACTTCCGGTCGATGGTGGCGCGGCCGTCTGCCGAAAACATGCCGCCTACTTCGTCGAGCGAAAAGCCGGCTGCTTGCCCCAAGGCGATCAGCGAGAGCTGGTGCATCACGGTGGGGGCGAAAGTCCGACGCAAGCCGATGCGCCCGACTGACGCTATCAGTCCCTTCTCTTCGTAAAACCGCAGCGCCGAGGCAGAAAGCCCCGACTTTCTGGCGACTTCCCCGATGTCCATCGAAAAAACCTCTTGACCTCAAGTTGACTTGAGCTTGCATAGTGACGCTCATACCACTCCAAGTCAAGAAGGAAAGTCATGAACCCCCTGCTCGAAGACATCGCGCAAGTCGCTGCCATAGGCATCGGCGCCACGGTCACCATGGATCTATGGTTGCTGCTGCAGCAGCGGCTGGGCGTGCCGGCGCTCAACTTCGCCATGATCGGCCGCTGGGTGGGGCACTGGCGGCGCGGCGTCTTCCGGCACGACTCGATCGCCATGGCGCGCCCGGTGCGCGGCGAACTTGCGCTCGGTTGGCTGGTGCACTATGTGACCGGCATCGGCTTCGCCACACTCCTCGTCGGCGTTGTTGGCATGGCGTGGACCCAATCTCCCACGGCTGCGCCGGCACTGTGCATCGGGCTCGCGACCGTGCTGGCCCCCTGGCTTGTCATGCAGCCCGCCATGGGCGCCGGTATCGCCTCCGCCAAGACGAAATCGCCTGCGCAAAACCGCGCCAGGAGCGTTGCGAACCACTCCGTCTTCGGTCTCGGCCTGTACCTGACCGCCCTCTTCATCGCGTGGATCTCGCGATGAGAGAGCTCGAAACCAGAGATCCGCAACTGAAAAGGAAAACACGATGAAGAACCTGGCCGTCATCTATCACAGCGCCCACGGCAACACCGAACGAATCGCGCAACTTATCGTCGAAGGCGCCTCGGCCGTGCCCGAAGTCCGAACGGCATTGCTCAAAGCTGAAGACCTGATTTCCGAGCCCGAACAGCTTCTAGACTTTGACGGCTTCGTCTTCGGCTCACCCACTTACCTTGGCGGCGTGTCCGGACAGTTCAAGTCCTTCATGGACGCCACGGGCCGCCTGTGGAAGACCCATGCCCTCAAAGGCAAGCTCGCGTCGGGCTTCACCGTGTCTGCGCTGCCGTCAGGCGACAAGCAATCGACACTGCTTTCCATGTTCGTCTATGCCATGCAGCACGGAATGTTCTGGGTTGGCAACGCGATCTTGCCCGAGCAGCATCGCGGGGTTCCCTATGACGAGGCAGCCAATCGGCTGGGGTCCTGGTCGGGCCTCATGGCGCAAGCGGGTCACTCTGCGCCTGCACAGTCCTTCGCGCTTGGCGACATAAAGACAGCGCGCATGTTTGGCAGGAACATCGCCAAGGCGCTGGCCTGCATGACCTGCGCCGAGGAACCGGAGGCCATGGAATGATCCCGAGAACATTCGAGCCCCTCCTGGTCGGAGCTGTGCTCTCCGGATTGATGTCTTGGGTGGTGTCCGGCATCGCGACCTTGAAAGCCGCGGGACAGGCGCCGGACTTCCTGGCGCTCTGGATGACTTCCTGGCTGACCGCGTGGCTGATAGCATTTCCGGTCGTCCTGCTGGCGGGTCCGCTTTCACGCCGGCTGGTTCAACTTGTACTCAAACCGAAATGAGTGCCCCGATTCAACGGCGGCAGCGACACCGCTGAAATTGGTTGGGCCGGCCTTTACTCACAACCTGCGCGAGCAACCGCAACTTTTTAAGGATATCTGCGATCCGGTATGGCTTGGCAACGAATTCAAAGCCTTTCAAGCCACCCGCCGCGTGGTGTAGCCCGAGGCCAGCAGCACGCGGCTTTGGGGTCTGGGCTCTTTGGCCAACTTCAATGCCGCTGAGTCCCCGCAGGCTTGGTTGTACAGTCTGCGGGCGATCGCCTTCCTGTCGACGGGCTTCGTGGGTCAGGGCGTCGTCAGTCGTAGCACGGCGGCACCTGAGGAAACAGCGATCGAGCCGTCGGGTAGCAGGGCCAGACCCGTCACGGGATAAAGACTACCCGGCAGTGGGCCCAGGCGGTTGCCCACCTGACCCTCGACGCCTGCAACCGTTGTCACCATGCCCTGCTGCGTCACACGGCGGATGGTGGGCCCGTCGGCGACGTACAGGTTACCCTCGGCGCCCACCGCCATTGCGACGCGACCGGTCCATCCCGCGAAAACAGCGGCATTTCCGCTGCCATCCAAGGATTCGAGAGGCCTGCGCGAATTCGCCGAAGAGCCTGCTACCAACGTGACGGTCCCGGTCGGCGACACGCGACGAAGCGTGTAGTCGCTGCACGCCACGATGGTGTCTGCACCGTCAATCGCCAATCCATTCACTTGCACAGGATATGGATCGGTCCGTGGGCAGGCGGCGGCTGTCAGCGTCGTCACCAAAGAATCGGGCGAGATCTTTTTCAGCGCCGGCCCGTCGCCGATAAGCATCGTACCGTCCGCCGCGAATACGGGCCCGACCAGATAATGGCCCAGGCGCGCAGCCGTGCCGGCACCATCCGCGTTGCCGATTTCACCGTTGCCGGCCCATGGAAGGAGCTGGCCCGACGCATTCAGTTTGTAGACGGCCGCTCCACCGTAATTGCGGGAGACGCCCTCGCCAAGGTATTGCGACGCACCCTGTGAAATGGCGTAGCGCGTACCGTTGTGGTCGATTGCCAGGCCAGCCAAGGCAGGAGGCGGCGCAAACTGGGGCGCATCGAACACGAAGCCATCGATCGTCATGGTGCTCACTGCACCGTTCAAGGTGATGCGCCGCAACGCGAGCCCGTTTTTATCGAGAACCGGCATAACGATTGAGCCATCCAAACCTTGAACGAGTGGCCCGGCGGAATCGAAGCGCGCTGCCGCGCCGACGCCATCGGTACGTGCGACTTCCGCCGGCGCGCCCGTCACGCGGACCGCCTCGCCGGTCGACTTGTCGACCCGCCAAAGCGTAGCGTTGCCGCCGACGACCAAAGAGTTGCCGAACACGGCGATCGCGCTCGCTTGGAACGGCAGGGCTAGCGTCGTCACGGCTCCTGCCGGTGTCACGCGGCGGATCGATGCACCGTCGGCAACCCACACGACGCCGTCGCCATCGACCGCGAGCGAATTGGCGACTTTGAACTCGCCCTGTGCTCCCGCGACCTCCGTGAACTTTCCGTCAACGGCCAACCGCCGCAGCTTAATGGTGGCACGCGCCAAGCCCGAGTTCGGGTCAGCGAACCCCGAGAGAATGTAGATACTGTCCTGCGCATCGACACCAATGTCGATGATCTGTCCCATTGACGCCGGCGCGGTGAGTTCCAATGGCCTCTGGTTGTCGGCCGGCACCTTGTACAGACGGCCGTACGAGCGCTCGGCGATGATCGGCGTGCCAGCGCTGTCGAGCGCAACGGCCAGGTTGTCGACCATGCTGATGCCGACCCCAGCGATGCGCGACGACACACCGCCCGGCGTGATGCGGTGCAGTCCATGCACGTCGGTGACGTACAGCGTGCCGTCCTTCGCCAGCGCGATGTCGCCGAGGTTGTCGAACTGCGCCGCCGACAGCGGCCCTTCGACAACGTTGATGTACTCCGGCGCGTGGCTGCCGCCGAGCGTGAGGATGCTGCCGTCGGGAGCGATCTTGCGGATGTAGTCGGCGCCGAAGCCCGACTTGTATGTGAATGCGTTGCCGCCAGCGTCGACAGCGAGCGCGGGCGGTGTGTCGAGACGCGCTGAAGACAACTCGCCATCGACGTTGCCTTCGCCGCCCAGATGCCCCGCCAGCAGCGTTAAGCTTGCGACATGTCGTTGAACCTCGTCCTGGGGAGACGCCGGCGGAGGCAACTCGCCGCTCGGCTGCGTTACGCTCGCGACGGGTTGTTCACTCACTTCCTGGGGAGACGGCGGCGGGACCGACCCGCCGCCGCAAGCCGAGAAAACGGCAGCAATACCGAAGGAAGCCGCGGCTGCGGCGGAAAGGCGAATGAACATCGGAGCTCCGAAGGAAGCGACGATTCTAGGTGGCGACAAGCTTGCGCACTGTGAGGAACATCACGTTTGCAGGTAACAGTCGAGCAACGTGCGCGCGCGGGCGGGCGCCCGAGCACCACGATGATTTAGACGCATCCTCAAGCTGGCAGCGGGAGGCTACCAGCCCGCTTGATCTGCTTTTCCGCTGTTGGGGTCCGCTTCTCTCAAGGCGTGCTGCGCAGCACAACCGGCTTGATCTTCAGTCGCTGCGCATTGCGACTCAGGACGTCGTCCAGGGTCGCAATGCGCTTCGCACCCGCAGCTTCGGCGCACGCCAGGTGGAGGGCATCGCCGGCGCGCAAAGCGCTTGCGGCATCGAGCACCAATTCGGCCGCACGATGAAAGTTGGCGGGCGCGACCGGAAGCAATCGAAGGTCGACAGCCACCATGCGCTCGAAGCGCGTCCATGCGCCCTGGGCCTGCTGCGCGTCGAGCGCGCCGGTGCGCTGCTTGATACCAAGGGCGCTGGCGAACTCTGGGATGCACCAGGCGGCGGCGACGAGTTCGCTCTTCTCGCGTGCGTACCATTTGGCCGCTGCCACGCTGTGCGGCTCGTTCAGGAACAAGGGCACGAGTACGCTGGTGTCGACATAGACCATGTCAGTACCGCGTCCCGCTGCGTAGTTCCGCCATCACGGACTTGCTCATGGGCATGGTACGGCGGGCCTCGGTGAGCTCGAGCGCGAATGCCTTGCGGTCCCACCGCGGCGGCCGAATGGACAGGCTGCCGTCAACTGTGAGTTGGGCCTGAACAGTTGCCCCTTCGCGCAAGCCAAGCTGGCGCACGACTTCGGAGGGGATTCGCAGGGCAAGACTGTTACCCCATTTTGCGATCTGGAGGTCCATGATGTATATCCTGGTATGGATATACATCTTACTCGCCGAGCACCAGATGTCAAGACTGCGGTCGCGCGTCCACGGGGATCCCAGGAGTCACTCGCCGATGGAGGCAGTGTCCCGGGGTGTCGCGCGTGTCAGGGAATCCGGAAGGATTGTCGACCTGCCATTTGGGCGCGGCAGCCGCGCCGCCGATTTTGGGCGGGGACCTGAGAAGAGCTTCATCGTCCCCTGGGGTGACGTTGCCACGGCTTTCTACAGCACCGGGATACCTGACATTGCCGTGCATATTCCCTGGCGCTCGCCCGGAGCGTTCGCCATCCGAACACTGCTTCCAATGCGTCGCCTGCTGGCATCGCCGCTTGCCGTCAGGCTTTCCCAGGCCAGCCTCCGCCGCGTGGCGAGCGGCCCTTCGCAGTCGCGCAGAGCCCGTGAACAGACGCGCGTCTGGGGCGAGGTTCGTGATGCGGCCGGCAACTCAAGGGCTGCTGTTTTGAACGCCCCGAACGGTTATACGCTGACCGTACAGACAGCGCTTTTGGCCGTCAGGCATGTTCTTGACAGCCAGGTACCGTCTGGCTACCTAACCCCATCACAACTCCTTGGAACGGATTGCCTGGAGAGGATTGGGTTGAAGATCGAGCTTCGGTAACCAGGCAGTCCACGGCTCGCGAGACGCTTAGGGGACCTTGCGCAGCAACTGCCATGCTCAACGGTACAACGCCGGAGCTAGCCAGCCGTCCGCTTGCGGGCGGCCAGTGTTGAACGACCAGTTATTGCACTGATGAATAACGATTTCCGTCCTCCTCATGACTTTCGGAGTACCCTCGTTCTCCCTACCGGTCGGGAAGCAGCGCCCCTCCTGAACGTTCACACGCGTCGCCAGATGAGAAGCCATTCATGACCAAAGGCAAACCACCAGCCATCGTCGCGCCCCGCGATGGCGACAGCAGCTACCGTGACCCGGGGGAAGAGGCGCTGCTGAAGGCGGGCGCGGCGCTGCAACGCGCCATTTTCAACAGCGCCAACTTCAGCAGCATCGCCACCGATGCCAAGGGCGTGATCCAGATTTTCAACGTCGGCGCCGAGCGCATGCTGGGATATACCGCAGCCGAGGTGATGAACAAGATCACACCGGCGGACATTTCGGACCCGCAGGAAGTGATCGCGCGCGCCAAGGCGTTGAGCATTGAACTCGGCACGCCAATCACCCCGGGGTTCGAGGCGCTCGTGTTCAAGGCTTCGCGCGGCATCGAAGACATTTACGAGCTGACCTATTTCCGCAAGGACGGCAGCCGCTTTCCCGCTGTAGTGTCCGTCACCGCGCTGCGAGATGCCCAAAATGCAATCATTGGCTATCTGCTGATCGGCACCGACAACACGGCGCGCAAGGTCGTGGAAGCCGAACAGAAGAAGCTCGACCAGCGCCTGCGCGACCAGCAGTTCTACACGCGTTCGCTGATCGAGTCGAGCATCGACGCGCTGATGACCACCGATCCTTCCGGCATCATCACCGACGTCAACAAGCAGATGGAGGCGCTCACCGGCTGCACGCGCGATGAGTTGATCGGCGCGCCCTTCAAGAACTACTTCACCGATCCTGAGCGCGCCGAAGCCGCCATCAAGCTGGTGCTCAGCGAAAAGAAGGTCAGGAACTATGAGCTGACCATGCGCGCGCTGGATGGCGCGGAAACCGTGGTGTCGTACAACGCGACCACCATTTACGACCGCGCACGCACCTTGCAGGGCGTCTTTGCCGCGGCGCGCGACGTGACGGAAAGCAAGCAGCTCGAGGCGGCGCTGCAGCAGGCCAAAGCCATGGCCGAGACCGCCAGCAGCGCCAAGTCGGATTTCCTCGCCAGCATGAGTCATGAAATTCGCACCCCGATGAATGTCATTGTCGGGATTGCCGAACTGCTCGCGAAGACGCCACTTTCGCCGGACCAGGACAGATATGTGCAGATATTCCGTCGCGCCGGCGACAACCTGCTCAATCTCATCAACGACATCCTCGATCTTTCCAAGGTCGAAGCCTCGCAGCTTGATTTGGAGTGCACCGGGTTTTCGCTGACCGACCTGATCGAAAAGGTGCGGGAAATGGTGGCCGTGCGCGCGTCGGAAAAAGGGCTCTCCCTGGTATGCGAAGTGGCGCCCGAAGTGCCGATCGGTCTGGTCGGCGACCCCACGCGTCTACGCCAGGTGCTGCTCAACCTGCTCGGCAACGCGATCAAGTTCACCGAATCGGGCGAGGTTGCGTTGCGCGTCACACCGGCGACGGCCACTTCACCTCCTGGGATGCTGCGTTTTACAATTTCGGATACGGGCATAGGCATTCCCAGCGAAAAACTCGGCGCGATCTTCGAGCAGTTCACCCAGGCCGATTCGTCCACGACGCGAAAGTATGGCGGCTCGGGGCTGGGCCTGACGATTTCCAAGCGCCTGGTCGAGTTCATGGGCGGGCGCATTTCCGTGGAAAGCCGAGTAGGCAAAGGCAGCGAATTTTCCTTTGCCGTTCCGCTCGCCCTATGGGAAGGCGCGACACGCCGCGCGGCTGTGACGGTGGATACCGGCCCGGCGCCCGCTCTGCCGGCGCTGAATATCCTTCTCGTAGAGGATTCGCCCGACAACCGTATCATCACCATGGCATTCCTGCGGCACACGCCTTACCGGATCGACGTTGCCGGGAACGGCGCGATCGCCTTTGAGAAGTTCACCGAAGGAAGCTACGACCTGGTGTTGATGGACCGGCAGATGCCGGTCATGGATGGACTGACCGCGACGCGCCACATACGCGCGTGGGAAAAGGACAACCAACGAGCGCCCACGCCCATCATCGCCCTGACTGCCTCGGCACTGCTGGGGGACAGGGAAAAGTGCCTTGCGGCCGGGTGCACCGCATTCCTGACCAAACCCATCAAGCAGGATGTGCTGCTGCAGGCGATCCGCGAGCATTCCGCGGCTTCGTCGTCGCAGCCTTCCAGCGCGCAGGATGCGATCGTGGTGCGCATGAATCCCGTGCTGGCAAAGCTGATCCCGGGCTTTCTCCAACACCGGCGCCAGGATGTGATCACCATGCGCGCCGCCCTGGACGACAGTGATTTTGAATGCGTGGGCCGACTTGGGCATTCCATGCGGGGCTCGGGCGGCGCCTACGGATTTCAGGCCATTACCGACATCGGCATGGGCCTTGAAATGGCGGCGGAAGTTTCCGACCGCGCTGCCGCGCAAAAATGGCTGGGAGAATTGTCCAATTTCCTTGACCGCGTCGAAGTGACCTGAAACCCCTACTTCGCCTGCGTCCTAGCAAGGCAGGCATGGACGCGCGCCGTCAGCTGGGGAATTGAAAACGGCTTGGTCACATAGTCGGTCACCCCGGCGTCGAAGCCGGCGCGGGTGCTGGCCTCATCGTCCAGGCTGGTGAGCATCAGCACTGGCAGATGCGCGGTTTCCGTCCGGGCGCGCAGGGTCCTCACCAGCGTCACGCCGTCCATTTCCGTCATCTTGTAATCCACCACCACCATGTCGGGGATGCTTTCACCGACCAACCGCAGCGCCTCAGCGCCGCTGCTGGCCGGAATGACCGAGTAATCGGCCTCCAGCGCTCGCACGATGAGGGCGAGGGTGTCGGGATCGTCGTCCACCACGAGGATGGAGAAACTTCGTTGCGCCGCGGCGGGCTGGAACGCGTCTGGCGCGACAAAAGTTTTAGATTTGGCTCGCGGCTCGATGTTCATTTCGCATCCCTCGTAGGCGCAAAAGACGTCGAGCCCCTTGCCAAGCTTCAAGGCAAGCGCGCGCGCCCGGCATTCGATATCCGCGACAAAGCGGTCGTCATGGGAAGGATCGTGGTGCGTGAGCGCCAGGCGCCGCACGCCGGTCGCGCAGGCCAGCTGCACCGCGTAGTCATACGTGCCGTGGCCCCAGGTTTTTTTCAGTTCGTATTCTTCCGGCGTGTACTGGGCGTCGTGGATGACCAGATCGGCATCGGCCATGAACTTCGCATGACGCCGATCGCCGTCGTGCAGGATCGACTCGATGCGGCCGTGCTCTTCGTGTGCACGCCACAGTTCGCCCGAGAAAGGTTCGTGGTCCACCAGGTAGACCACCACCGCGCCATCGGCCTCGATGCGGTAGCCTAGCGTCCTTGCGGGATGGTTGAGATATTGCGCCGCGACGCGCACGCTGCCTATCCTGTGTGTACCCTCTGTGAGCTCGTGATAGCCGATGGCGGCAGGCAACTGATTCAGCTCAACCGGAAAATAGGTGAATTCCATCTGGCCGGCCAGCACTTCATGCAGCGAGGCGTGGCTGCCTTCGGGGCCATGGATGGCGACGGTGTTGCCCTTGACGAAGGCCGGGCTGAAGAATGGGAAACCCTGGATGTGATCCCAGTGCGTGTGGCCGAGCAGGATGTTGGCGTGGATGGATTTTGTCGCCTGTGCCGTCAGGGCGGCGGCGAGAGGAAACGCGCCGGTGCCGCAATCCATGACCAGCAGGTCGCCTGAATCCGTGGTGATTTCCACACATGAAGTATTGCCGCCAAAGTGGACCGTCCCGGGCCCGGGCGTGGCAATCGACCCTCTCGTTCCCCAAAAGCGTACTCGCATTGGATTGGCCTTAATTACTGACGCCGCAGGACCATCTGCTCTCGAGTCATCGACACCTGAAATTTTGACAGGAAACTCTGGCCTAGCAAACCGACGTCGCGCTTCCCGCCCACCAGCCCGACTCCTACGCTCGTCGGCGAAACCGAGAGCGGCCCTGCCGTCACGGCCATGCCCCGCACCATGCGGCCGGTCAGCGCCCCATTGGCTGTATTGAATGTCGTCTGCTCGCCGCGCGGCAAGCCTGCGCCTTGCGCGAATGCCTCTGTCACAACCACACCCGTCGCGCCGGTGTCGACCATAAACCGTAAAGGCTTGCCGTTGACCGTGCCCTCGACGTAGAAGTGTCCGTCGCGGTGGCGCGGTATCACCAGCTCGCCCACTGCCGTGACGACAGCCCTTTTCGGTTCCATGAACCGTTCCATCGCAAACCAGACCACCCCCATGACAGCCGCCCAGAAGAGGACGATGTAGATGTGGCCGAAGCGGGTGGAGAAAGGCATGGCAGGGCGATTTGCCCCTACTTTAGCCAGAATCCGGTCGAATCAAAGATCCTTCGCATCCTTGCCGAACCGATCCAGCACGAACCGCCAGTACGGCAGCACGCATTGGGAGTGACCGGCCGGCTGGGCGACGCAGTCCGTCAACGTGACCAGATTGCCGGCGCCCCGCGCTTGCATGGACTGCAACGTCTTGGTCGCGCTCAGGTAGGGAACGGTTCGGTCGTCACGGCCGTGGAACAGATCCAGCGGAACCTGCGGGGCCCAGTCGGACACACTGCTCAGCGAGTCGATGGCGGCCCGGTTGTCGTCCAGGAAGTTGTCGATCACCGTCGGCGAGAACACGGCATCGGCATCGTCACCCACCAGCAGCGCCATCAGAAGCTCGCGTGCATGCCGCCGATCCGTATCGCCCAGGTGCCTCAGGAAGCCGGGGTCGAGCAAGTAGCCCAGCGGGAAATAGTCCCGGCGCATGATCTCGATCAGCTGGTCCAGGGTTGCTCCGACGTCGTACGGGCCGGCCCCGGCAACGACACGGACAAGGTCGTTGCGATGCGTCGACGTGCCGGCTTGCAGCGCCCGATGGGCTGCCACCGTCACATAGCCGCCCTCCGAGTAGCCTGTCAAAAATAGCTGCTTGTTGTCAGGCACATGTTGCGTTTGCCGCCAATGCTTCGCCGCGGTCAGGAAGTCGATCACCGCCGACGCGGACGGTGCAGACATCAAGTAAGGATGGGGCGCCCCCGCCGAGACGCCGTAACCGACGTAGTCAGCCGCCGCGACGATGTAGCCCAGCGATGCCAGCACCACCGGCGGGTCTCCAAGTTGGGTCAGGCTGCTGGGTGCGTCGGCCTGCCTCTGGATGGTCGCGTGTTGATAACTCAGCACCGGACTGAGGGCGTTGGCTGGCTTCTGCGGAATGCCGACCAGCCCGGAGGCCACGACCTGCCGGCCCTCTCCATCCACAGTGAGATACGTCAGGCGCCACGCCTGGACTGCATAGCGGGGAGTGGCGAGAAACGCCTCCTCACCAGCGTTTGCGAGCGCAGCAGAGACCTCGGCGGCAGTGATCGTCTTCAGGTGAACGGCTTGGATGAACTGGCCGGGGCCCACCACATTCACTGCCGTCGCCGTGATGCTGACGGTGGTGGAACTGTTGCCGTTGGGCTTGCCATCATTGACGACCAGCATCGCGGTATAGGTGCCGGCCACATCGGGGATGAAACCGGCCTTCGCAAGGGTGGGGCTGGCGAGTGCCACGTTGCTCCCGGCGGGCTTGTCCGTGATCGTCCAGGCATAGCTCAGCACATCGCCGTTCGCATCCGAACTCTGGCTGCCATCCAGCGTCACGATGGTATTGATGCTCGCGCTTTGGGCCGCACCGGCGCTCGCGACCGGCGGGGTGTTCGCAATGACCGGCGCGGTATCCTTGGTGCCTCCGCCTCCGCCTCCGCAAGCGCCAAGGAGCAGCGCGAGGAATGCGACGGCGAAAAGTTTTGAGCAGTTCATGCGAGCGGTCCAGCAATGCGCTGCGGAGGACGGCACTGATCGGCCTCCACGGGCGCAGAACTTTAGCGACTTCGTGTGTCTCGGATGTAAAGCGTCGTCAGACCTGGACCTGGCTCCCTCAAGGGAGACCAGAGTTGTGGACCCAAGCCTGGTGCCATTGCCCCCGAGTGACCCGTGCGGCGACAACGCGTCTGTAGTAGTTCGAGGTCGGCGCGCTTTTGCAGGCATGTCGACTGTGATTGCAGCGCGCGGATGCTGCGGCAATGTTCTCAGCGACATCCCTTGATGTTAGTTAGTTGACCGGCATGAGGAAATTTGGCATCGGCGGCTGCGCGATCTGCGCAACATTTTCAAGCCGTTGGATCCAATGGCCCAGCGAGTTGTGCAGATGCTCGCGCAGCGCGCCACCCGCTGCGGCGAAATCCCCGGCGCGCACGCACTCGATGACCCGCAGGTGCTCCAGCGCCGCCGCGTGCGAAATGGTCGTCGAAATGCTCAGATAGTCGTCGAAGATGTAGCGGCTGGCAATGATCAACAGGCGCGTCTGGCACAGCACCCGCAGCAGTGGCTTGTTGTCACATTGCGCCAGCAATTTGTCGTGCAGATCATGTTCGAGTTGATCGAGGTCGCTGCTGCTGACATGTGGGAAACGGCGGATCGTCGCGTTCAGTCGCCGCCAAGCCGTGTCCACAACGGATCTCGGAAGCTTCGGCGCCGAGGCCATCAGCGCCGCTGGCTCGAGCAGCCATCGAAGTTCGTACATGCTACGCAGCGTTGCGGGCGTGACCCTGTCAGCGTACCAGTGCCCTTGCCGGTCCTTCGCAAGCAGTCCGTTCGCCGCCAACTGGGCCAGCGCTTCGCGCACCACTGTACGGCTGACCGCAAAGTGGAAGGAAAGCCGATCCTCCGTGACCCGCACGCTGCGAAACAGCCTCTGGGTCGCCAGCTCTCGCTCCAGATCGGTATACACCCGCTTCCAGGACGGGACCATGGCAATCGGAGCTGGCAGGAACGCATACGGCGCGACTTCGGCCGGATCGATCCTTGCCTGCCGCGGCCTTGTCACGAGATACCCCTTGCGCTCGAGCCGCGTGAGCAACTTTTCCTGCACGAGCAGATCGAGTGCTTGGCCGACACTGGAACGGCTGACATCGAACGCCTTGCCTATCTGCATCGCCGACACCAAATGTCCGGGCCGCAGCTCGCCAGCATCCATCATGGCGCGAATCTGGTTGTAAATTCCGCGATGAAGCGGCACTGCGGCCGGTGAGGTCGGTTCAGAGCGCATGCGCAGATATCCTGGTGAAGGCCCTGGTTAGCGCTGGTTTGGCCCGAGCGTTGCGCACTGCGAGCTGCACGGCCAGGAATGAGACAAGTTCGGCTTCGCCCAGTGCGGCGCCGGAATTGAGGACCGCGGTGGCCATGATGTCGTTCTCCACGTCGTCGGCAAGGCCTGCGACGGCGGCCGATTGAAGCACTGACGGGTGCTGGTTGATCTGAGTTTCAACCTCGCACGACGAAATGGTTTCGCTGCGGCGGGCGATCGAGTCCTTAAGCCGGTCATGTACGGAGTGATCAGATCAGGTGCATGCCGCCGTTGACGCCGATGGTCTGCCCGGTGACGAAACCGCTGAGACGCTCGCAGGCCAGAAACAGGAAGATGCCGACGCAATCCTGTGGGGTGCCCGCGCGCCCCAGTGGCGTCGCGTCCACATAGCGCTTCAGTTGTTCTGCCGAGGTCACGCGATGAATTGGCGTGCCGATGTATCCAGGCGCGACGCAGTTGATGCGGATGCCATGGGGTCCCTCCTCGCGCGCCAGATTGCGCGACAGCGCCTCGACCCCGCCCTTGGCTGTCGCGTACAGCGACACGCCAAAGCCGCCGCCGTTGCGGGCGGAAATCGATGTCGTGTTGATGATTACTCCCCGCCGCTGGCGGCGGAATTGCGGCAGCACCGCTCGCACGGTCTCGATCACCGCACCTTGGTTCAACTGCATGACTCGCTGTGACAGGCTTTGGTCAAACTCGTCCACTGCGACGCGAGCGAGGGCCGCGCCGGCGTTATTCACCAGCACATCTATGCCGCCCAGTTCCGCAATTGCAGCTTCGGTCAGTGCGGTGCCGGCGCCGGCGACGCCAAGATCAGCGTGCAGCGCGAATGCACGGCCGCCCTGCCGACGGATCTGGTCGACCAGCGCGCTCGCATTCTCCTGGCCCGAGGAATAGTGAATGGCGACGGTTGCGCCGCACTCGGCGAAGCCCTGCGCGGCTGCCGCGCCGATGCCACTGCTGGCACCGGTGATCAGCACTCGGCTGCCCTGCAATTCCTTGAATGCTTCAACCCACATGAACTCTGCTCCTGTCTTCATAGACACTCAGGCCCAGCCGGTGCTCTTTGATGTAGTCCCAGTCCAGGGTGACACCCAACCCCGGGCCCTCTGGCACTGAAACCATGCCGTCGGAGTCGATGCAGTCGAGCTGATCGGAATAGCCGCACAGGTACACCGGCGGCATAGCGTTGGGGCAGTCCGGCCCCACCAGGGCCACTTCATAATAGTTTGAATTGCGAAGTGCCGACATCAGGTGCCGATGGGCCGGACCGCTGGCATGAACCTCCACGTCCAGCCCCAGGCTTTCGGCAAGGTGCGCAATTTTCAGGCTACCAGTAATGCCCATGTCGTACTCGGGATCGACCCGCAGCATGTCGGTGCCGCCAGCGAGCACGAAATCGGCCTTCGGCTCCACGCCTCGCACGTGTTCCGTCATCAGCAGTGGCGTCTTGAGCTTCTCACGCAGTCGCTGGTGCGCGAACGCCGATGTGCCGCCGTCGCGAAACGGGTCCTCGTACCAGAAATAGCCAGCTTCGTCGCATGCGCGCCCGACATACAGCGCGTCGGCGAACGTGCGCAGTTCGCAAGCCGGGTCGAGCATCAATGTCATCCGGTCGCCAACTGCCTGGGCAACGTGCAGCACGTTCTCTGCTTCTTCCCGCGCATTGCCTTCGCTCCAGCCATGGACCTTGAAGGCGCGGTAGCCAAGATCGAAGCAGTGCCGGGCGAAGTCCGCGTACTGCTCCTTGGACGACAAGCCGCCCTGGCGGTCCCCCATGTAGGTGCTGGCGTAGGCGGGAAGCCGCTTTCGGTAGCCGCCCAGCATCTCGCAAACGGAGGCGTTCTGGCGCTTGCCGGCCCAGTCCCACAGCGCAATGTCGATTGCGCCATGGCCCATGTGGTCGAACTGCCGAATATCGCGCTTCAGGTCTTCATAAATGGCGATTCGCTCGCGCGCATCCTTGCCAATCAGGCGGGGAGCCAGCATCTGCATCTGGCCGAGAGTCGCCTTCGTTGCCACCCAGTGGGTGACGTATTCGCCCCGGCAGCCATCACGCGTGCTGATGACGACGGCGTACTTGGTGACCTTGATCGTGGAGCCGCGCCGGAACGTCACGTTCTGTGCCAGGCCATCACGCGCCAGGTTGCGCGCCTCGAACTCGAACTCGTGGATCTCGACCCTGTCGATGAGTGTCATGCCGGTTTCCTGGTTGTAGCGGTTGCTGGTGGTCATTGGGGCGTCTAGGGATGCAATCGCGGGCGCGAGCCGGTTGCCAAGGCCTCGGGTCGCATCACTTCCCCGACATCGTGTGCGGCAGCCATAGCGAGAGCTGGGGGAAATACGCCAGGATCGCGAGCGAGAGAACCAGCAACACGAGGAACGGTGCGCACGCTTTGAAGATCACCTCGACCGGCATCCTGATCGGGACCGAGATTGCCATCAAGCAGGGAGCCACGGGGGGAGTGAGCAGGCCGATCGCGAGGGCGACCACCATCACTACGCCGAAGTGGACGGGGTCAGCGCCGAGAGCCTTCACGACTGGCAACAGCAGAGGCACCAAGATCACGATCGACGACGCCGGGTCGAAAAACATTCCCGCAAGCAGCAGCACGCCGATCAGCAGCAGCCAGACCAGTTCGAGGGGAATGTGCGAATTGGCTATCCATCCGGCCATTGCCTGCGGCACATGGTCAAGCGTCATGATGTTGGAGACCAGTGTCGCACCGGCTAACAGGAAGAGGATGGCCGCCGACTCGAACGCGGTCTCCCTGAACGCCTGCGCGACGTCCGCCACGCCCATTTCCCGATAAACGATCATGCTAAGGATGATCACCCACAGGACGGCCAGCGCGGCCGCCTCGGTTGCCGTAACCCACCCGAAGAAGATCGCCGACAGGATGATGACCGGCGTGACCGCGGCAAGGAGCCCATCGCGGCCGTCGTGTACGAGTTGCTTCCATCGGAAGGGCTGCGCCGGGTTCCAGCCGTTGCGAAACGAGAAGAACAGGTTGCCGAGCCCCAGTATCAGAGTGATGAGAAGCCCCGGCACGACGCCGGCGAGCAGCATCGCTTCCACCGACACGTTCGCGGCGACGGCGAACAGCACCATCAGGATACTCGGCGGAATGATCACGGCCAAAGTCGACGCCGACACCGCGAGTGCTGCCGCGTAGTTCTTGGGATAACCGTAGTCGGTCATGCCCTTGACCTGAATCGGCGCCAGTCCGGCCGCGTCCGCCACCGAGGAGCCGGAAATGCCGCCGAAGATCATGCTGGAGGTCACCGTGACCGCCCCCATGCCGCCCGGCATCCAGCCGACCAACCCGTGCGCAAAGCGAAACAGCCGCTGCGCGCTGCCGCCCCGATCCATGATCTTTCCAACCAGCATGAACAGCGGAAATGCGAGCAGCAAGAATGAGTTCATGCTCTGCACGCTCATGATCGCCGCCTGCAACAGATGCGCCTTTTCGGTCGCGAGCATGCTTGCAACCGCGGCCAATCCGACGGCCGCGGCGATCGGCATTCCGACCACGAGCAGCGCCAGCAGCAACAGGACCAGCAGCAGAGATGCGCTCATGGCCCGCCGTCCCTATGCTCGCGCCAGGTGTGAACGATAGCGATCGCGGTGAGCGCCATGCCGATCGGCACCACAACGTTCACCAGCCAGACGGGCAGATCAAGTGTCGACCAGCGCCGCCCGATCGTCCACTGCAGGTTGGTGAGGAGTGCGCCGGAATACCCGAGCAGCAACACGTAGACGAGGAACAACAGCCGTTCGAGGTTCGTCAAGTACCCACGCCAGGGCTGAGGGACTTGTTCCACCACGAAGCTCATACGCATGTGGGCGTTGCGGTAGGTCGCCGCACCGATGCCGACGAACGCCATCCAGATCATCAGGAATCGCGCCGACTCCTCGGTGAACGTCAGGCTCATGCCCAGTTGTCGCGTCGCTACCTGCAGCAGCACGTCCACGAAAATCGCTAGCAGAAGCAGTCCGCCTGCCCATTCCTGGACTTGACGCAGAATATTGGTCATGAGCAGTTCCCGTATCGAAGCCGTGAGTGTGCCGGCCGAAGGGATGGCGACCCCATGTCGGCCGGACCACTTCGCTGACTATTGCTGCAAAGCCTGAGCAGCCGCATCCATTGCGGGCTTTCCGATCGTCGGCGCGAACTGATTCCATATGGGCGCGACGACCTGCTGGAAGGCCGCCTTTTGTTCCGCCGTGAGTACGTCCACGGTCGTCCCCTGCGCCTTCATGAATTCGATGCCGGAGCTGTAGGCGGCAAGCACGGCGTCGCGGTGCTGCTTCCTCATCAGATTCGCGGCTTCCTGAAGGACGGTCTTCTCCGCGGCCGACAGGCTTTCCCATTTCTTCATGTTCATCATCAGGAATAGCGCGTCCGCCGAATAATCCCAGACTGTCATGAACTTCTGGACCTCGTACACCTTCTCGCTGCGAATGGCATCGACCGGATTCTCCTGAGCGTCGATCACCTTCAACTGCAACGCGGTGTACACCTCTCCCCAAGGCATCGGGGTCGGGTTTGCACCGAACTGCTTCATTGTCGACGTGTAGATCGGGCTGTCGATGACCCGGATCTTCAGGCCCTTCATGTCCTCGGGCTTCACGATTCGTCCGCGCGAGTTGGTGAGCTGCCGCCCGGTGCGCGGATACCAACCCAGGACCTTCACGCCCTTGGCCGCCCACTGGTCGTGCAGCATCTGTCCGAGGCGCCCTTGCAGCGCTTTCTCCATGCTGTCGTACGACGGGTAATAGAACGGCAGTGAAAGCACCTGGAGCGCGGGCAGCACGTTCCCGTAATACCCGGTCGTCGGATAGCTCAAATCGAGCGTGCCCGCGATCACCTGCTCAAGTGCCACCTGCCCGCTGCCGCCTGTGAGAGCGCCTTGGTGATAGACGTTCACCTTGACCTGGCCGTTCGACAGTTTGTCGACCTGCTGCGCGAAATAGATGACGTCCTGGCCGTTGATCGACGCGGACGATGCCACGTGATCGAGCTTAAGTTCGAGGACCTTCTTCTGCGCCTGGGCGCCTGCTGTCACTGAGGTGGCTAGCGCGAGCGCGCCGATTGCGGCGGCGATCCATTGCGGAACGCGGTGTTTCCATTGCGTGATCACTGTCTCCTCCTTCGTCTGTGAACTGTCAGCCATGGATCAGAAGGTCTGATCTTCGGGGTTGCTGAATGTCGACAAAAATCTGAGTGCTGAATGTCGACAAGCATCTTTGTTGCCACGGATCTTGGCAGGGGCGCCCCCGAAGTTTTTGATGTGCGTCAAACTTAGTGTCCAGTCAAGGGTTTCCCCTTGGCTCGGCTCACGTAACGCCGTCGTGTCTACGATGAAATGGACAGGCGAACCTTGTTACGGGGTACTTGCCGCGGCGTGAGAAGCCGCGGTGCCTAGGCGGGCCGCACAAGGTTCTCGCGAGCCGATCAGTGTGCTCCCGGCCCTGATGCGGGTGTGGCTGCAGCAAAAAAGCACCCGGCGACGCGGTCCTGAAGGCCCTGTGATGCAAGCCGTCGCGCGCCGACTCTACCTGTGCATCAGGTGCAAAATAGATCATGTGATGTGCGTGCGCCGGCGTGCGCGCGCAGCTGTGAAGAATCCGCTCAACGCGCTAAAGGATCTTGATGCCGAACGAACAGGATGCACGAGTCGCCCTCGTGGAGCGGTTCTTCCAGGGCACCGGAAACAGCTACGATTTCATGGTCAATGCCGCAACGTTCGGCATTGATCGCTTGTGGAAGCGGCGCATCGTGCGCCTGATCCCGGCGCAGTCGCGCCGCGTCGCGGATCTGGCCTGCGGCACGGGTATTTCGACGCTGGCGATTGCGCGCCACCTGCCCGGTTGCCAGGTGGTCGGCGTGGAACTGCGTGACGAGTACCTTGCCATCGCTCGGGAGAAGCTGCGCCGCCTGGGCATCGGCAACGTCGAACTGGTGCTGAGCAGGGCCGAGGACTACCGCAGCACCGAGCCGTTCGACTGCATCGCCTCGTCGTATCTGGCGAAATACGCCGAGCTCCCGACGCTGGTTGACAACGCCTGGCACATGCTCACGCCGGGTGGTCTGTTCCTGGCGCATGACTTCACATACCCGCCCAAACCGCATCTCTTGAAGCTGTGGCGCCTGTACTTCTACGTCTTGCAAAAAATGGGCGGCCTCTTCCCGTCGTGGCGCGAGATCTACCACGGACTTCCCGTACTCATCCAGCAGACACGCTGGACCGAGGAACTGCCGGCCGCGCTGCGGGCGCAGGGTTTCACCGACATCCGCCGCGAGGACCTGACCCTCTATGGTTCGGCCATCATCACGGCGCGCCGGCCGACATAGCGTGAACAATTGAATGGGGTGCTGCCCTCATTAAGCCCGCGTGCGGGCCACTGGGGAAAGACTGCACGGCGGCAATCGCCTGCTGCAGCCGGTGCTCAGCCGCCGCCAGCATGCGTGCGCGCAGGACGGGGCGCATGCGCTCGGCGTGCTCGGGCGTGGGGCAGGTGAAGCGGCCCGCCGGCTCCGGCTCCGGCTCCGACTCCGGGAAGAAGTGCCACAGCGCCGGGGCGAGCAGCGGGCATTGGGCCGCGTCGGCAGGCGCGTCGAGCAAGTCGTGCACATCGTCCGCGATCTGGTAGGCCTCGCCGATCCAGACCCCGTAGTCGAAAGCCCGCGCCGCCACGCGCGCCGATGCCCCCGCCGCCAGGGCTCCGAGTTGGGCGGCAGCACCGAAGAGGGCACCCGTTTTCAGATAAATCAGCCGCGGATAGAGCTGCGCCGCATCCCGGCCAGCGCCCTGCGCGAAGTCGGAAGACGCCAGCGGCTCCTGGTACGCGCCTGCGGCCATCGTGGCGATCGCTTTTGCCAGGACAAGGCCGTCTTCTCGCGTCAGCTCGGCCATCCGGCGCAGGGCCGTTGCGAACATGACGTCGCCCAGCAGGACCGCCCGGCGAGCGCCCAGCATCGTCCAGGTCGCGGCGCGGTCGCGGCGCAAGGTATCGCCATCGATGAAGTCGTCATGGATCAGGGAGGCCGCCTGCACGCACTCGACAGCCAGGGCGCGGGGCACTGCAGCCGCCGGCGCGCCCCCGAGCGCTTCGTTCAGCAGCGAGACCAGGCAGCCCCGCAAGCGCTTGCCGCCATTGAGCACATCGTGCACGGCGGCCCTGTGGCTTGCGGGAATATCCTCGAAAAACTCTGGGAGCAGCCGATCGAATGCCTGCTCCAGCTGCTCTCGGACGCAACGCCAGTGGGTGTCCAGGGCGGCCTGGCTGCCGGAGCCCATGCCGCGGTTCATTCCGTCCAGCGCCATGCAAGGAGGCCCAGCCCCAGAAGGATCACGCCTAGGCTCACGAACTGGAGTATGGCCTGCAGCTGCTGAATTTGGTCACGCTCTGCAGCGGCCGGGGGCCCGCTCGCGGTGGCCCTCTTGAGGCGCTTGTAGGGCCGGGAGGCCGTTATCTCCACCAGGCTCAGCGCACCTGCGGCGGCGGCGACCAGCACAGCCGCGAAGCTGATGCTATTGGTCTGCAGTACATAACCCGCAAGCACCGGCAGCGCACCCCAGGACAGGGCGAACCACCCATCGGTGTGGAAGCGCCCCTGGAACCACTCCAGGTTGTAGGCCAGCAGAAAGAAGCCTTCCACGATGGCGATCGACCAAAGCAGCGGAGAGGGCCCAAGCATGTAGGGCATTGCGATCGCGTAGGCGGCGGCAACCGACACGAACGCGAGCAGCCGCAACTGCCGCTTCGAGAACAAGTCGCCCCAGGGCTTGGTCTCGCGGCTGCCCAATGCGTCGAGGGCGTGGGCCCCGACGCCCAAGGCGAGGAAATAGATGGCCAGGATCGCTGCCACCCGGTCCCAGTGAACGACCTCGGCGAGCATCGCGCCGAAAACGGTGAACGCGAGGACCATGCCTGTATAGGGCAGAAACAACAGCCCGACCGCGGCACGAAACCGCGGCGAACCGAAGCTGGGGACAAACCATTCGTTCAGCCTCATGCAAAGCTCCCGCTCGTCTCCCCCACCGATTGGTGGAGTCGTCTCCATTGTCTTCCAGGCCGCCTGGGAATGGTGCGGGTTGATTGTCCAGCAAGCGGTGCGGCGGCGCACACGCACTCGACCGCGGCGCGCACCGGCACAATGCGCGAGTGACCTCCTCCCCTTTGTCCCTCCGCAGCGCGTGGCTGATGCTGCTGGTGCTGATATCGGCGTTCGCGATGAGCCAGGCTTTCCGCACCGCCCCGGCCGTCATGGCGTCGCCATTGCAGCACGCCTTCGGACTCACGCCTCAGCAGCTCGGCATGTTCGCCGGTGCCTTCCACTTTGCCTTCGGCGGCTTGCAGCTGTTCATGGGGATGGGCATCGACGTCTATGGCACCCGGCGTACGGTGCTCGCGGTGTTCCCGCTGGCTGTAATTGGCGCCGTCATCACGGCATTCGCCGACACCTACGCCGGGCTGATCGTCGGCCAGGCACTCACCGGAATCGGCTGTGCGCCGGCCTTCCTCGTCTGTACGGTGTTCGTCGCGCGCCGCTTTCCGTCGGACCAGTACGCGTCGGTCAATGGCGCGGCGTTGGGCATCGGCTCGGTCGGCCTGCTGCTGACGGGTACGCCATTGGCATTGATCATCGAGGCATGGGGCTGGCGTGCCGGTTACCTCGCGATGGCTGCGTGTGCCGCCGTCGCCTGGATCTCGATACTGGTCTGGGTTCGCGAAGAGCCGCCCTTGGCAAGGGGCCGGCAGCCAACGATCCTGGCGGCGCTTCGCGGCTATGGTGAGCTGTTCAGGCTGCCGCACACCTGGGGCATCATCGGCCTTGCGCTTTTCACGTACGCGTCTTTCTTGTCGCTGCGCGGGCTGTGGCTGGGGCCGCTGCTGATCGAACGCCACCATCTCAGCCTGGTGGAAACAGGAAACGTCGCGCTCGCAGTTTCCGTGCTCGGCATGCTGGGGCCGCCGCTGTTCGGCCGCCTCGATCCGGGCAACCTGCGCCGTCGCCGCTGGCTCACCGGCTACACGCTCGGTTGCGCGGGCATCTTCGGTTTCATCGCGTGGGGGCTGGGCGCCCGGGCCGACGTGGTGTTCTCGCTCCTGATCGGCATCGTCTCCGGGTACATGGTGATGCAATATGCCGACGTGCGGGCCGCCTACCCGGCCGCCATGACGGGTCGCGCCATGGCGCTGTTCACCATGGCCATGTTCATGGGCGTGGCGCTGATGCAGGCACTGACGGGCGCCATCGCGTCGGCCGCCGGCCTGCTGAACATTGAAACCTACACGGCAGTGATGGGCACGATCGCCGTCTTACTGGCGCTCGGTGCGTTTCTGTTCAGGATGCTGCCTCAACCTCGCGAACAGCGCGAGTAGCAGTGAACACAGAAAGATCATCACTCCCTGCCGCCTTAATCGACCTCCTTGCGCAGCGCCTTCACCACACTGAGGATGCTGCTGTAGTCGTCAGTCCACAGGCGGACCGTGGGCAACAAGGGATAGTCCGGATCCGCATCGCTGCGGAGCTTCTCGAGCAGGGCGTTCCCGCGCTCGGCCAGCAGCACCCATGAGGTCTCATTGACGTGCCGGGCGTCGTCAGAGTCACTCTCCAGGAGCAGCGAGCTCTTGCCGAAGTGATCGGCGGCAGACTTCACGACCGAATTCAGATCCAGGAACCTGTTGGACGTGTGGATCGCGAGCACCCCGGATGGGTTGAGGTGACGGAAGTACTCTGACAACGCCTCGGCCGTGAGCAGATGAACGGGAATGGAGTCGCCGGAGAAGGCATCGACGACGAGCAGGTCGAAACGCTGCGCAGGCTGGCGTTCCAGCGACACGCGGGCATCGCCCATGACGACGACCGATGCACCCTTCGCGTCGGCAAGGTAGGAGAACTGCGAGCGGGCGATCTCGACCACCAGGGGATTGATGTCGTAGAAGACGTAGTTGTCCCCGGCTCGCGAATAGGCGGCAAGCGTCCCCGTGCCCAGCCCGATCACGCCGACTTTCAAGGGGCCCTTCGCTTGGCCTTCCAGAATGACACGCCCCACCCCGGACTCCGGCGCGTAGTAGGACGTGGGCAATGCCCGCAGTTCTGCCTGGGCAAACTGGCCGCCATGCTCGGTGCCGCCGTGGATCAGCGTCTTGTACGCGGAGTCCCCACGACCCGAGTCCCTCACTTTGAGCGTGCCGAAGAAGTTTCGTGCCACGAAGTCGGTAGCGCCCGCTTTCACGGCAATGCGATCGGCCACCCGGTAGGCCAGCACCAGCGGCACGATGGCCAGGAGCAGGTGGAACGCCAGTCGCGTACGCGGGCGCGTTCCCGCCGGGTTGTTGCGCACCACCGCCCAGAACAGGCAGGCGGCGGTCAGCACGAGCGCGAGGGGCAGTTCGTGGTAGTCGCTGAACATCCGCGGAGCGACGACACCGACCAGAATTCCTCCCAGCACACCCCCTGTGGACACCGCAAGGTAGAACGCGGTCAAGCGCTGCGGGTGCGGCTTGGACCGGGACAGTTCGCCATGGCAAGCCATGCAACAGACGAACAGTCCCAGCGAAAAGAGCGGCGCCAACAGCCGCACCTTCGAGCGCGAATCGAAATCCCCCACCAGCAGGTAGTCCATTCCCGCGAGGGCGAGTACCGTCAACGGAATGAAAATGGCGCGGCGGTAGTAATTGCGTCGCTCGAAGCAGAGGATGAAGCTGAGCAGATAAAGGACCAGAGGCACGATCCACAGGAACGGCATCGGCGCTATGTCCTGCGTCAGGTGGTTGGTGATTGCCAGGAGCAAGATCGAAGGGCAGGCCGCCAGCACGAGCCAGGACAGGTAAGTCGCCGGACTCGGCGCCAGGCTCTCTTGCGGCGCAGAGGTGCGCTGCTCCGCCGGGGTGGGCGCCCAACGCCATGCCAATGCGGCACACAAAATAGCAAACACCACAAACGCCCCGGACCAGGTCCACGATTGCAGCTGGAGGCTGACGAAGGGTTCCACCCCGATCGGGTAGGTCAGAAGGGCCAGCAGCGAGGCCAGGTTCGACAGCGCGAACAGCCGGTAGGGCACGGCGCCCGGCCGCAGTTGCGTGATCCACGCCTGCAGCAGTGGCCCGGTGGTGGACAGCATGAAATAGGGCAAGCCCACGCTCGCCATCAACGTGACCAGGATCGCGATCCCCGGGTCCAGGCTGGCAATAGCGCCCGATGCGGGTCCCGACGTGATCGGAAGCGCGGCCAGCGCGGCCAACAGCAGGACGACGTGGATCCTGCGCTGCCATGCGGGCGTCAGAAAGGAGACCGATGCGTGTGCGTACAGGTATCCGGCCAGGAGCACGCCCTGAAAGAAGAGCATGCATGAGGTCCACACCGCGGCAGACCCGCCGAACCGCGGCAAGATCGCCTTGCCGATGATGGGCTGAACCTGGAACAGCAGGAAAGCGCTCAGGAAAATTGTCGTTCCGACAAGCGCATTCAACAGCATGCTGTCGCGCTTGATCTGGTCGCCGGCTGCCAGGAGGGTTCGCATGGACCCCAAAATGTACCGTACAAGGCGAGCTCGATCGTTCACTTCGCCCGTGCTGGGGACGTGATCGCGTCCAGACGTTGCGCGAGCGTGGCGCGCGACAGTTCGCCAACTCGGGTGTCGATCAGCCGGCCGTGCGCATCGTAGAAAAGCGTGACGGGCAGGCCGCGCTGGCCGATTTGAGTGCCTGCCTCGCCGCGCACATCCAGAAAGACGTTGCGCAGCGGCAGCTTCTGGGCAGCCAACCAGGATTGCACCCTCTCGGCCGACTCACCCTGATTCAGGAAAACGAAATTGACTTCGGACCGCTGCGCTTGAGCCTCTTGCAGCACGGGCATTTCGCGGCGGCACGGCGGACACCACGTCGCCCACAGATTGAGCACGATCGGCTTCCCCACAAAATCCGTGAGCATGACAGGCGGCCCGTCCAAAGCCGCCATTCGCAGCGCAGGCAGGCGCGCCGCCTGCTCCAGCGCGCCGAGCGTCAACGCCCCCAAAGTCCAGACCGCACCGGCCGTTCCGAGGGCCGCCGCCAACGGCTTGCCCCACCCGGCGCGCCTCAGCCCCAGAACCAAAGCATAGAGAGCCGCCACCACAAGCCCCGCGAGCGGCGTCCATCCGCCATCGCGGATGTCCAGAATGTCAAGCGGTGCTTTGACGTAGGCCTCGTGGAACTGCACGACGAACGCCAGCCGTGCGGCGATTGCGCCCGCCAGCAAGATGCGGAACAGGGCTGGATCCACATCCACCCCGGCACGGCGTCCAATGCGCTTGCCGACCAATGAGCCCAAAAAATAGGCGAGCAGTCCCAGGAGCAGCGCCACGGGAACCACGAGCGGGCCGATCGAAAGTGTCTGTGTCATGCCTGTGTTGATGGCTTTAACCGATGGTGCATCTGTCCGGGAATCCGCAGGTCCGCGCAGTGGCCGATGACACGACCGCGCGCCTGCGGTGGGTGCGCGACGAGCTCGCCGGCGAGAAAGCAGCCGCTGCTTACGGCAACGCTCAGCGTGTTGTAGCGGAGGGCGCGGCCGCCGGGGTGGGAGGTTGTCAGTTGAAGTCAACCGACATCGCCGGCCGCACCGCGCCCTCCAGGGCCACCTGGGTATCGACTAGCCCACCGCAGTGAGCGCAACAAAGCTGCCGCAACTTGAACCGCTGCCGGTCGTAGTCCTCGCCGCGCACGGGCCCGGCGCTACACAAGGGATCATTGACTTCGATTAGGCGCGCGAGGACATCCTCATCCGCGCCGCAATGGCGCTGTCCGCAATAGCCGCAGGCCACAATGCCATGATCGAGGTCCAGGTCGAAGACGTCGCCGAATTTGTGTTGGCCGCGGCCGCCGAATCGAAGCACGCCCCCAGTTGGGCGCACGCCGCGCGCCAATCTCGCCTGCCGCAACGCCCGGCGGCTGCGCTGCGTCTCCTCAGTGTTCAGACTGCCGTCGGCATTGACCGCAATACCGTAGATCCCGGTCGCCGCCTCCGCCGAGACGACGCCGCGGATCAGATCGTCGGCGACGACTTGTGGATCTCGCGTCAAGGGATCGCCGTACCCGCCACCCGCCTGCCAGCTGTGGAACCAGACGTCGCCCTGGCCCATCGGCGATCTTTCATGTTTGCAGCACAGGATCTCGGCCTTTCCATTCACCGCTTCCAGACTCAGCGGTAGTTTGTCGTGGCGCTTCAGCCGTTCAACGATATCCGTCTGCACCACCCGCGCCACCCTGATGGCAGCGCCAGGCAGGCCGCCAGCGATACCGATCGCATTCGGCATTTCGGCGCCGGTGCCGGCGAACAACCCGTCCAACCCGCGACCCGGCGCTTCATAGGTCGTATAGGCCAGCTCGCCGGAGCGGCCACCGCGGAAGCGTCCGGGACCGCCCGAGTCGCGCAAGTGCCGGCGGAAGAGATAGAGCACGGGATATTCGGCTTCCTGGTCTTCGATGTTCGGCATGTTCGGCGTGGTGTTGAACACGATCCCCGCGGTGTCCACACCATCCGCATAGGCGCGGGCGCCGCCGCCGCCGCCGAAGTGGCTCATCTCGGTGGCCGCAAACGGAAAACCATGCTGGCTGGTGCCGGCAAAGATCGGCGCCATCGAAGTCCCCGACCAGACGGCCATCGCCTGCTCGCTGTATTTGTCGCTCGCCAACAGCATTTGGGAAAGGCAGCGCCAGGTCGCGTCGATCGTGACGATCACCGCGGAAATCGTTGCCATCGCGCAAGGGGCGGGATACTCGCAATTGTTGACGGTGCCTTTTTCGGAAGTGATATCCAGGCAGTCGCGCACGCCGCGGTTCCAGGGAATGTCCCAGCACAGATTGATGTAGACGGACGAAAGGACTGCCGCCTGGAGGCCGGCATAAGTCGAGTTGATCAGGCCCCTGGCATTGGGGCTGGTGCCGGTGAAGTCGAAGCTCAGGTGGCTTGCCTTCTTGGTCATCGTGCAGATGATCTGGTAGATGTCCGGCTGGTGCCCGTCATGGTCAATGTACTGCACCTCGCGCCACACGCCATCGGGCAGCTCGGCCAAGCGCTGGCCGAGTTTGGTTGCGGCATACGAAATCGACTGGTGCATCACGGACTTGACTGCGCCGATGCCCCAGGTCTCGATGAGTTCGAGCACGCGCTGACGGCCGGAATTGAGGGACGCGATCTGCCCCTTGACGTCCAGGCCCACCAGTGGATCGCGCACCTGATTGATGATCCATCCGAGCACGTCCTCGCGCACCTGTCCCGCTTCCACCAGCTTGATGGGCGGCATGCGCAGCCCTTCCTGGTGAATGTCCACCGCCTTGATCGAAAAGCCGCCCGGGTCGGTGCCGCCGGTATCGAGCTGATGCCCCGAGGCGCCGACCCAGGCCACCAGTTCGCCGGCGTGGAAGACCGGCGCGACGGTGGCAAAGTCGGGCGCGTGGATCGCCCCGAGATAGGGATCGTTGCAAATGAAAATGTCGCCGTCGTTGATTCCCACCGTCGGCGCCGTCAGGCGCAGCGTGCTCTGCACGATCAGCGGCAACACGTTGCCCTGGGTCACGATGTAGGGACCTACCGCGACCAGGCCACCGTCGGGCAGCATGATGGCGGACGCCGCATCGTTGCCGGTGATCAGCACGTTCGAGCCTGAACAGCGCATGTACTGGATGCCCATCTCTTCCACGATGCTGAGCAGCCTGTGATTGAGCACCTCGAACGCTGCCGGGTCGAGATCGCTCTGGACGTGGTCACTCATGGGATTTCTTTCCTTCTCCGCTGGAAGCCAGGATGTGGGTGTGCCGGTACGGATCGATCCGTGCGGTCTGGCGATCGAGCACGACGATGGTGGTCCCCGGATGCTCGATCACCGCCGGGCCGGCAATGACGACCCCGGGACTGAGCGAGGGACCGTCGTAAACCGGGGTCGTAAGCATGGCGCGCTGTCGCGGGCAATAGACGCGGCGCTCGCCGATCGGAGCAGCGCCCCCGCCCGGCGCCAGCACTGCTTCAGGCGGATGCTCGACGACTCCGACTGCATCGATACCGAAATTGACGAGTTCGACACCGGCGTCGCGCAGGCCGGTCCCCCGGCCGAACAAGCGTTCGTACTCCTGTTCGAAAGCACGGGCCACGCCCTGCACCTTCTCGTCATCGAGCTGCGCCGGAACGGGAATGCGTACGTGGTGCACCTGCCGCCGGAAGCGGGCTTCGACCCAGCGGTGGAAGCGGCGCTGCGCGGGCGGCACGTCGGCAATGTCCAGCTGCAGCGCGCTGGCGTCTTCCATGGCGGCATAAATTCTCTCGAGGCGCTCGGCGGGCGTGGGCAGCACCAGCGGCTCGGAGTGGGCTTTGCTGAACCGTACATCCGACCGGGCCGCCCCATACGCCGAATGGACCGTCGCCAGGAACGGAACGATGATCTCGGCCACCCCGGCCTCCGTTCCATAGGACGCCGCGTGCACCGGCCCGGCGCCGCCGTAAGCCATCATCACGAAATGGGCAGGGTCGTAGC
This sequence comes from Ramlibacter sp., assembly GCA_046599015.1. Classification (GTDB taxonomy): domain Bacteria; phylum Pseudomonadota; class Gammaproteobacteria; order Burkholderiales; family Burkholderiaceae_C; genus Ramlibacter. The sequence goes on from JBKJHN010000160.1 coordinate 28,894, forward strand.
CGCGTTCGATCGTCGACTTGCGGATCAAGTCGGCCATCTGGCTGTCGATGACCTGCCGGATGCCGGCGGCCGCCGCCAGGACATCGCCCCCGAACAGCGGTTGCGCGATCCGGCTCTCGATCGCGGCGCGCGCGCGGTCCGGGTGGAGGCGCATGCGGCCGCCAAGAAACCGGTCGGGCGCGATGTACCCGAGCAAAACATCCGCGTCGGTAACGGTCGGTTCCGACCCGCCGAGACCGTAGCATGCGGGCCCCGGAATAGCCGACGCGCTTTGCGGCCCGATCCGCAGCCGCGAACCATCCACCCACGCGATCGATCCGCCACCCGCGCCGATCGACGCCAGATCGACCATCGGCAATCGGAGCTGGTACTGGTTCAGGACGGTTTCGCGGCTATAGCCCCACTGACCGTTCTGGATGACGCCGACTTTGAAGGTGGTGCCCCCGACGTCGGTGGCGATGACGTTCGGCGTTCCGAGCAATTTGGCGATTTGCGTGGCCCCGACGATGCCCGCCGCCGGCCCGGATTCGATTGTGAAAATTGGAACGGTTTGAGCCGCAGTCGCCACGCCCCCGTTGGACTGCACGATCAGCAGCTTCTGCCGCAGCCCCGCGTCGGCCAACGCGCCCTCCAGGCGCCGAAGATACTTTTCGATCACCGGGCCCACGTAAGCGTTGAAGAGCGCCGTCGCGCTGCGCTCGTATTCACCGATCACGGGGGCGACTTCCGCCGACAGGGAAATATACGTGCCTGGCAGTTCCTCGCGAAGAATGTCCCGCACACGCCGTTCGTGGACCGCGTTCTGATGCGAGAACAGGAAAGCGACCGCGACGGCTTCATATGAGCGTTCCCGCAGGCGCCGGGCGATGGCACGGACACCGTCCTCATCCAGCGGAACCACGATGCGGCCCTGGTAATCCACCCGCTCATCCACTTCGAAGATGTCGCGTTCGTCGACCAAAAGGCGCGGCTTTTGCGTGTTGCGGTAATGATGGCGCTCGAAGACGCTCAAGCCCGCGACACGTCCTGTGGCCCGCATGATGATCAGCGTGTCGCCAAAGCCGGCGGTCGTCAGCACCGCGGTGCGCGCGCCCGCGAAGGCGAACACGGCATTGGTGGACTGGGTCGTCGCATGCACCATCCGGCCCGTGCGGCACAGCAAGTCCGGAATGTCGACGCCCACTTCCCGGGCGGCGTCGGCAAGGCCGTCGAACACGCCCTGCTGCAGGTCGTCGGGTGTGCTCAGCGCCTTTCCGCTGTAGGTCCTGCCATCCTGGTCATCGATGACGACCACGTCGGTAAACGTGCCGCCAATATCAACCGCTACCGTGTACATGTTTGCGCTTCCTTCTGGACCATCCTATCGAGCCAAGTGTAGAAAGCGCCGCGAAAAAGAAAAGCAGCGTTTTCGTGATGGAGCGTTGCGCAAACGAGAACACTGGCAGGATGGCGAAGATCGTTGCTGCTCGCGCTCCCGGGTGTTGCGTATTTGGCAACAGCCTCGTTCACAAATAGTTCTGTTCGGAATTGTCAGGCTCATTACACTCCGGCATGTGATGCGGCCATCCGCCCGCCACGCCCTATCAACCTGACATGTCAAGAGGTGCCGTGATGCTGAAGACCAGATTGCTGAGAATCCTCACCGTGGCGGCGCTGACCACATTCAGCGTGTCAGGCGCCATGGCCCAGGCCGTGACGCTGCGTTTTGCGATGATCACGGCTGAGACTTTTCCCTACATGGATGGGGCGAAGAAGTTCAAGGAGCTGGTCGAGGAGCGCTCCAAGGGCGACATCAAGGTGCTGCTCTATCCGGGCGGGCAACTCGGCGACGAGCGGCAGATCAACCAGGCGATTCTCGAAGGCTCCATTCAGATCGGCGTGGGCGCGGGGGCGATGGCCAACCTGGCGCCGATCTACAACCTGGTGCAGATGCCCTTGCTGATCCAGGGGCAGAGCCACATGGCCGCGATCGCCGACGGCCCGGTCGGCGCCAAGCTGGCCCAGCGTATCGAACAACAAGCCGGCTTCAAGACGCTGGCCTGGTTCAGCACCGGCGACAGCCCCATCGAAACCGTGAAGAAGCCGGTCACGACGCCGGCCGACCTGGCTGGCGTAAAGATCCGGGTGATCGAGGCGCCGGTCCTGGTCGAAGCCATGCGCGCGCTCGGCGCCAGCCCGACTCCGATGGCCTATCTGGAGGTGTACACCGGCCTGAAGCAGGGCATCATCGAGGGGGCGCATCTGGATGTGCTCTCGGTCGACACGCTGAAGGTTGGCGAAGTCATCAAATACATGACCGACTGGGAGCAGATCACATTCCTATCTGAACCGCGGCCCGTGATCATGAGCGCGAAGTATTTCGCCACACTGTCGCCGGAACGCCAGAAGCTGATCCAGGATGCGATGAAGGAAGCCGCCACTTACGAACGCAAAGTCTTCATCGACAAGATGACCACCATCCGCAAGAAGCTGGTGGACGGCGGCGTGAAGATCAGCAAGGTTGATGCGCCGGCTTTCGTGGAGCGGGTGCGTCCGCTATGGCAAAAGTACGCGGCCCAGCTCAACGCCGAAGACCTGCTGTCTGAAATTCTTGCCACGCGCAAGTGACCCCGGGCGCCGCAGCCGTGAACGATGCGCTTGATTTTCTCTTCGAGCGCATCGCGGCATCCCTGGCCGCGGCAACCCTCACAGTGGCGCTGGCCGTCATGGCGGCGCAGGTGGTCTTCCGGTACGTGTTTTCCGACAGCCTGATCTGGTCGGAGGAAGTCGCGCGCTACGCCCTGGTATGGAGCTCGATGGTGGGCGCAGCCGTGGCCTATCGCCAGGGCGCCCATGTGGCAGTGACCGACCTGTTGGTGCGGCTGCCCGCGGTCCTCCAGGCGCTGGCCATCCGCGCGATCCACCTGCTGATACTCGGCTTTGCCCTCATGCTCACTTGGCAAAGCTGGTGGCTCACCATGCGCTCCTTCGCCCGCCACGAGCTGACCACGGCCTTGCAGATCGAGATCGCCTGGATTCAACTGGCTTTTCCGGTCGGCGGGGCGTTGATCGCCATTGCCGCCATCGAGGCGATCTGGCGGGGCCCCCGCCCCTCCGCGGGAGTGACAGCGGTGTGACTTCGCTCGCAGCCTGGTTTTTCGGTCTGCTCTTTCTGGGCGTTCCGATCGCCTTCGTTCTCGCGATATCGGCAACGGCCTACCTGTTGACGGTGCAGGGCCTTCCTTTGTCGGCGGTACCGCAACGCTTCTTCGCCGGGCTCGACCAGTTTGTCCTGATGAGCATTCCGTTCTTCATTCTGTCGGGTGCGTTGATGAATGAAGCGCAGCTCACCGGCAAGCTGGTTCAGTTCGCCAACCACCTGGTCGGCCGCTGGCGCGGCGGTCTGGCGCAGGTCAACGTCCTCACCAGCATGTTCTTCGGGGGCATCACGGGGGCTGCGACGGCGGATGTCGCCGCCATCGGCCCCATTCTCATTCCCGCGATGGAGAAGCAGGGGTATCGGCGCGACTTTGCCACGGCGGTGACGGTTGCCGGTTCCCTTTGCGGCCCGCTGATCCCACCCAGCATCCCGATGCTGGTGTATGGCGTGTCTTCCGGCACCTCGATCGGCGCCCTGTTCCTGGCCGGCGCCACACCCGGAGTCGCGGTCGGCCTGGCATTGCTGGCCTTGAACCGCTACCTGCTGCGGAACATGTCCGTGGAGGGTCCGCCGCTGGAGGCCACCTCCTGGTCGGTCAAAAGGCGTGACTTCATCGCGAGCTTCCGGCTCGCGCTGGTGGCCTTGCTCATGCCCATCATCATCGTGGGCGGGGTTGTCGGTGGCGTCACGACGCCGACGGAGGCTTCAGTCGTGGCGGTCCTCTATGCAATGACGGTCGGCCTGGCGATGAGGAAGCTGAGTTTCAAGGTGATGTGGAAGATGATCGGCGCCGCTGCGATGATGTCGGCGACCATCATGCTGATCGTGGCCGCCGCCAACCTGCTGGGCTGGGTCCTCGCTTTCGAGCAGGTGCCGCAGGCTGTCGCCAGTGCGTTTCTTTCGGTCACCGACAAGCCCTGGATCTTTCTGTGTCTGGTGGTCGTGTTGCTGTTGATCGTCGGATTGTTTCTCGAGACCTCCGGCTCCATCATCATTCTGACGCCGGTGCTGTTTCCAGCGGCGCAGGCGTACGGCTTTGACGCGGTGCACTTCGGGGTCGTGATGGTGTTCGGTCTGGTGATCGGCCTGATGACGCCGCCCGTGGGCTTGTGCCTGTTCATCGGCAGCAGCATCGGTAACGTGACTGTAATGCAGCTGAGCCGCGCGCTCATCCCCTTTATCTTTGTGATCGTGCTGGTCTACCTCTTTTTCGTCTTCGTGCCGATCGCCTCCCTGTGGCTTCCGCAACTGCTCATGAAGTGAACCGAAATGGCCAAGACTGTCGTCGCCACCGGTCTTCTCATGCAGCCGATCGCACAGTTTTCGTTCGGCATGCGCGCGGGGAACATGGTTCGCATCGGCGCCACCGCCGGAACCGACGCCGCGCGCCGGATGGCCGGGGCAAGCGTCGGCCTGGCCGATGTCTCGGCCCAGACCGAGCAGATGCTGGAGAACTTCTCGATTTCGCTGAACCTGCTTGGAGCCGGCATCTCCGATGTGGTCCATATCCGGAGCTACCTGAATGACTGGCGCGACCTGGCCGCTTTCGATGCCGCATTGCTGCGGCGCTGGCCCGATTGCCGGGCCAGCCACAGCCTCATCGGCAGCGCGGGATTTCCGCTGCCTCAAGCGGCCGTCGAAGCCGAACTGATCGCGATTGTCGGCGGCGCGCGAAAGGTCCTTGCCTCCGAGCGCCTGCCAGCTCCGGCCGTCCTTGGAGCGGCTGCCGGCGTGCGCGCGGGAGGAAGTCATTTCTGCACGGTCGGCCCCGGTGCGGCCGCTGCAACGCGTCTCACGGCCGACCCGCTGGCCCAGGCCAGCAGCAGCCTTGATCAACTCGAGATCGCGCTCGATGCCGCCGGGCTGCGATTTCGCGACGTCGTCATGCTCAACCTGAACATGCCGGATGTGCGCTATCTTCCGGCGTTCGATACCGTCTTCCAGCAGCGTCTGCGGCCACCCTATCCGGCCCGCACGGTCGCGGGGACCAGTCTGGCCCATCCTGAGTGGCTGTTTTCCATCGAGTCGATCGCCATCGACGGCGGTGGAACGCCTGTCGAGATCGCCGCGACCGGCGGCACGTTGGCCCCCGCTTCGGCGGCCATGCTGGCGGGCGACGAGCTTTTCATTGGCGGGCAAACCGCCCTTTCAGGGGCTTCGGTGCACGAACAGACGCACGGCGCGTGGTCGCGCCTTGCGGCGCTCCTGGCCGCCGCAGGCATGACCGCCGACGACGTCGTCCACACGACAAATTTCCTGACCGACTGGCGTTCGTATGCGGGGTTCAATGCCGCTTACGGTGCGCATGTCAATTCACCGTATCCGCCGCGCGCCACCGTCCTGGCGTCACTGGCCGATCACGGAGCCCGCGTCATGATCGAGGCGCACGCGCACCGGGCCGGCCGCGACGGCGCCTTTATCGGGTACGCGCCGCCTGCTCCCTGAACGCAGCGTCATAGGACGATTTCGCGAAACACGGCGCGCGTATCCAGCTCGTATTCGAGGCCCTTCACGGGCGGCCTTGCGAAATGCCAGGTCAAGCCGGCCAGGATGGCGCCGCGCGCCGCCATTTCCTGTTCCAGTACCGGCCAGGTGTCATGCACGGTGTAGAGCTGCAAGGCCGTGCTGTCGCCCCAGGAAAAGCCAAGGGCGCTCATGCGGCGTTCCATTTCGCCCAACGTCCAGCGCGCCTTGTCGCGGATCGCGTCGGCTGAGACTTCCCCCGCTCGGACCGCGTGGTCACGATAACTCGACTTGCCTTCAGGCGCCTCGGCGCTGCCGGCGATCACGAAAGTGGCCCGTGCACCGGCTTTGGCGGGCACCGTATACGAGAAAGCGTAGATGCCCGGCTGGGCTGGTGCGGCGTTGGCGGGACAGACATTGCTTCTGGCGATCGGGTTCAGATCGTTGCGGTAAATGTCCCAGGCCTTCAGCTGGTCGACATAGAGCGTATTGAAATTCGAGAAACCTGCGTCCGACAGCGGCGCCGGCGAACGCAATTCGCAGGCGCACAGCGCAGCCGGCGTTCTTCCCTTGCGCTGCAGGTGACTCTGTATCGCCTGGAAGCCGTCCGCCAGCGGGAGCGGCCGGAAAAAACGCACTCGCTCGATCTCGAACCCGGGCTGCGCCGTCACGCCGCCGGAATACTGGAACACACCGCGAATGAAGCGGTAGCCTCCATCGGCAAAGGCAAGAATTTCTGACATCGTTACACGTCCTTTTAAACTACCGGCTTGACACCGAACTCATTCGCTGCGTGAGGTCCGCGAGGAATTGCAGCGCCGCCTGCGACAGGAACTTGTCCTTGCGCACCAGCAGTACCTCACGCGTCGTTGCCATCAA
>JBKJHN010000171.1:0-17672 GCA_046599015.1 Ramlibacter sp.
CCGAGCTGGCGCTGGCGCTGCTGCCGGTCGCCCGACAGCAGCATCCACATGTCCTGTACCGCCGGGCCGGTGCGCGCGTCGTCGAGGTCGACGAAGTGCGGTCCCTCGCCGGGCGTCCACAGAATATTGCCGGGGTGGCAATCGCCATGCAGACGGATCAACTTGATCCCGCTGTCCACGACATCGCCCAAAGCCGTGTCCCGAATCATCGCCAGTGCTTCGTCACAGCGCCGCTGCCACGCCGACTGCACATCCAGCGGGATCATGTCGTGCGACAGCATCCAGTCGCGCGGCTCCAGACCAAAAGTCGCGACGTCGAGTGCCGGCCGGGTGGCGAACGGCCGCTTCGCGCCGACGATGTGGATGCGCGCCAGGAAACGCCCGATCCACTCGAGCACTTCGTTGTCGTCCAGTTCGGGCGCGCGCCCACCCCGACGCGGGCTGACGCTGAAGGCGAAGCCGCCGAACTGATGCAGCGTCCGGCCTTGCAACACGAGAGGTCCGATGGCCGGCACTTCGGCCGCCATCAGTTCCGCGGCGAACGCATGCTCTTCCAGGATTTGCGCATCGCTCCAGCGGCCGGGCCGATAGAACTTGGCAACTACAGCTGAGAGCCCTTCATGCGCATCTTCCAGATGCAACTGGTACACCCGATTCTCGTAGGAGCTCAGTGCCAGCAGGCGGCCATCGCAAGCAAGGCCGACCGACGCCAGGGCGTCCATGACGAGGTCGGGCGTGAGGATTTCATAAGGGTGCGACGACATGATCGATTGTCGCCGCTTGACTGCGCTGAGCTGCGATCTTTCAATGCGACGCCGCGTCCGTAACGCAAGGCAAATAGATCTCCGAGGTGGTTGAGGTGGCCAGGAACCGGCCTCCCATGCCGGTCACACGCCGGCGCGCGGAGTCCAGCCGGGCGTCGGTACTGGAGAGGCATTGCTCCGGGGGCGTGCTTTCGCACGCGATTCGGATCATCACCTCATTGCCCCGGCGCTCGGTCTGGACGCGAACCGCCGATGCGCCAGGCTTCGCTGCCTGCAAGCTGGCCTGGGCGAGGGCCTGCAACAGGCTCATCAATACCTCGTTGAGATGGTCTGGAATTCCCACGCAGGCGGGAAGAGGATCTGCCAGGATGGCCTCGATCCGGGTGCCCCGGTAGCGGGCGTCGAAGCTGAAAAAGTCGTGCACGGCGCGGATCATTTCGTTCACGTCGAGCGGCTCCGGCGACTCGCTGCGTGCGCTCGCGAACATGGTGATGCGGCGCGTCATGCCCGCGATGCGTGTGGTCTGCGTCAGGATCTGGCTGGCGTGACCGCCCAGGGATTCCCCGGCGCCCTGCGCGCGGACGATGTCTTCCGCGAGGCCGGAGATGATCGCCAGCGGATTGCCGATTTCGTGCGATGCGTTGGCGGCCATCGTTGCCAGGGCCGCCATCTTCTCTCGATGCCACAGTTGTTCGCGCAGCGTCGCCGCCTCGCGTGCGCGCGCCTGTTCGTCCACGATCCGTTGGCCATTGCGAACCAGCAGGAAGAGCGCCAGGTAAAGCGCAACCAGCAGGGCGAACAGGATGCGGAAGTGCAGATCCGAGTTGGACTCGACGGCGCGTCCGTTTTCCGCCGCCGCGGCGTCCAGCTTCGCCTGATTGGCGGCAGCCATGTTTTCGATCTTCTGCGACACCGAGTCGATGTGGCGCAGCACCTGCGTCACATCGGAGTAGATCTCGAAAACGCCGCTGGCGCGCTCGCTCGCCCCGCGCACGGGAACATAGCTCTGGATCAGGTCGCGATCTTCGACGACGCCCTCGAAGGTGCTGAAACTATCGCGGTGCACCAGTTCACTGGCGGGCTTGCCGCCCGCGGCGCTCTTCCAGCCCTGGTTGGCAGCCTTGTCCTCGCCGATCTGGGCGAGCTCGGACGAATACACGGTGAGCCCTCGCTCGTCGTAGACCTTGATCTTGAAGACCGCGCTGTTCTTCATCATGGCATGGACGGCGGAGTCCACCTGGGCGAAGTGCGGCAACGCCATGATCTGCTTTCCGAGGCGCGCATAACAGGCGCGGCTTTCGCCGGAGTTCGTGGCGCTCTCCCGTTCGGCAAGGGTCCGGCACTCGGCGAGCGGCAGTTTTCCCGCCGCCGTGACCAGCGGAGCGAAGTGGGAGTTCCATAAAGAGTTGGCGAGCAGTGTCGCCAGGGTGACATGGCCGGCCTCGTGCTGCAACAACAGGGCACTGCGCGCCGCCGCCTTCTGCTCACGCACCAGATCGGCCTGGGCGAGCGCGAACGACGTGCTCTGCCTGCGCTCCATGGACTCGAAAAAAGTGTGCTCGGCGCGCTCCAAAAAATATAGCGCGATCGCAACGATCACAAAGGCGGCCAGACTCGTCAGCTTGAAGAAATCGAGCGGACGGAGCCGGCCTGCCAAGCCCCCAGCCTGCATGCACTGATTATGCGCTGGATGGCCCTTGCCTCAGCAGGTCGTCGGGCAGCAACGAAGAAGTGCTCATGCGATCAACTCCTGAAGCGTTTGCGCGTGAGCGCGAGCGCGACCCAGAACGCCGCCACCGTGTAGGCGGCCAGCACCAGCACGCTGCGCAGCGGGTCCGCCGGCCACTGGTCCATGAACATCGGGCGTACCAGTTCCACGGCGTTGGTCAACGGCAGCCAGTCCGACAGGATGCGCAGCGGCAGCGGCAACTGGTCGCGCGGGAAGAATACGCCCGAGAGGAACATCATCGGCGTCAGGAACAGCGTGAAGTAGTAGGTGAAGAAATCGTATCCCTGGGCCAGCGCGTTGAAGATCAGCGCGATGCACGAGAAGGTGATGCCCGCCCCGAGCAGCACCACCCAGGCGGCCAGCAACTTGGGGCTGTGGCTGATGCCCAGGGCCAGCATCACGAAAAGGATCACCGTGACCGTGAATAGCGCCTTGAAGGCGGCCCACAGCATCTCGGCCATCACCACGTTGTCCAGGCTGACCGGCGCGTTCATGATGCCGTCCCAGGTCTTTTGCACATGCATGCGCGAGAAGGCGGAGTACAGCGCTTCGAACGATGCCGCATTCATCGAGCTCATGCAGATGGAACCGCTCGCCAGGAACAGGATGTAGGGCACCTGCGTGTCGCCCATTCGCACCTGCCCGACCAGCGCGCCCATGCCGTAGCCAAAGGCGACAAGCCAAATCAAGGGCTCGGCGATGTTGCCGACCAGACTCGGCACTGCCAGCTTGCGCCAGACCAGCATGTTGCGCAGGAATACCGGCCACCAGCGCAGCGACAGGTCGGGCGCCCGCCAGATCGAAGGCGCACCAGGGCTGGAATTGTCCAGTGTCGTTGCAGTGTCCATCAGCCTTCCTCCCTGATCTGGCGACCGGTGAGTTTGAGAAACAGGTCTTCGAGATTGGCCGGGCGGTGCAGCGTGCGCAGTTTCGGGTGAGCCGCCAGGGCGTCCAGCAATTGCTTCGCATCCTGCGTGTAGAAGAACACGGTCTCTCCGCTCACTTCGACGCGTGCCGCCAGCGACTTGATTGGTGAGTCGGCCAACGCCAGTGCGCCATTGCCGTAGGCCTCGACGACGTCCGGTTCCAGATGCTCGGCGATCAGGTCGCGCGGCCGACCCTCCGCGATCTTCTTGCCATGGTCCAGTACCAGCAGCCGCGAGCACAGGCGCTCCGCTTCGTCCATGAAATGGGTGGTCAGCAGGATCGACTTGCCCTGCTGCAGCAGCAACTGCAGACGCTCCCACATCAGGTGGCGCGCCTGCGGATCCAGGCCGGTGGTGGGCTCGTCCAGCAGCAGCAGGCGCGGATCATTGACCAGCGCGCGCGCGAGGCTCAGCCGGCGGCGCATCCCGCCCGACAATTCGCTTGGCCGGGAAGCTGCCTTGTGCGAGAGCGCCGCAAACTTCAGAAGTGCCGGGATGCGTTCGCGGATCTGCGCGTCCCGCATGCGAAAGTAGCGACCGTACACCAACAGGTTCTCGGCGCACGTGAAATCGGGATCGAGGCTGTCGAACTGGCTGACCACGCCCAGCTGGGCCTTGATGGCGAGTGCATCCTGTGGCATCGACAGTCCGGGCGCACCGCCGCCGTTCTGGAAATACGAGATGCTGCCCGCATCCGGCACGGTCAGGCCGAGACACATGCGGATGGTGGTCGTCTTGCCCGCGCCATTGGGGCCGATCACGCCCAGGCATTCGCCGGGCGCAATCTCGAAGGACAGGTCGCTCACCACCGTGGAGCTGCCGTAGCGCTTGCTCAGGTGCTGGGCTTGGAAAAGGAGTTCGCTCATTCACGGGGCTGTGGGCGCTGCTATTGTGTCGCAGCCTAGGCTTTCATGTCCGCGCGGCGACTGGCTAGAATTTGGCCACATGTCCAACCGACTGGCGGTCGCGCCGCAATACCTGCTGCCCAAGCGGCTGCTCACAGCCTTTGCCGGGCAGGTGGCCGGCTTTCACGGCGGAGCGCTCACCCATGCGCTGATTCGCAAATTCATTGCCAAGTACCGGGTGAACATGCAGGAGGCGGCGGATCCGCGGGTGGAGAGTTACGCCACCTTCAACGATTTCTTCACCCGCGCCTTGCGCGAAGGCGCGCGCCCGATCGCCGGCTCGCCCTTCGTCTGCCCGGTGGATGCGGCGATCAGCCAGTTCGGACCGATCGAGCACGACCAGATCTTCCAGGCCAAAGGCCACGGTTATTCGACCCGTGCCCTGGTCGGCGGGGACCAGGCGCTGGCCCACCAGTTCGATCACGGCCACTTCGCCACGTTGTACCTGGCGCCCAAGGACTACCACCGCATCCACATGCCTTGCGATGGGCGCCTCAAGCGCATGATCTACATCCCGGGCGACCTGTTCTCGGTCAACCCGCTGACGGCGCGCCATGTGCCCAGCCTGTTCGCCCGCAACGAGCGAGTCGTCTGCGTGTTCGACACGCCCCACGGCCCGTTCGTCAACGTATTGGTTGGCGCGACCATCGTCGGCAGCGTGGCTACGGTATGGAATGGTGTGGTCAACTCGCCACGCACGCGCGACGTGCGTGAATGGCGTTATGACGATCAGCAGATCAACCTGGCCAAAGGTGCCGAGATGGGCCGCTTTCTGCTCGGCTCCACGGTGGTGATGCTATTTCCGAGGAATGTGCTGACCTTCGTCGGTGACTGGGCGCCGTCGCGACCGGTGCGGCTGGGGGAGCCGATGGCGACCGCAGGCATGGCCGAAAGATGAAGTCGTTGTCCCACCCCCCCGCAGGGGCTGCGTTCGCGCGCAATAACATGCAGCGCGAACTCCCCATGAAAGAAACCCGGCTTTGCCGGGTTTCTTTCATCTGACCAGGCCACTTCCAAAACGCGCAGCGTTTTGGAAGTGAACTATTGAAACGCCACCTCGTCGAAGCTGCGCAGCTTGCGACTGTGTAGCCGCTGGCTACCCTCGGCGCGCAGGATTTCGATCGCGCGCATCCCGATCCGCAGGTGCTGGTCGACGCGTTCGCGGTAGAACTGATTCGCCATGCCGGGCAGCTTGATCTCGCCATGCAGCGGCTTGTCGCTGACGCACAGCAGCGTGCCATAAGGAACGCGAAAGCGAAAGCCATTGGCGGCGATCGTGGCGCTTTCCATGTCCAGCGCCACCGCGCGGCTCTGGCTGAAGCGGCGCTGCGGTTCGTTGCCGGGCAGCAGCTCCCAGTTGCGGTTGTCGGTGGAGGCGACGGTGCCGGTGCGCATGATCCGCTTCAGGTCGGCGCCCTTGCATTGGGTGACGTCGGCGACGGCTCGTTCGAGGGCGAGCTGGATTTCGGCCAGTGCCGGAATCGGCACCCACAGCGGCAGCTCCTCGTCCAGCACATGGTCCTCGCGCACGTAGGCGTGGGCCAGGACATAGTCGCCCAGCTGCTGGCTGTTGCGCAAGCCCGCGCAGTGTCCCAGCATCATCCAGGCATGCGGACGCAGCACCGCAATGTGGTCGGTGATGGTTTTCGCATTGGACGGCCCCACCCCGATGTTGACCATCGTGATGCCGCCATGATCAGGCCGCATCAGGTGATACGCCGGCATTTGCGGCAGCCGCGGCGGCACGGCGCCGAGTTTGTCGTTGGGTTCGGCCGTGAGCCCGGCGCGGCGCGTGAAAATGTTGCCCGGCTCCACAAATGCGGTGTAGTCGCTTTGGGGGTTGGCCATTTCCTCGTGCCCGAGGCGCACGAATTCGTCGATGTAGAACTGGTAGTTGGTGAACAGGACAAAGTTCTGGAACCAGTCGGGCGCCGTACCGGTGTAGTGCTTCAGACGATGCAGCGAATAGTCGACGCGGGCTGCGGTGAACAGCGACAGGGGCTGCGCTTCGCCGGGCCGCGCCTGCAAGGTGCCGTTGGCAATGCCGTCGTCCATCGCGGCCAGGTCCGGCAGGTCGAAGACATCGCGCAAGAGCAAGCGGCGTTCCGGGCTGAGGGTACCCTCGATGTGATCGTGCTCGGCAAACGAGAAGTGCACGGGGATGGGGTGCGTGCTTGTGCCCACTTCCAGCTCGACCCCGTGATTCTGGCGCAGCAGCCGGAATTGTTCGAGGTAATAGCTGCCGTAAAGGTCCGGCCGGGTCAGCGTGGTTTCGAACCGCCCCGCATTGGCCACGAAGCCGTAGCTCAAACCGGAACTTTCCAGCGCGTTCTGCCGTGCCACGGTGTCCGTGTGGATGCGGACGAAGGGATAACAGGCCCGGACATGTCCGGGCAGCGCATCGCCGGCGACGAAATGATGCATGGCCTTACGCAGATGTTCGATCTGCTGCGAATAAATGGTGCGGACCTGGGCCAACGCACCCTCCGGGTCGCTGTGGCGGGTGGGCGCGATGAACGGCGGCAGGAACGGCATGCACCCTATTGTGCAACGCGCCAGCCTCCGGTTTCCCGGCACTGCTTTCGGCGTGAGAAGGCGTCCTACATCGTGTAACGAAACCACCTGACGTTACAAACCGCACGTCCCTGCGACAGTCATTCCATCGAAACGTGACTTGCAAAAACTTCAGGAGTTGAGCGAATGAGAACAGCAACGACGGCCGTGAATCCCTTTGCGCTGATGATGGACCCTGCGGGGGTTCGCGAAATGATCGACCGCTCCGAAGCACTGCGTCGATTGAGCCAACGCCAGTGTCACCCGTTGGACCGCGCCGTCATCCGCAGCGCCAGTGCTGAACTGGCCGCCTTCGACGCCAAGATCGACCGCACCACCGTCTATCTCCCGCCGGAAGTAGAAAAGTCCTCTCCGCTGGTCCGCTCTTTCCCCGAATCCGTCAATTGACGTGACCGCGGCTGCGGCCGCGGCCATTCTCGTCCGGTGTCTGTGCCGGCGTTTCGCGCCTCTGTTGCGGTGGACCCCGGCCACCGGATTCGTGAGGGCGCTCACGCCGTTCACCGCGCTTTGGCACCACGGCAGGCTGAACTGGCTGCGGCACCGTAGCGGGGACTGCCACCTGTGGCGGCGCTTGGGCCGCCGGCTGCCGAATTACCCGCTGCTGCTGCCTCTGGATACGCTCCTGCGTGGCTTGCTCGTGCCGTAATTCGCGTTCGCGCTGCGCTTGCTGCTGGCGCACCGCATGCTCCCGCTGCCGTTCTTGCTGAATTTGTTGCTGCTGCACCTGCTGGTCGCGCCGTACGCGTTCCTGTTGTGGTTGCCGCTCGTGTTGCCGGCGTTGGTCTTCCTGCGCGCGCTGCTGTTGCGAGGGCGCATGGATGCGTGGCGTAACGGCCGGCGCGGGCGGTTCCACGGTGCGCGGTGCCAACGGCGGCTGCGGCCGCGCGACGATGTCGGGCATGACCGGCTGCGGCCTGGGCGACTGCTGCTGCTGGCGTTCAATGCGCCCCGCTTCAGCCCAACGCCGCGGCTCGGGCATGCGCGGTTGCGCCTGGATCGGCACGCGCGGCAGGTCCGCCGGGTTCACCCGGTTCCAGAACTGATGCACCGGCCGGCCCCGGTGGAAGTCGTCCACACGCACCGACGTGATCGCGTCCGGCCTGCGCTGGTGGAAGAAGAAGCCGCCGGCCGGACGCGTCACGGCGAAATGGCGGTTCACGTTGCGAAGGTACAGCGAGCTCGCGCGGTAGGTTGGCCGCCAGGCTTCGCCGGGCGCCAGCGGGAACCATGCGATGCCAGGGCCCGAGCCGATTGCCAGGTTCCAATGGTCGCCACCCATGAAGGCCACCAGTGCCGGCGCATAGACCGGGCGCGGCCCGATCCGGCCGGGCACCCAGCACCAGCGCGACCCGATCTGCGCCCAGCGGCCGTAGTGCGAGGGCGCGAAGCCCCAAGGCGCGTCATCGATCCACGTCCAGCCCCACGGCACCACCCATTCCCAACGGCCATACCGATAAGGCGCCCAGTCGGCTGCCACGACCTGCGGATACCAGACCGGACCGTAGTCGGGGTCTTGCGACCAAACGCCGTAGGCATCGAGCTGCTGGTAGCCCACCACCTCGCGCGGGACATAGCGCGCCGAAATCGACTGGTCCTCGTTGCGGTTGCGGTCGCCGGCCCAGCGGTCGAAGGCGTCTTCCAACGGCGAAGGCTGCCCGTAGGCGGGCGCCAGATCGCGCCCGGTGGATGCCATTTGCTGCCCCGCATTCAGCTGCACTGCGTTGCCGCCGGCGCTGACCGTGCCGGCGCCGCTTCGCACGGTGACACGGGTCGTGCCGCGTGCCGGATCGACGTCGATGCGATAGTCGCCCGGCGACAAAGCCCGAAACGAAACGTGCGGGGTCGAAATCTCGAAATTGTCCCCAGCCGCGAGTTGGCGCACGCGCGCATTGAAGACGCCCTCATTCAAGTTCAGCTGCAGCACTTGTTCGTCCAGCACGCGCACTTCGACGAAAGTCTGGCTGTTCATGTGCAGCGTGGCCGATCCGAGGTGAGCTTCGGCGCGCGCACCCGGCTCGGTCCAGACCCTGTCGCCGTGGGTGATCGGGCGATTGATGGCGGCATCGGACCAATCGGTCTCGCCGGCCCGGGCAAACGCTACCGCGCCTTCAATGTGGGTGAGGGTTGCCACGCGAGCCGGTGGGTCGGCCTGGGCGATCGCGGCGGCACTTACAGAGACCAACAGCATCGGCAACCAGCGCGCCCAACGGCGAAAAACGAGCAGGTTCGAGTTCATGACAGCCCTCCATGAGGTAACAACGCGCGACCCGGCTGGGGTGGTTGCAAAGGCGGCGTAAAGCGAGGCCGCTCGCCGATGCTGTAGGCAACCAACTGTAGCGGTCTCGAACAGGGCCGCCGAGGTTCAGCTCGTGCGACCCGGAGTCAGGATCTGAATGCCGCGTTGCCAGACCTCGGGCGGCTGTGCCGATCGGCGGTCATTGCGCAGATCGGGCCGTTGGCGCGCCCGCTGCTGTTCCCAGGCCTGTTGATCGCGGCGCCATTGCTCGCTGATCGCCTGTTGCTGACGCTCCCAGGCTTCGCGCTGGGCCTGCTGCTCGCGCTCTTGCGCTTCGCGCCGTGCCAGCTGTTCACGATCCTGCGCCTCGCGCCGCGCTTGCTCCCGTTGCTCGCGCAGGACTTGCGCGTCACGGTCGGCGGCGCGCCTGGCCTGCTCCACCTGCTGGGCATGCGCTTCGCGCCTGGCCTTGTCCTCGCGCTGGACCATCAATGCGAGCGCCGACCGACGGGCCTGCTCTTCGCGGCTCGATTCCGCGCGTTTGGCCAGTTCACGCTGGAGCAGTTGTTCTCGTTGCCTGGCCAGAAGCAGTTCGCGACGGGCCGGTTCGGCACGTTTTGCGAGACGGTCCCGCTTGAGGTCGTCCTGCGCTTTGGCTCGTTGGGCGCGCCGCGCACTTTCGGCTGCCCTGGCCTGTTCCACCAGCCGGGCCTGCTGCGTGACTTTTGCCTGCTCCGCCGCTTTGGCCTGCTCGACTGACTTCGCCTGCTGCGCTGCGCGAGCCTGCTCCGCAACCTTGGCTTGCTCCGCTGACTTTCCCTGCTCGAGCTGGCTCAGTTGCTGGGACGTTTGCTGCTGTTGCGGCGACGCTTGAGCCGCAGCGGTTACCGGACGAATATCCGCCGGCGTCGTGGGTGCGGCGCGTGCCGTGTTGACGGGCCGCTCGCGGGCGGCGAACGCTTTGTCTGCGGGCATCGGCGGCGGCGCCACGATCTGCGCCTTTGCCAGCGCATTGCCGGCTACTCGCAACCAGCTGCCGCGGACTGGACGCCCTCGATGAAAATCTTCCGCTGTCATGGCCGTCAGCGCCTCTGGCCGGGCCTGGTGCGCCCAGCTGGGGCCGGCTTGCGGCGGCATGTTGCGATTCACGCTGCTGATGTAAAAAGGGCTGGCCGGATAGCCGGGCTGCCAGGCCTCGCCCGGCGCCAGCGGGAACCAGGCGATGCCCGGCCGGCCGGCCGCAACCGGAATGCTCCAGGGTGTCGCCGCGCTGCCGCCACCAATGAAGGCCACCAATGCCGGTGCATAGATGGGCCGCAAAGCGATGCGCCCGGGCACCCAGCCCCAGCGCGAGCCGATCATTGCCCAGCGGCCGTAGTGCGAGGGTGCGAAGCCCCAGGGGGCATCGTCGATCCAGGTCCAGCCCCACGGAGCAATCCACTCCCAGCGCCCGTCACGGTAAGGCGCCCACTTGGCGCTGGTCCCCTGCGGAAACCATACGGCGCCGTGCGTAGCGTCCTGCGTCCATTGACCATGGGCGTCCAGGCTTTGGTAGCCGACCACCTCGCGCGGAACGTATCGCGCCGACACCGACTGGTCTTCACGCCGGTTGCGTTCGGCCGCCCAGCGGTCGAAGTTGTCCTGAGGCGGCGACTCCTGCGCGGCCAGCTTCGCCAGCGTCCGGCCCCGAAAAGTGATCTGCTGGCCACCGCCCAGCGGCAACGCCTGGCCGTTCTCACCGTAGACCGTCCCGGTGCCCGAATGGATGGTCACGCGCGTCGTACCGCGCGCAGCGTCGACGTCGATGCGATAGTCGCCCGGATAGGCGGCACGGTAGGCAAGGTTCGGCGTGTCGATCTCGAAGTTCTCGCCTTCCGGCAGGCTGCGCACTCGCACATGGACAGTGCCCTGGGTCAGGCTGATCTGCGCCGACTGATCATCAAGTGCCAGGATCTCCAACTGCGTCTGAGCGTCCATTCGCACGGCGGACGAGCCGATCTGCACCTCGGCACGAGAGGCCTTGTTGGTCCACAGCCGGTCGCCGCGAGTAACTGGGCGATTGGCTTCAGCCTCGGTCCATTCGTTGTCCCCGGCCGGAGACGACGTCACTGTCCCTTCGGCATGGTTCAGCCGGCCCACCCGTCCGGCTGGATCGGTCTGCGCCATGGCCGGCGCAACAAGCAGCCCCGTGAGCAGCATTGGCCAGAGGCGAACCATCAGGCAGCGAAACAAGGGCGCAAGTGTCATATGAACGATTTCTCCCCTAAGTAGAACGCCTCAGCCACCCAAACGATCGCAAACGAAAGGTAAAGCGAGGTCTGCGCAACGGTGTATCTTGTAAACACGTGTAATTCGAGTGCTCGTCGCCGGCTGCCCTATGATTTCGGGTCGATGCCTGTCACTTCCACCCATCCAACCGGCCGTGCCGCCAATGCGCCATTGCACTGGCTGGCAGGTTGGTGGCGCATCGTGTACTTTGGTGCTTCTCTGCTGATCCTGGCCGGCACGGGTTCGAGTTGGCGGCCGCGCACTCGCGAAGCCCTGCTGCGACACATCTACCTCGACACCGCACCTATTCTTGGGTGGTTCACCGGTCTGTGCGCACTGTTGACCTTGGTGATCACCCGCATTGTGATCGTCACCGCGTTGAGCTATGGGTTGTCGCAATACGCCCTGGAAATGGTCATCCGTGTGCTGGTGCTGGAATTGATTCCGCTCACCGCAGCACTGTTCGTCGCCCTTCGCTGCACCATCCCCAATGGAGCCGCTCTGGCCGAGATGCGCCGCAGCGGCCAGTTCGATGCCATGCAGCGCCAAGGCGTCGATCCAGTCGCCTCGGAGGCGCTGCCGCGCGCCCTGGCGGGCATCTTCGCGACGGTCACTCTGGCAGCGCTAAGTTGCGCCGTCGCCATGGTGCTGGCGTACCTGGCCGTTTATGGCTGGACTTTGGCGGGCGTGGCTGCGTACACCCATGTCTTCGGCCATGTCTTCAACGGCTCGGTCTCGCTCATCTTCGTGCTGAAGACGCTGTTTTTCAGCCTGGCGGTTTCCTTGATCCCGATGGCATCCGCCCTCCATGACGTCGAAGGCGACGGCTCCCGCGAAAGCGCGGCCCTGCAGGGCCTCGTGCGCATGTTCGCAGTGCTGCTGCTGCTGGAGGCCGCCTCGCTCGCGGGCAACTACTACTGATGGCAACGCAACACGACCCGGATCCCGCGGTGGGCAATTCCGAGCCGGGCGTGAACGCCACGGTCCGGCATCTGGAATTCAAGGCAACCTTGCTGCTGCTGTTCACCGCCGTTCTGATCGTCGGCGCGGCTTTTTATGTCATGTATGCGCGTGGCGCCTTCGAGCCGACGCAGTCTTTGGTGCTGATCGCGGACGACTCTGAAGGCGTGGTGGTTGGCATGGACATGACGTTCTCGGGGTTTCCGATCGGGCGGGTGCGGCGTGTCGAACTTGCCAACACCGGCAACGTTCATATCGTTATCGACGTGGCCAAAAAGGATGCGCACTGGCTGCGCACATCCAGCATCTTTACGCTGGTGCGAGGCCTGGTGGGCGGCACCAACATCCGGGCATTCACCGGCATCCTGACCGACCCGCCGCTGCCCGACGGCGCGCAGCGCCCGGTCCTGCGCGGCGACGCGACGGCGGAACTGCCGCGCGTGCTCGCGGCCGCCCGGGAGGCGCTTGACAACATCGTGTCGATGACGGCGCAGGACGCGGCGTTGCGCGACTCGCTGGCCAACCTGCGCGACGTCACCGAAAAACTGAAGGGGCCGCGCGGCGCGCTGGGGGCCGTGTTCGGCAACGATGCCGACGCCCAGAAGGTAATTGCGACGCTCGAGCGGGCCAACGCCCTGCTGGCGAGGATGGATGGTCTGGTCGCCAAGGCCGACACCCAGGTGTTCGGGCCGGAGGGTCTGGCCAGGGAGGCGCGCGGCACGGTGGCGCAGCTCAATGGCCTGTTGGCCGACACCCGTGCGAGTCTCAAGCAAATCGATGCGGTGCTGGCCGAAGCACAAGGCATAGGCGCCAACGTGCGCGGCGCAACCAATGACCTGGGCGCGTTGCGAGGCGACGTCGAGGCGAATCTGCGCAAGGTGGAAGGCCTCATCAATGAGCTGAATCGCAAATGGCCGTTTGCGCGCGACACGGAGATCAAGCTGCCATGAAACTCGCCTTTGTCATCATCCTGGCCGCCGCGCTTGCGGGCTGTGGCAGCAAGCCGCGCGTGCCCGACTTCCAGATGAGCGCGCACGACGCGCTCGAGCGCTATACCAACGCCTACATGAGCGGCAACGCGCGGGTGGAAGCGGCTGAATTCGAGCTGGCCCGCAAGGAACTGGCAAGCACGGCGCAACCGGGCCTGGTCGCGGGGGCGGAACTCACCCGCTGCGCGTTGCGCGTGGCGAGCCTGGTCCTGGAGCCCTGTGCCGGCTTTGAGCGCCTGAGAGCCGACTCGCCCGCAGCTGCTCGAGCCTATGCCGATTATCTGGCCGGACGGATCAAGCCCAGCGAAGTCGGCCTGCTCCCAGTGCAGCACCGGCCGATCGCGTCGGGGCAGGGCGCGTCGGGAGTGAAGGCCATCGAAGATCCGTTGTCGCGCCTGGTGGCGGCCGGCGTGTTGTTCCGCACCGGCCAGGCCACTCCAGAAGTGCTGGAACTGGCCACGCAAACCGCCTCCGCACAAGGCTGGCGCCGGCCGTTGCTGGCCTGGCTCGGTGTCCAGCTCCAGCGAGCCGAGCGGTCCGGAGCCGCGGAGGAGGCGCAGCGGCTGCGTCGGCGGATCGCGCTGGCGGCCGGCGAGCCGTGAACCAAAATAAAAAAGCCCGGCGCCTTGCGACGCCGGGCTTGAAGCGGAAAACCGCTTTCGCTCAGGGCTTGCTGGCCGTCGGAAACGGCCACGCAGCCTGCGGGTTCAGCGTGGTCTGCGCCGCCGGCATAGCCGGGGCCGCCACAGCAGGGGCCGCCTTGGCTACCGGTTTGGCAGCGGGTTTTTTCGCTGCTTTCTTCGCAGCGGGCTTCTTCGCTGCTTTTTTAGCCGCAGGCCTTTTCTTGGCAGCGGGCTTCTTGGCCGCGGACTTCTTGGCGGCCGCCTTTTTCGCCGGCGCCTTCTTGGCTGCGGCCTTCTTCGCCGGAGCCTTCTTGGCAGCCGCTTTCTTGGCTGCCGGGCGCTTGGCTGCGGCCTTCTTCGCCGGAGCCTTCTTGGCCGCTACCTTCTTGGCGGCGGGCTTTTTGGCCGCGGACTTCTTGGCGGCCGGTCTTTTCGCTGCGGCCTTTTTTACGGCCGGTCTCTTTGCAGTTGCCATTTTCATTTCTCCTGTTCAAGTTGATCAACATCAACCAAAGAAGCACTCCATGCTTGTTGGTTGCATGAAGCGATCCATGAAGTTGGGCCAAAGCCCAGCTTCATGAACACCGTTGCCCGCTTCGCGCCGTGCTCTTTGGCCGGTCAGTTGAAGCGGACGAATCTAACGACCTGATCTGTCGGCCCTAGTCCCAGGACAGCGCCCCACCCGTCTGGTATTCGATCACGCGGGTTTCGAAGAAATTGCGCTCTTTCTTCAGGTCAATCATTTCGCTCATCCACGGGAAAGGATTTTCCTCGTTGGGATAGAGGGCTTCGAGGCCGATCTGCGTGGCGCGGCGATTCGCGATGTAGCGCAGGTAGCCCTTGAACATGGAGGCATTGAGGCCGAGCACGCCACGCGGCATGGTGTCCTCGGCATAACGGTATTCGAGCTCGACGGCCTTCTGGAACAGCGCCTTGATCTCGGACTTGAATTGCGAAGTCCACAGGTGCGGATTTTCGAGCTTGAGCTGGTTGATCAGGTCGATGCCGAAGTTGCAGTGCATCGACTCGTCGCGCAGGATGTACTGGTACTGTTCGGCCGCGCCGGTCATCTTGTTCTGGCGGCCCAGCGCCAGGATCTGCGTGAAGCCGACGTAGAAGAACAGGCCTTCCATCAGGCAGGCGAAAACGATCAGCGACTTCAGCAGCGTCTGGTCGGTCTCCGGCGTGCCGGTATGGAAATTGGGATCCATGATCGCTTCGATGAAGGGGATCAGGAACTGGTCCTTGTCGCGGATCGACTGGATCTCGTTGTAGGCGTTGAAGATCTCGGACTCGTCCAGCCCGAGCGACTCCACGATGTACTGGTACGCGTGTGTGTGGATCGCTTCCTCGAATGCCTGGCGCAGCAGGAATTGCCGGCACTCGGGCGCGGTGATGTGGCGGTAGGTGCCCAGCACGATGTTGTTGGCGGCCAGCGAATCGGCGGTGACGAAGAAGCCGAGGTTGCGCTTGATCAGGCGGCGCTCGTCTTCGGTCAGGCCGTTCGGATCTTTCCACAACGCGATGTCGCGCGTCATGTTCACTTCCTGCGGCATCCAGTGATTGGCGCAGGTGGCCAGGTACTTCTCCCAGGCCCACTTGTACTTGAAGGGCACCAGCTGGTTGACGTCGGTCTGGCCGTTGATGATGCGCTTGTCGGCGGCTTTGATGCGGCTGGGAACGGTCGGCGCGACCTGGATCGGTGCGACGGAGGCAGTGCGGGAAGAAGTCGCGGAGGTGAGCGCTGCATCGTCAAGTGCGCGCAGCGCCGGCTGAAGAATTGCGGAGGGAGCTTGCGAAAGAGGTGAAGAATCCACCTCACGATTCGTGAAAGAACCGCTGTTCAATGCTGGCGATGTGGGCTTGACTTCTTCGTCCCAGGTCAACATAAGTTTTCCAATGCTCGGATTATGTGAGCAGTGATGTGAATTGCAAAGTGTCCGTTCACATCACTGTCCGATTGTGTTGTTCAATTGCATCGCGCCCGTGTCGGAGAACACCGACAGAATTCGATGCGTGCAAAGTCTTCGACACGTCTACTGGCATGCCTCGCAACCCGGGTCGTCGATCGCGCAGAACTTGATGTCGGTTGCCGGCGTGGCTGCATTCATCCGCGATGCGGCGGCAGCGGCCGCGGCATCGCGCGCGCTCATGCCGCCCTGCGCGCCGCCCGATGACACCGCGTTCAATCGTCCCGACTGCACCGTGGATTTTTCGGCGTGCGTCGCGCTGATCGTGCGCAGGTAATAGGTGGTCTTCAGGCCGCGCAGCCACGCCAGCTTGTAGGTGTCGTCGAGCTTCTTGCCCGAGGCGCCCGACATATAGATATTGAGCGACTGGGCCTGATCGATCCACTTCTGCCGGCGCGCCGCGGCTTCGACCAGCCAGAGGGTCTCGACCTCGAAGGCCGTGGCGTACAGCGCTTTCACCTCCTGCGGCACCCGGTCGATCGGCCGCAGCGAACCGTCGAAGTGCTTCAGGTCCATGACCATCACGTCGTCCCACAGGCCCAGGCGCTTCAGGTCTCGCACCAGGTAATGGTTGATCACCGTGAACTCGCCCGACAGGTTGGATTTGACCGACAGGTTGCCGAAGCAGGGCTCGATGGACGCATCCACGCCGATGATGTTGGAGATGGTCGCCGTGGGAGCGATGGCCACGCAATTGGAGTTGCGCATGCCGTCCCGGGCGATCTTCTTGCGCAGCGCGTCCCAGTCGAGGGAGGCGGAACGGTCGACTTCGACGTATCCGCCCCGCGCCTGCGCCAGCATGTCCAGCGTGTCCAGCGGCATCACGCCCTTGTCCCACAGCGAGCCCTTGTAGCTGGAATACTTGCCGCGCTCCCGCGCCAGCTCGGTCGAGGCCCAGTAGGCGTGATAGCAGACCGCTTCCATCGACTGGTCGGCAAAGTCGACAGCCTGCTGGGAGGCATAAGGCACCCGCAGTTCGTACAGCGCATCCTGGAAACCCATCACGCCCAGGCCCACCGGCCGGTGCCGCATGTTGGAGTCGCGGGCCTTCTTGACCGCGTAGTAGTTGATGTCGATCACGTTGTCCAGCATGCGCATCGCGGTGGTGATCGTCTTCTTCAGCTTGTCGTGGTCCAGCACCTTGGCGCCGTCCGCGCTGTCTTTCAAATGCTGGAGCAGGTTCACCGAACCCAGGTTGCAGACGGCCGTTTCGGTGTCGCTGGTGTTGAGCGTGATCTCGGTGCAAAGGTTCGACGAGTGCACCACGCCCGCATGCTGCTGGGGCGAGCGGATGTTGCATGCGTCCTTGAAGGTGATCCAGGGATGCCCGGTCTCGAACAGCATGCTGAGCATCTTGCGCCACATGTCGGTGGCCTGCAGCGTCCGGCTGGGCTTGATCTCGCCGCGCCTGGCCTTCTCCTCGTAGGCGACATAGGCCTGCTCGAATTCGATGCCGAACTTGTCGTGCAGGTCGGGCACGTTGGACGGCGAGAACAGCGTCCACTCGCCTTTTTCCATCACGCGGCGCATGAACAGGTCGGGGATCCAGTTGGCCGTGTTCATGTCGTGCGTGCGGCGGCGGTCGTCGCCGGTGTTCTTGCGCAGTTCCAGGAACTCCTCGATGTCGAGGTGCCAGCTTTCCAGGTAGGTGCAGACCGCGCCCTTGCGCTTGCCGCCCTGGTTGACGGCCACTGCCGTGTCGTTGACGACCTTGAGGAACGGCACGAC
>JBKJHN010000227.1:0-28769 GCA_046599015.1 Ramlibacter sp.
CGCCCTTGTGGTAGAGATCGCAGTGCTGTCCAGCTTGCCTGTAGTGATGCTGTTTGTAGCACACTACTTTCTGATGAAATTGCCAGGCGGCCTGAACCCGCGTCACATGCTGATCGCTGGTAGCTCGGTGGCTCAAGTCCGGGCTGCAGTTGCCCGAATCCGATGCTGAGCCGAAGCCGCCAACCATCGATCCGCTGTACACCGGCGCAAAGCCTCCGCCCACGGTGCGAAAATTGGTGGTCTGTCCCTGGTACAACCGCGCGGCCAACCACATGACAGATCCCTCGTAGGTATAGGCCCGCAGGTCGAACTTCATGGCCTGCCCTGCGTCACCCTCGCTGACCTTGCGCTCGCCAGGTGTCACGAACGCCTGGGCAACATATTCCCCTGCCAGCAATGCCGCACTACCCGGCGCCTCGAGGTAAAAGTCAGTCAAGCGGTTGTAGACGAGGTCGATCGCTAGCTCCCCGGCCCAAAGCACACCGCCGCGCCACTGCAGGTCCGTCGGGCCGACGATGACAGTTCGCAGGGCGTGCCGTTCGAAAAGCCGCTGAAACAGCAGGAACTCAGGGTAGAGATACTGCTGCTCGGGCGCCTCGTCGACAATAGCGATGCTCGCTAGCGGTCTTCCCCGGCCGGCCAGGGCCCATTCTCGAACAAACACGTGCGCGATCCGCTCTTCGAACGCGTCCACATCGGAGAGGGTCGGCGCCATCCCGTCCATCACCGCACAGCAGGCGCGCTGCGCGCGTGCAAGCACCGCGTTCAGCATGACGCCCCCGGCGTTCGTGTTGATCTCGATCAGCCCGAGCCGCTCTTTCCCGACGTGAAAGTCGTACCCGAAGAAAACTCCTTTCGGACCTGCCGCACCGAGCCGGGCGATGGGGGGGCCGCTTCCAGCACCTGATCACGGTATGCCGGGAGGGCTACAACCGATTCGACGGCCCGGATCACCTCGGTCATGCGGTGGGTCTGGGAAGTTTCAACAAACACCGGCCTGGCAGCGAAAACGTAAGGACAGCGCTCCCGCGTGAGCTCGGAGAGCTGCACTCCTGCGAGCTCTGAATCCAATGCTCGGGCTAGAGCACCGTTGTCCAGCGTAAGGCAGAAGCATCTTCCATTGAGGGACTCTTGCGCGCTCAGAACAGGCTCTGATGAGACCAGTGGTGCAGCCATGCTCATGAAGACCGGCGCTCGACTGGGCGAGCAAAGAGGAATTGAGGCATAGCGCCATCGTACGTCCGCCTCGCTGCCCGTGCCAGTGCCAGTGCCCCACCTCCACTCCAGCTCAAGCCTCAAGCCTAAGCGCAAGCACCATGTGCTTTCCAAGTCGGCGCATTTCCTTACGCCGCTATGTTCGCCAACGTACCGATCCACACCCCAATCTGGGGGCACTATGGTTTACTGCATAGCGGTGTCATCGACATGGTGCAACTCGCCTCGGTGATTGCCCCGCAACATAAATCGATCTGATCGCCATCATCCCGCCGGGAGCGCCCCAGCACCCACATCCAAACAGGTACCTGTCAAGACGGGCCGAGCATGGCAAAGATGGGATGCGCAGACGAAAGCCATGCGTGACATGCACGAAAAATGAAGGCCGCAAAGACGCCAGAAGAGCAGAGCGCGCTGATGGCAGAGCACAAGCAGACGATGCAGGACGGCATGACCATGATGAATGGGATGCTGGCCCCAGCGAAGTTACGCGCCGTGGTGAGCGCCGTCCGTGTCGGCAAAGGTCCTAACGGCGTCAGCGTGAGCCCATGAAGTCATCGTCCCTCCCTATGCGGCTTTCCGGCAAGTTGTTCGCTGCCTGCGGTCTATGGATGGTTCTGCTGGGCATCTATTTCGTCCTGCTTCGGCCGGTGCTGCTGCCAGAGGACCCCCGCTTCATGGGGACGTCCATTGAAGCCCTGCGCGCAGCGGCGCCGGGCCTCGAGGGTTGGCTTGACCACGTGTTCAACGTCATGGGGGGATTCATGGTCGCCGCAGGCACTATGACCATCCTGGTGGCTTGGCGATTTCTCGCGCGACGGGCTCCAGGAACCTTGTTGGCCCTGGCAGTCGCAGGGGCGTCCGGCGTCGCTCTGATGAGCGCGACCAACTTTCTGCTCCACTCGGACTTCCGTTGGCTGCTCCTGGCGCCTGTCCTGCTGTGGCTCACAGGACTGGTGTGCTACCTGCGCGAGGTCTCGCCGGGCGGTGGCCGCGGCGAAATGATTTGAATGTGCTTCTCGGCAACGGCAAGCTTTACTGCGGGCATCCTGCTGCTTGGAGCCGGCATCCTGACGGTCAAGTCGGCGCGCGGCCCGCGTGAGCTGCCGCTCGCTGCGATTCCCCTTCTCTTCTCGATTCAGCAGCTGATCGAAGGTGTTGTCTGGCTGACGTTCCGCTTTGAGGCGCCGCTGCTTAACGCCGCGATGACGCACGCGTACTCGTTTTTCTCCCACGTCCTGTGGCCGGTGTACGTCCCCGTGGCCGTGCTGCTGATCGAACCACCCGGGTGGCGCCGCACCATGTTGTGGGGACTCTCCGCGGCAGGCGCGGCCGTGGCCACGTACCTCATGTATATGCTGGTCGCGTTCCCAGTCGTCTCCCGAGCCACTGGCCAGCACATCGAGTACATTTCTCCGCATTTCTTCGCAGCCACGGTGATGGGCGTCTACCTGCTGTCGACAGCCATCAGCCCGATCGTTTCCACGCATCGGTGGGTGAAGATATTTGGCGTGCTTGCGCTGGCGTCATTTGCGGCGGCCTACTACTTTTACGCAAGATGGTTCATCTCAGTGTGGTGCCTCTTTGCCGCGGTCCTGAGCCTTGTCTTGTGTGCGCATCTCAGCCGTCGCCAGCCTAACCCTTGAGGAACATCGTCATGTGGTATCAAAGCCGCTCGGCACTTCTGCTCTTGGTCCTGCTGTGGCTGGCGCCATGGCAGGCGTTTGCCCAGGCCCGGATGGAACGCGATGGAATGACGCTGTACTGGGGTCTCGTGCCTGGAGCCGTCGTCGAGGACAAACACGCACTGGCCGATCTGCACGGCGGCCCGCGCAACGACGGCGGCCAGGTCCACCACCTGGTGATCGGCAAACGCGTGACGCAAGCGGTGGCGTGCCAGGGCGACATTGCTCGCGGGCGTGGCCGATGTGGTGCCCGACTGGCGGAGGCGGCCGCGGCCCGGCAGTTGCCCCTGAGACCGACCGCTGCGCCCGCCCTCCATCAAAATTTACCAGGAGATCATTGATGAAACTCGCATTCCTCGGTGCTGCCGGCACCGTCACCGGCTCCAAGACCCTGGTTTCACACGAGGGCAAACAGGTTCTCATCGATTGCGGCCTGTTCCAGGGCTACAAGAACCTGCGCCTGATGAACTGGGATGAATTTACCTTCGATCCGAAGCAGCTCGATGCGGTGGTGCTGACCCATGCCCATCTGGATCACTCCGGGGCTCTTCCGTTGCTGGTCAAGCGCGGCTATCGAGGACCGGTCTTTGCGACGCCGTCCACCATCGACGTTTGCGGCGTGCTGCTACCGGACAGCGGACGGATCCAGGAGGAAGATGCCGACTACGCCAACCGGCGCAAGTTCTCGAAGCACAAGCCGGCCCTGCCGCTGTACACCGAAGCCGACGCCGACCGCGCCCTGCGCCGACTCGAGCCGCTGCCCTCCGGCCAGATCGGCGGGCTGGCTGCCGGCATGCAACTGCGTTTCCGGCGCGCCGGCCACATTTTGGGCGCCAGTTCAATCGAGCTGACGACGGCAACTGCCACGGTGCTGTTCTCCGGTGACCTCGGCCGGCCCGACGACCTCATCATGCGGGAGCCGGAGCCGATCGAACGGGCCGACTACATCGTGGCCGAGTCGACCT
Organism: Ramlibacter sp.; assembly: GCA_046599015.1. Classification (GTDB taxonomy): domain Bacteria; phylum Pseudomonadota; class Gammaproteobacteria; order Burkholderiales; family Burkholderiaceae_C; genus Ramlibacter. The sequence continues at coordinate 3,866 of JBKJHN010000227.1, forward strand.
ACGGCAATCGGCTGCACGACGCGACCGACGCCGAACAGTTGCTCGGCCAGGTCATCACGCGCACGGCGGCACGCGGCGGCATCGTGGTGATTCCGGCCTTCGCTGTCGGACGGGCTCAGTCGCTGCTGTATGCCATCTACCGCCTGAAGCAGCGGCGCGAGATCCCGGACCTGCCGATCTACCTGAACAGTCCGATGGCCATCGACATGACCGACATCTACCACCGGCACCGGGCGGAGCATCGCTTGTCGCAGGAAGAGTGCATAGGCATGCGCCAGGTGGCGACCATGGTCCGCGGCGTGGAGGAGTCGAAGGCATTGGTAGCGCAGCACCGGCCGGCAGTCATCGTGTCGGCCAGCGGCATGGCCACCGGCGGACGAGTGCTGCACCACCTGAAGGCGCTGGCACCGGACGCGCGCAACAGCGTCGTGTTCGCCGGCTACCAGGCCAGCGGCACGCGCGGCGGCCGCATGTTGGCTGGAGAACGCAGCATCCGCATCCATGGCGAGGACATCCCGGTCAACGCCGAAATCGTATCTTTGCCGGGCATGTCGGCACACGCGGATGCGCAGCAGATCGTTGCCTGGCTCAGAACTGCACCGAAGCCGCCCAAGGCCGTCTATCTCAATCACGGTGAACCCGCGGCCGCCGATGCACTGCGTGAGCGAATCGAGCGAGAGTTGGGCTGGCCGGCGACAGTGCCGCAGCTGGGCCAGACCGTGGAGATCGGCCAATGAATTCAGCGGTACTGCGGCTGCGGCCGCTCGGGATCGACACCCACCGGGAATTCGTGATCTACATGCGGCGCGACTGTGTTCATGATGAGCCCTCAGTTTCAACGCGCTCTACCATGCGCCTGGGTTGGGTTGGGGATGCGGCGGCATTGACCGACCACCAGGACTGTCTGGCCAGCAGCAGACCCAGCATCACGAGCAGCGGCAGCGCCAGCACGCCGTAGCTGCGATGTGCGAGCACGCCGAAGAGCCAGCCGCCTGCGGCCGAGCCGAGCGTCTGACCTAAGCCGGCTGCGGCGGTCAGGCCGCCCATGACACGGCGCACCCAGCAGCACGCCGGCCGCATACACGCCGCTGAGAAAGCCGACGTGACGACCGACATCACCAACGCTGGCGCCGGGCATCATCGACGCCAGCCACCCCGGCAGCACCGGCAAGAGTGCCCCATAGCCGGCGGAGACGATGAAGACGGAGCCCGCCAGCCACCCCATCGGCGAGCAGACCAGTTGTAGATGGGCACGAACACGAGTCCGACGTAGGCCCCGTAGAGAAAGCTCTCGATCAAGCCCAGGCAGAAACCCCAGAGAGTGCGATGCCTTACAGCACCACCGGCCTGTTCGGAAGTTCATTCCTGTCGTGGCTGTCGGAAGGGAAGTGCTGCTTCAGATGCCGCGTCACGGCCTGCACACCGCTGATCACGCCACCCTCGAAGTCCGACTGCCTGAAGGCGGCCTCCATCTGGCGGCAGACCTTGCCCCATTCCTGCGCATCCACCTTGGCGTGGATGCCCCGGTCGGCAACGATCTCCACGGCCCGGTCCGCCAGCAACAGGTAAATCAGCACGCCGGTGTTCTGCTGGGTGTCCCACACACGCAGTTGTGAGAAGAGGTCGATCGCACGTTCTCGGGCCGACTGCCCCTTGAACAACGGCGCACCGTCCAGTCCCCCTTCGACCGCGAACCGGATTTCTCCGACGTGCTCGGTCTCGCTGGCCTTGATGGCCGCTTCGATCATGTTCAAGCTGCTGCGGCCAAAACTCCGACCCACCTGTCCGTCGGTCACCAACAGGTGCTTCACGATGCGTTTGATGTTCATGGCTACCACCTTCCCGACGCACCGCCGCCACCGAAGCCTCCACCGCCGCCGCTGAAACCGCCGCCACCGCCTCCGCCCATGCCCCCACCTCGGCCACCGCCCCCGTAGTAGCCACCCATGCCGCGACCGAGCATGCCGCCCCCCATCAAGGTGACGAACAGCGCAACCACGCCGGCGACCAAGGCCATCGAGATGGCACCGACGACGAACCAGGCGATCACCGCGACCACGCCGCCCGTGACCAGCGAGCCGGGCACCTTGCCCAACGTGGCGCGCAGCACGCCGCCCACGGCGAGCGCCAGAATGAACAGCATGGGCGCGTATTGCTGAACATCGCCGATACCGCCGATGCCGCCGACACCCTGGCTGGGCCGGGCGCTCGGCGCCGGCAAGGCCTCGCCGTCGACGACGCGGATGACTTGTTCGACACCGGCCGTGATGCCGCCATAGAAGTCCTGGCTCTTGAATCTCGGCAGGATGGTCTCGCCGATGATGCGTTTGGTGGTGAGATCGGAGAGCGATCCCTCCAGGCCATAACCCACCTCGATGCGCATCGCGCGGTCGTTCTTGGCGACAACGAGGATCGCGCCGTCGTCAACCTTCTTGCGTCCGAGTTTCCATTGCTCGGCCACGCGCAGCGCATATTGTTCGATCTCTTCCGGCGCTGACGAGGCGACCATCAGCACGGCCAGCTGGCTGCCTTTACGGGCTTCAAAGGCGGTGAGTGTTTGCTCCAGCGCGGCTTTCTGCTCCGCAGTCAGCGTGCCGGTCTGGTCGATCACATGCCCCGTCAGTGGCGGCACGGCCACCTGCGCTGCGCTAAGCGCGGACCAGCCCAGCGCAAATGCCAACAGGCTTTCAGACAGCAGCGATCTGCCGACCTGGAATGTCCTGCCGAAGCCTCTGCCTGCAATCACTTTGACGCCCCGGATCCCGGGCCAGCAGGTTTTGCCGGTGCAGTGTCGAATCCAACACTGGGCGGCTTCACGATTTCCTTTTCGTTCTCCACGGCGAAGGTCGGTTTTTCCTTGTAGCCGAATACCATCGCCGTCAGGTTGGACGGGAAAGATCGTACTGTCACGTTGTAGTCCTGTACGGTCTTGATGTAGCGGTTGCGCTTGGTGCGGGTGTCAGCAAAGAACTTCATGGGGGGGTACAAACTACTTGTCCACGCAAGTGCTCATCAATCAGAGAACTCAATGGGAACGAAGTGCTCATTTTGGAGACTGCTCCTGCCGACAAAAGTTGTCTGTTCGTTGCCGCACACAAGCACCAGGCGGCACTACCTGTGTTCGTGGCAACGCCGCGGTTGCATCGCATGCGGTCGGGCGCCGTCCGCCCCGGGCGGCAGTAGGGCTCATAGGCATCGCGCGCTGGATTCTCGAGGACGCAGGTCGTGGGTCACGCTGATCATCAGGGGAATGAAGAACCCGAGGCACATGGCGACCAGGACATCCGAAGGCCAGTGCACACCCAGGACGAGACGGGAGATTGCGACCAGGCCCGTCCACAGCATGGCCAACGATATCGCCGGGTTTGCGGCGCGAGGCCAGATCCGCGCTACGCATAACGCGGAAGCGGTAGCGAACGCTGCGGTGCTGAGGGTGTGCCCACTGGGGAAGCTGGAACCCCAGTACCACTGAGCATCCCACAATGCAGGTCGGGCCCGGCCGACGATGGCTTTCATACCCCAGACGACGAGCGTTGCCGTGATCACCGAGGCGCCCACGAGCAGCGCCTCGAAGCGGCGCCGGGCGACAAGCAGTGCTATGGTGGCCATGACCGCGACCGGCACCAGAAGTCGCGCTGACCCGCTGAACGTGACCGCGGCGAAGAAGCCGTTCAGCGCTGCAGGCACATGGTCTCGAATGAACCATAGGATTGCCTCGTCAACAGGCCCTGACTCTTTCGCGACCACATCCTCGATCAGTTTGATTCCACCCACGGCCAGCGTCAGCATTCCCAAGACGGCCAAACGGCGCTTCGTCAGATGCTCGGTCCATTGCGGCCTTCGGCGCCGTGCATAGGCACCAAGCAGCGCATAGGCGCAAACGATGAAAAGGCTCAGTTTGGCGATGTCTGCTGCGATGTTGAAGAGCATGCTTCATCGACCCCAGCGGCGTCGGAGCCGCTTTTGCAGTTCGCTGTAGATCGAGCGCGCGGTGAAGCAGGTGAAGCAGGTGAACAGGCTCGTGAACACGAGCACCGTGAAACCTGCCGTGCGGGCCGTGGTCAGGTCCACGCCCATCGCGAGTGCGGGGCCTGAGTCGGTGATGAGGTTGATCCACGGCAGCTGGGTAGCGAGCAGCGGCAAGACGACAGTGCCGCCGGCACCGACCTCGCTTTGATTCAGCCCGATCATCCCAGCTCCGACCACGCCAAGAAACATTGTCAGCACCTCGCCCGTGTTGGACGACAGCAAATAGCGCAGGAACTTGCGGATGTTGTCCAGGATGGCGCGCCCCTCGCGCACGGCTTCGACGATAGTCGCAAAGGTATGTCGGGCAATCTGCCCGTCGCCACACGAGACGAGACCATGCAGTTGGCAGCACGAAGCGTCGGGGAGGATGGGCTTGCCCGCGGCAGGCGCCCCCAAATGGCGCGGGTCAGCGTTGTCCATGGTCGCGACGCATCGCTCCAATGGCGGTGACCAGCATGCCGACGATCCCGCTTATGACCATCGCTTCGCCGAGCAGGTGGTGCCAGCCGCCCATCGGCGTCAGCAACAGCAGCGAGCCGCTGATGACGAGGGCCGCGTAGGCGATGGCCCGGGCGAGCCGCTCGAGATTGCGGCTGGCGCGCGCGGCCAGTGCTTCCAAGCCCGGCAGCCGGCCCAGGTCACCTTCGGCAAAGCGCCGCAGCACGCGACGCGTGTCGCTTGGCGCATCGATGATGAGGCGCTCGACGTCGCGTGCAAGCTGGGTTGACTTGTCCTTGATTCGCGCCACTGCGAAGTGCTGCTCTGACAGGCGAGCGATCTCGTTGCGAAACGACGCCATGTAGTCGTGCTGGGGGTCGAGCTGCCCGATCATCGATTCCAGAATCACGAAAGCGCGGGTCAGCAAAACAAATTCGGCTGGGTTGTGCACGCCGTTGCGGCTTCCGGCACTCGTCAGCGAATCCAGCGCGGTGCCGATGGATACCTGCGCCAGGTTGGTCTGGCGGATCTCGTAGAGAGCGGCCTTCATGTCAGCGATCAAGCCCACGCGGTTGACGTCTGCCCCGGCCGATGCCAGTTCGAGATAGGCCTCGGTGGCGGCACGCGCATCGCCCTTGACGACCGCTTCGAGCAGCAACGCCAGCGACTCGCGCATCGCCTCGTCGAGCTCCCCCGTATTGCCGAAGTCGAGCAGCGAGAGCCGCCCGTCGGGCAGCACGAAGACATTGCCGGGGTGGGGGTCGGCGTGAAAGACGCCTTCCTCGAAGATTGACTGCAGCATCACCCTGAGCAGGGTGTCCATCGACCGCGTCATCGCTTCGGGGTGCCGCTTGGCGTATTCATCGATCCGTTCGCCGGCCGAGAACTCCATCGTGAGCACGACACCACTGGACAGCGCCGTCATCACATCCGGGATCCAGAGGTCATGGAAGTCCGCCAGCGCGGCGCGCAAGCGCATGACAGAACGCGCTTCTCGATTGAAATCGATCTCGCGCTTCAGACTGCTGTCGAACTCGCTGACCACGCGAGGCAGATCGAAGGCGCGCAGGCTTGGCATGAGCTTCTCACCCAGGGCGACCAGGGTGGTGAGTGCCGCGATGTCGGTGGCGATGATGGGCGCCAGACCGGGCCGCTTGCCGAACAGGGCCCCGAGGACCTTGTGGCGGGCGAGCACACCCAGGATTTGGAACAGCCGCAGTAGGGATTGCAGCCCGCTGCTCTTGTTCTTTTCGATGGTTTCAGTCATGGCTTGACCTCGATGACGGCGCTTGCTTGAAAGGTTCGGGCGCCAACAATGCCCACGCGTGGCGGGCGATCTGCTCGTCCTCCTGCGACGCGAGCACAAGCACCTGGCAGCGCGATGCGCCGTCACTGGTGAGGCTGGAGGGATTGCTCGCAGCGCGGTTGCGTGATTCGTCGAGGCTGACGCCGATCCATGACAGGCCCGCACAGATCTCGGCACGCACCTGCGCGTCGTTCTCGCCAATGCCGCCGGTGAAGACGAGCATGTCCAGGCCCCCGAGCACGGCAATCATCGCGGCAACCTGTTTGCGCACCGAATAGCAGAACATCTCGATGGCCAAACGTGCATCGCGGTTCGATACAGCGGCTTCATGCAGACGCCGCATGTCGCCACTGAGCCCCGAAATCCCCAGCAGGCCGGAACGTTGATCGACCAGCGCTTCGAGCCTGGCGGCATTGAACGTCTTCTCGCGCATCAGGTACACGAGCACACCGGGGTCGAGATCGCCACTGCGCGTGCCCATGATGACCCCGCCGCTGGGCGTCATGCCCATGCTGGTGTCGATCGATAGTCCTGCCTTGACCGCGGTGATGCTGGCGCCGTTGCCAAGATGGGCAACGACCAACCGCTGCGGCAGCGCGTCACCGAGTTGCCGCACGATGGATTCGAGCGACAGACCGTGAAACCCGTAGCGTTGCATGCCGTCCGACAGCAGCTCCCTGGCAATCGGCAGCACACGCGCAACTTCTGGCAAGCCGGCATGAAACTGGGTGTCGAAACAAGCGACCTGGGGGACGCCGGGAAAGTGCGCTTGCGCGAAGCGGATGAGCGCCAGCGCCGCCGGGGTGTGCAGCGGCGCGAAGGCGGTGGCGGCTTGCAGCTGACGCAGCACCGCATCGTCGACGCGGCAATGCTGCCGCAGCGCAGGCCCGCCATGCACGATGCGGTGCCCAATGGCTTCTGGTGGCGGCATCCCCGAGGCTGCGAGAACGCTCGCGACACGGGTGATCGCATCCGGATGGTCGGTCGTGGAGACGCTCTCGCCAAACAGCTTCTCGGCTCCGTTCGCATCGACACGGTACAAGCCGAATTTGAGCGACGACGAGCCGCTGTTCAGCGCCAGGATGCTCAGCGCGCTCACGGGTCGGTCTCCGCGGGCGACCATCGCCAGTCCAGTATCTCGGGCATGTCGTCGCCATGTTCGGCGATATAGCGCTTGTGGCGTTGCCGGGTGGCATCAAAGCGCGCGGCTTCCGCCTCCACCTGGCCCGCCAACCTGGGGATGCGCCGGATCGCGTCCAGCGCCAATTGATAGCGGTCCACGCTGTTCAGCACCACCATGTCGAACGGCGTCGTCGTGGTGCCCTCTTCCTTGTAGCCACGCACATGGATGTTGTCGTGGTTGCGACGCCGGTAGGTCAGCTTGTGAATGATCGCGGGGTAACCGTGGAAGGCGAAGATCACCGGCTTGTCGATGGTGAACAGGGCATCGAACGCGTGCTCGGCCAGGCCGTGGGGATGTTCTGACGGCGGCTGCAACACCATCAGGTCGACGACGTTGACGAAGCGGATGCGGATGTCGGGCACGTACACCCGCAACAGCGTCACGGCGGCCAGCGCCTCCAGCGTCGGCACGTCACCCGCGCAGGCCATCACGACGTCGGGGTCCCAGGCATCGTTGCTGGCCCAGTCCCATACGCCCGCGCCGGCCGCGCAGTGGCGCACGGCTTCGTCCATCTCCAGCCACTGCGGCGCCGGCTGCTTGCCAGCGATGATCAGGTTGACGTAGTTGCGGCTGCGCAAACAGTGGTCGGCCACTGATAGCAGCGTATTGGCGTCGGGCGGCAGGTAGATGCGCACCACGTCCGCCTTCTTGCTGGCCACATGGTCGATGAAGCCGGGGTCTTGGTGCGAAAAGCCGTTGTGGTCTTGCCGCCAGACATGCGAGGTGAGCAGATAGTTCAGCGAGGCAATGGGCTTGCGCCAGGGAATCTGGTTGCACACCTTCAGCCACTTGGCGTGCTGGTTGAACATCGAATCGATGATGTGGATAAAGGCCTCATAACACGAGAAAAGACCGTGGCGGCCGGTCAACAGGTAACCCTCGAGCCAGCCTTCGCACAGGTGCTCGCTCAGCACCTCCATCACGCGGCCGTTGACGCCGAGGTGGTTGTCACGTTCCTCCTGCACACCATCCAGCCACATCTTGCCGGACACCTCGAACACCGCGTCCAGCCGGTTCGACGCAGTTTCATCCGGGCCGAAGAGTCGGAAGTTTGCCGCTTTCAGATTCAGCCTCATCACGTCGCGCAGAAACCCGCCAAGGACGCGTGTGGCCTCGGCTTCAACGGCACCGGGCTCGGGCACCGCAACGGCGTAGACGCGGAAGGAAGGCAGGTCCAGCGGCTGCAGCAACGCACCCCCGTTGGCGTGCGGATTGCAGCCCATGCGGCGCTGGCCCGTCGGTGCCAGCGCAGCCAACTCCTCTCGGAACCGGCCATCCTCGTCGAACAGTTCCTCGGGTCGGTAACTCTGGAGCCAGCTTTCGAGCTGCTCCACATGCCCGACGGTCTTGAACTCGGCAATAGGGACCTGATGCGAACGCCAGCTGCCTTCGACCTGCTTTCCATCGACGAGCTTCGGCCCGGTCCAGCCTTTGGGCGTGCACAAGGCGATCATCGGCCAGCGTGGGCGCGTCGGCGACTGCCCCGGGTCGAGCGCTCGCGCTTGCTGTTGAAACTCGCGTATTTGCGCCAGCGCCGCATCCAGTGCTCCAGCCAGCGCATGGTGCACCAGCGCCGGGTCGTCGCCTTCGACGAAATGCGGCTCGTGGCCGTAGCCGCGCATCAGGTCGGTCAGTTCCTCCCGGCTGATGCGCGCCAGCACCGTGGGGTTGGCGATCTTGTAGCCATTGAGGTGCAGGATCGGCAGCACCGCACCGTCGCGCGCGGGGTTCAGAAATTTGTTGGAGTGCCAGCTCGCCGCCAGCGCTCCGGTCTCGGCCTCGCCATCACCGACGACGCAGGCCACGATCAGATCGGGATTGTCGAACGCCGCGCCATAGGCATGGGCCAACGAGTAGCCCAACTCGCCACCCTCATGAATCGATCCTGGCACTTCGGGCGACACGTGGCTGGGGATGCCCTGGGGCCACGAGAACTGCCGAAACAGCCGCTGCAGGCCGTTGCGGTTGCGTTCGATGGCTGGGTAATGCTCGGTGTACGACCCTTCCAGATAACTATTCGCCACGATGCCCGGCCCGCCGTGGCCTGGGCCCATGACATAAATCATGTTCAGGTCGTTCTCTTTGATCAACCGGTTCAGGTGGACATACAGAAGGTTCAAACCCGGTGTCGTGCCCCAATGGCCCAACAGGCGCGGCTTGATGTCGGCAAGCGTGAGCGGGCGCTCCAGCAGCGGGTTGTCTTGCAGATAGATCTGCCCGACCGACAGGTAGTTCGCCGCACGCCAATAGGCGTCCATCTTCTGCAGGGTGTCAGGGGTCAAGGAATCAGACATCGGGGCCTTTCGGGATCATTGACTTCACGGCGCAGGCGCAGGGGAAATCGCATCGACGATGGCCTGCGCTTCTTGCAAGAGGCGCTGCAGGTGTTCTGCGCCCACAAAACTCTCGGCGTAAATCTTGTAGATGTTCTCGGTGCCGGAGGGCCGCGCGGCGAACCAACCGTTGGTGGTGTTGACCTTGATGCCGCCGATAGGTTCACCGTTGCCCGGGGCGTGGCTGAGGATGCTCTCGATTCGTTCACCGGCCAGTTCGGTCGAGGTGATCTGCTGTGGCGTGAGCGCCGCCAGTTGCGCTTTCTGCTGCGCCGTCGCAGGAGCCTCCACCCGGCGTGCCACCGGGCTGCCGAACTCATTGGCCAAAGCCACATAGCGCTTGCCGGGGTCGCAGCCGGTGCGTGCAGTGATCTCGGCCGAGAGCAGCGCCGCCGCGATGCCGTCCTTGTCGGTCGTCCAGGCCGACCCGTCACGGCGCAGGAATGTGGCGCCTGCACTCTCTTCGCCAGCGAAGCCGAGCGCGCCGCCTTGCAAACCGCTGGCGAACCACTTGAAACCGACCGGCATCTCGACCAGTTGGCGACCGAGCCTGGCCGTCAGCCGATCGATCAGCCGGCTGCTGACGACGGTTTTGCCAACCGCAGCCGACGGCCCCCAAGCCGGGCGGTACCGGAACAGGAAGTCGATGGCCGCCGCCAGGTAGTGGTCGGGCGCCAGCAAGCCGGCCCCTGGGGTGACGATGCCGTGACGGTCGTGGTCGGTGTCACAGGCGAAGGCGATGTCGAAGCGGCTCTTCATGTCCACCAGCCGTTGCATGGCATATGGCGACGACGGGTCCATGCGAATCCTTCCGTCCCAGTCGAGCGGCATGAAGGCAAAGGTCGGATCAACGATCTCGCTGATAACGGTCAGGTCGAGGCGGTAGCGCTCGGCAATGGCCGCCCAGTAGTGGACGCCGGCTCCGCCCATCGGATCGACGCCCATGCGAACCTTCGTGTCGCGGATCACGTCCATGTCGATGACGTTGCCGAGGTCAGCAACGTAGGCGTCGAGAAAATCGTGGCGATGCGTCGTTGCGGCCCGCAGCGCTTCGGCGTGCGGGATGCGCTGCACGCCTTCGAGCCGCGCTTCGAGATGACGATTGGACTCGGCCTCGATCCAGTTCGTGATCTCCTGGCCTGCCGGGCCGCCGTGCGGCGGGTTGTACTTGAAGCCGCCGTCGCGTGGCGGGTTGTGCGAGGGCGTCACCACGATGCCGTCGGCGAGGCCCGTGTCGTTCGAGTGCAAGCGCCCCCGGTTGTGGCCGAGGATCGCGTGCGAGACCGCTGGCGTTGGCGTGGTCTCGTCGTTTGTCGCCAGCATCACATCGACGCCATTGGCCGCCAGCACTTCCAGCGCACTGGCGCACGCAGGTGCCGACAGCGCATGGGTGTCGATGCCCATGAACAGCGGCCCGCCGATGCCCTGGGCCTTGCGGTAATGGCAGATCGCCTGCGTGATCGCCAGCACATGCCACGCGTTGAACGAGCGGTCGAAGGCCGAGCCGCGATGGCCCGAGGTGCCGAAGGCCACGCGCTGCGCCGCGATGGTGGGATCGGGCTGATCGGCGTGGTAAGCCGACACCAGCTTGCCGACATCGATCAGCATCGAGGCCGGGGCCGGTTGGCCGGCAAGCGGATGGATCTGGATCGCCATGTCGTCAACTCCTTGGCGCTCTTGCCGTCGTCAATTCGAGCCAAGCCGTGATCACCTGAAGTGCCGCGCTTTGTGGTAACCGAGGTTCATGCCGCTCCCGCTCTTGCCGCTGCCGCTGGCGAACTCTTTTCCCGAATCCGCGCCATCAAACCGTCCCACGATTTGGCAAATGCCTGCACGCCCTCGCGCTGCAGCTGCTCGGCGAGCGCTTCGTCGTCGACCCCTTCGCGCCTGAACTCGTCGAGCACGCCTTCAGCGTAACCGCCATCGGCTGGCAAGGTTGCGCCAGCCTTGCCGTGGTCGGCAAAGGCGAGCAGCGTCTTTTCCGGAATCGTGTCGATGGTGTCCGCCGCCGCGAGGGCTTCGACGTAGAACGTGTCAGGTGAGGCAGGATCTTTAGTCCCCGTGCTGGCCCAGAGCAGGCGCTGCGGGCGCGCTCCTGCCGCGGCCAGACGCTGCCACCGTTCAGACGCGAGCAAATCGCAATGGGCCTTGTAGGTTCGCATGGCCATCGCAACGCCGAGGCGGCTGTGCAGTTGGGGCTGAACGTCCTCCTTCACCAGGACGTCCCAGCGGCTGACGAAAAGCGAAGCGACAGATTCGACCTTTGGATCGAGCCCGGCTTCGATGCGCCGCTCGACACCGCGCAGATACGCATGCGCCGCCGCTACACAGTGCTCGCGCGAGAATAGCAGGGTGACGTTGATCGGCACGCCGTCGAAGATCGACTGCTCGATGGCCGGAACTCCTTCAGGCGTGCCGGGGATCTTGATGAAGAGGTTCGGGCGCGCGGCCCGCGCGTGCAGGCGAGCAGCGGCCTGGATGGTCCCGGTGGTGTCGTTGGCGAGCAGCGGCGAGACTTCCAGCGACACCCAGCCGTCGCTGCCCCTGCTGGCATCATAGATCGGCCGGAACAGATCCGCCGCTTGCGTCAGGTCTTGCAGCGCGAGCTCGAAAAAGATGTCCTCGCAGGGCAAGCCTTGGGCCGCCAGCTGCCGGATCGTTTCGTCGTAAAGGTCACCGCTGCCGATCGCGTGTTCGAAGATCGTGGGGTTCGACGTCAGCCCCGTCACCGACAGCTCGGCGATGTAGCGCGCCAAGGTCCCGTTGTTCAGCATCTCGCGCGTGATGTTGTCGAGCCAGATGCGTTGCCCCAGATCGTGCAGCTTGCGGGTGTTGGTGTTCATCTAATGGGTCGTGATGACGTGGGCGCATTGGCGAAATCGCGGAGGTGATCAACTCATCGCAGCGCCCCCATTCACTGTCCGGCAGCCCGGCAAGCAGGTGATTATTTCTTGGATTGTCCGAACTGGGCATCTCGAAAGACCGAGGCACCATTGCGGCGCATTGCCACAATGATGAGGGCTCCATCCCCCTCAAAGGGTGGGAATGCTGCGGGACATTTTGTAGGCATGAACTGATGAGTTGCTGCGCACGGTGGGCGCACAGCTTTCATGCGTTGTTCGACGTGTCACAGCTCCACGTTCGCTGCCGCACAGACGGCACCGCGCAGATCAAGTAGTGTGAACTTAAACAGGAAAGCAAACCCAGCCTGGGAACGTCACCGCCGAAGCAATGCGCGCGCGACTTGAACGTCAACGACATGCACGATTCCGCCAAAACTCACCCTGTCTCGACATGGATGTTCGCCGAGCGTGGCATCTGGTTGACCGCGCGCCAACTGTGCGGATTCACGGCATGGGCGGCAGCATGAAACTGAGCGTCGATGCTGTACTCGAGAAACTCCAGCGCGAGACGTTCGACTACTTCCTGCATGAAACCAATCCCGTCAACGGCTTGGTGATCGACAAGACGGCGCCGGCTTGGCCTGCCAGCATTGCAGCCACCGGTCTTGCCTTGGCGTGCTACCCCGTGAGCGTGGAACGCGGCTTCATGACACGGGCAGCGGCGGTGGAGCGGACGCTTGCAACGCTTCGATTTTTCTGGAACAGCCCGCAAGGCACCGAGGCAGACGCTACGGGTTACCAAGGTTTCTACTACCATTTTCTCGACATGCAGACGGGCCGACGCGCCTGGGAATGCGAACTGTCCACCGTGGACAGCACGTTTTTGTTCGCCGGCGCGTTGACGGCGGGCGTGTATTTCGACGCCGACACGGCCGCCGAAAAGGAGGTCCGCACCCTTGCAGACGCGCTCTATTGCCGCGCCAATTGGCAATGGGCGCAAGACGGTGGCACAACGGTTACCCATGGCTGGAAGCCGGAGAGCGGGTTCCTCCCCTACCGCTGGGAAGGCTACGACGAGGCACTGCTGCTCTATGTGCTGGGTCTGGGCTCGCCGACCCATCCGCTGCCTTCGAAGAGCTACACGGCCTGGACCGCCACCTACCGCTGGGAGCAGGGTGAGGGCCTGGACTATCTGTACGCGGGACCGCTGTTCACGCACCAGTTGTCTCACATCTGGATCGACTTTCGCGGTATCCAGGACGTGTTCATGCTCGGCAAGGGCATCGACTATTTCGAGAACAGCCGGCGCGCCACCTATGCGCAGCAGCGCTACGCGATCGACAACCCGCGCAAGTTCGAAGGCTACGGCAGCCACTGTTGGGGAATCACGGCGAGCGAAGGCCCGGGCCCCGGCGCCCTCAAGGTCGACGGCATCGAGCGCCAGTTCTTCGACTACCTGGGACGCGGCGTGCCTTACGGCCCCGATGACGGCACGCTTGCACCGTGGGCCGTGGTGGCATCGCTACCTTTCGCACCCGAGATCGTGATGCCGGCCCTGGACTACTGCATTCACCAGGCCAAGTTGACCGAGTTCAATTCCTACGGTTTCAAGGCTTCCTTCAACCCCTCGCATCCCGGCGAGCCGGGCAACCCCTACGGCTGGTGGGTGTCACCGTGGCACTTCGGCCTCAACCAGGGGCCGATCGTCTTGATGATCGAAAACCACCGCTCCGGCCTGCTGTGGCGATTGATGCGGGATTGCGCGCCGATCACCACCGGCCTGCTGCGAGCCGGTTTCACCGGCGGCTGGCTTCAAGACAAGGTGGCAACCGACCCAGCCACTTTCAATGGGTTGACACCGTCCAGCAGGAGAACCCCATGACAGTCGCCAGTGTTTCAAGAACGAGCGCGTCCACGAGCAGATACGGGCTGCCGCCCACGCTGAAAACCGCCCAGGCGGCCATGCAGCTGCCCGAGGTGCAGGACATGCTGCGCAGGCTGTCTGCGTTTCAGCGCCTGGATGAGATCGCCAACCAGACTGCGTCATTCCTTCCCGTCGGTTGGCTCTGGCGCGCCGGCGCGCCGACGGTAGCTGCGGCATGCGAGATGGCAGAAGCCGAAGGACCCGAAGACGAGGCGCAACAGGCCATCAAGCACAAGATGCCTGAGGACGACTGATCACGCTTTCGCCGGCCCGGCGACGGTGCCGGTGTGCAGAAATCCACAGGCAATCAACCAAGGAGAGACGATGAAGACAAGTGTGATCGACGTGCGCGACATGCTGTCGGTGCTCAGCGTGCAGGGCGTCGAAGAGCGCATCGGCGAGGTGCCGGGTGTCGAAAGCGTCACCGTCAATCATGCTGCGGCAACGGCCACCGTGCGCTATGACGAAACACGGCTGCATGTGGGCGACATCAAGTCGGACGTTCGGCAACGCGGCTACGCGGTGGCGAATGAGCCCTCGCCGAAGCCCGGTGTCGAGTCGGAGCCCGCGGGGCAGGCGCCGCCGCCGCAATCCCCCGTACCCTCACCTCGGAAGGACGCGGAGAGCGCAGCGCCGACCAATCCCGAGAAGGACACTGCGTCGGCAACGCCGGCCGCCACGTCCGAAGCCCAGCCGCCCAAAACATCCGCACCGTCGCCCGCTACGGGTGCTTCTGCCGCAGGCCACGCCGGTCACGGGGGCCATGCAGCACCCGGCGCAGCACCCGCGATGGCCGCCGATATGGCACATGAAATGGGCCACGGCGGCAGTGACATGGGTGCGATGGTGCGCGACATGCGCAACCGCTTCTGGATTTGCCTGGTATTCACACTCCCGATCGTTGTCTATGCCCCGATGGGGGGCATGTGGTCGGCGCCAGCGCCGCCGTTCGGACTGGATTTGAACCTCTGGCTGTTCTTCTTCGCCAGCGCGGCCATCCTGTATCCGAGTTGGCCGTTCTTCGTATCCGCCTGGCGTGCGCTCAAGAAAGGCACCCTGGGCATGGCCGCGCTGATCGTGCTGAGCGTGGGCACCGGCTATCTGTTCAGTGTCGGCACCACCTTCTTTTTCAAGGGCGAGGGGCAATTCTTCGAGGCCGTCGCCGTGCTGCTGGTGTTCATCCTGCTGGGGCACTGGCTGGAGATGCGCGCGCGCGCCGGTGCGTCATCGGCGATCAAGGCGCTGATGAACCTGACGCCGTCCAAGGCCAACGTCATCCGCAACGGCACCGAGGTCGAAGTGCCAACGGCCGAGGTGCTGGCCGGCGAGGTCGTCGTCATCCGGCCGGGCAACAAGATTCCGGTGGACGGCACCATCGAAACCGGCGAATCGTTGGTGGACGAATCGATGTTGACTGGCGAGTCGATGCCGGTGAAGAAAGGGCCCGGCGCCACCGTGGTGGGTGCCAGCATCAACAAAAGCGGCAGCTTCCGCTACAAAGCCACCAAGGTCGGTGCCGATTCCGCGCTGGCGCAGATCGTGAAACTGGTGCAGGAGGCGCAGAACTCGAAGGCGCCGGCGCAACTGCTGGCGGACAGGGCCGCGCAATGGCTGGTGATCGCCGCCATCGTCATTGGCCTCGCGACGTTCGCGGTGTGGTTCTGGGTGATCGGCGAACCGTTGTTGCTGGCGGTGACGCTGACCATCACGGTCTTCGTGATCGCCTGCCCGGATGCATTGGGACTGGCCACGCCGATGGCCGTGATGGTGAGTACTGGCCTGGGGGCTGCGAACGGCATCCTGTTCAAGAACGCCTCGGCGCTGGAAGACGCCACCAAGCTCGACGTCATCATTTTCGACAAGACCGGCACCCTCACGGTTGGCCAGCCCGAGGTGGTGGAGATCGTCACGGCCGAGGGCATCACCGACGACTTGGTGCTCACCGCTGCCGCCGCGGTCGAGCAAGGGTCCGACCATCCGCTGGCGCAGGCCATCGTGCGCCGCGCAGCCAAGCTCAGCATCGTGGCGCCGACTGGGTTCGAGAGTCTCGACGGCATGGGCGCGCGCGCTGAAACCGCTGCGGGCACGGTGTACCTGGGCAACCGGCTGCTGATGGACACGCAAAAGCTCGCGCTCGGCCCGCTCGAAGCGCAGGCCAAGCGTCTGCAGGGCGACGGGCGCACGGTGGTGCACGTGGCGCAGGCAGGCAGCGTCATCGGACTCATCGCCATCGCCGATGCGATACGGCCCACATCCAAAGCGGCGGTGGCCAAGTTGCGCGAACGCAAGATCGAAGTGGTGATGCTGACCGGCGACAACCTGGCCACGGCCACGCGCATCGCAGCCGACCTGGGCATCGACAAAGTGTTGGCCGACGTGCTGCCGGGCCAGAAGGCCGAGAAAGTGAAGGCACTGCAGGCCACCGGCAAGAAAGTCGGCATGGTCGGCGATGGCGTCAACGACGCGCCTGCCCTGACCCAGGCCAACGTGGGATTTGCGATCGGCGCCGGTACCGACGTGGCGATGGAAAGCGCCGATGTGGTGCTGATGAAAAGCGACCCCTATGACATCGTCGGCGCCATCGAGTTGTCGCGCGCGACGGTGCGCAAGATGCACCAGAACTTGTGGTGGGCGGTGGGCTACAACACGATTGCCTTTCCGCTCGCCGCTGGCGTGTTGTACCCGTTCGTGTTGAGTCCGGAGGTCGCCGCGATTTCCATGTCGGGCAGCACGCTGATCGTGGCGATCAATGCGCTGATGTTGAAGCGCACCAAGCTGGCAGGCATCCGCCACCCGGGCAAGACAGCGGCTGCAACCAAGGGCGACGCACCGACCATCTCGCAGCCCGCCAAGACGGCGGCGCAGCAGGCCGGCCCGCAACCGATTCAATAAAGGGCCGCATGACACGAATCTCCCCCCTGCGTCGGGGGTCAGCGGATTGACGACCAAGCTGCTGCCTACCAATGACTTGGGCGACCGAGGAAGGCGCGCTTACCTGGGAAGGCCCCGAGGAAGTACAGCAGGTACGCGCCTCCGTGCGTTACTTGCTCATCTTGTCGACCGGATGGCCGCTCTTTGCCAGAAACTTGTCTAACTGAGCGATTTCCTTTTTCTGTGCGGCAATGATGGCTTTGGCCATCTTGCGCATCCCGGGGTCTTTCCCGTCGCGCAGTTCGGCCTCCGCCATATCGATGGCGCCCTGGTGGTGCACGCGCATCATCATGGCGAAATCCATGTCGGTGTTGCCCATCATCTGCATGGACGCCATCTTGTCGTTGTTGGCCTTCATCATGGCCTTCATGTCCATTCCTTTGGACATGGCAGCCGCGCCCGGCTTGCCGCCCTGCATCGAATCGCCGCCAGGCTTTGCCGCCGGCTGTGCATAGGCCAGCGGCTGCAGCAGCGCTGCGGACAAGGCAACCAGAGCGATTGCCCCTGCCTTGGTGTACTTGATGTGTGATGTCATGTCTTGCTGCTCCTTGGGTTAATGGTTTGGCTTACTTCAGCACGAATCGCGCGGTCGATGACTTGCCGGCGAGCGAGACGATAGCCACGACCTTGGTGTTGGCCCCGACCTTGAAGTTTCCTTTTGCTTCCAGCTTGTCACCTGCAGGCTTCAGTTCCACTTCCTGCTTGTCGGTGCCGGCAAGCAAGGTGAGTCTGGCGCTCGCCTTGCTGACATCGACCGGCTTGCCGTGGTCGCGCAGGTGCAGTTGCAGCGAGTCTGGCTTGGCAACCAGTTCGTATTCGATGTCCTTGACCTCGACCACCGCTCCGCCATGTTGCGGCTTTGGGTCATGGCTGTGATTTTCGGCCGCGAATGCGGCGCCGGTCGCGGCGAATGCAAGCGCCGCAATGAGTCGAACGAGTTTCATGAAGTTTCCTTCGAGTTAAAAAAAGAGATGGAGAGTCAAGCGCAGTTGAAAGTTCAAAAGGCGCCAGCGTTCTTGTCGTCGAGCAGGCGCTCGACGTCCTTGCGGCCGAACAGCCAGAACATCACCGGGGTCAGAAAGGTGTCGAGCAGCGTCGAGCTGATCAGCCCCGAGAAGATCACCACCGCCACCGGATGCAGGATTTCGGTCCCCGGGCGCTCGGCCTCGAACAGCAGCGGCGCCAGCGCGAAGGCGGTCACCAAAGCCGTCATCAGCACCGGACTCAAACGCTCGAGCGAACCGCGCTCGATCATCTGGTGATCGAAGGACTCGCCCTCGAAGCGCATCAGGTTGATGTAGTGGCTGACCTTCAGGATGCCGTTTCGCACGGAAATGCCGGCCAGTGTGATGAAGCCGACCAGGGCCGCCACCGACAACGGCTGTCCCGAGAGCCAGAGCCCGAACACCGCACCCACCAGCGCCAACGGAATGTTGGCCATGATCAACAGGGCCAGCTTGGTGGACTGATAGCGGCTGTACAGCACCACGAACATCAGCACCGCCGACACGATGGACAGCAGGCCCACCAGACGCGATGCCTCCTCCTGTGCCTGAAACTGGCCGCCCAGCGTGACGAAGTAGCCCTCGGGCAGTTTAGTCTGGGCCACCACGCGGCGGATGTCGCCGACCACCTCCGACAGTGCCCGCCCCTGCGCGTTGGCCGACAGCACGATCCGGCGCTTGCCGTCATCTCGGCTGACCTGATTCGGGCCGTCGCTGTCTTCGATGCTGGCCAGCTTGGACAGGGGAACACGCCCGTTCGGTGTCTCGACCAGGATCCGACCCAGTCCTTCTACCGAGCGCGCAGACTCGGGCAGCCGCACGACCAGCGCGAAGCGCCGGCTGCCCTCGACGATCTGCGTCACCTTCTCTCCTTCGACCAGGTTTTGCAGCGTGCTCAGGACCTGCGGCGCCGGCACGCCATAGCGGCCGGCAGCAGCGTAGTCGATGCGCACCTTGATCTGCGGTGCCAACACCTGCTTTTCGATCTCCAGGTCGGCCAGACCAGGGACCGTGGCCAGCCCGGCGCGCAACACTTCAGCCTGACCGCGTAGCGTGTCCAGGTCCTCGCCGAAAATCTTGATGGCGATCTGCGAGCGCACGCCTGACAGCATGTGGTCGATGCGGTGCGAGATCGGTTGCCCGATGGCCACCGCCGCCGGCAGGTTCACCAGGCGCGACCGGATGTCGGCCGATACCTCATCCATCGAGCGGCTGATTTCGCCCGAGGGCTTCAAGCCGACGTCCAGTTCGCTGACGTGCACCCCTTCCGCGTGTTCGTCCAGCTCGGCGCGGCCGCTGCGCCGCCCGACGTGGGTGACTTCGGGCACCTGTTTGACAAGCACCTCGGCCTGGCGTGCCACCAAGGTGGTTTCCGCCAGGGTCACGCCCGGGTTCAGGCGCAGGCCGATCACCAGGGTACCCTCGTTGAACGGCGGCAGGAAAGTAGTCGGGAAAAGCGGCACGGCCGCCGCCGCCGTCACCACCGCCACTGCAGCGGCCGCCAGCGCGGTCTTCGGGCGAGCCAGCACGCCCCGCAAGCCATTGCGGTAGCGCGCCTTGAGCCACGCCAGCAACCGGGTGTCGCCGTGGTCCAGCGACTTCATGCGTGGCAGCAGGTAGAAGCTCAGCACCGGCGTCACTGTCACAGACACGACCAGACTTGCCAGCGTCGAGACGATGAAGGCGACGCCCAGCGGCACGAACAGCCGCCCCTCCATGCCGGGCAGCGCGAACAGCGGCACGAACACCAGCACGATGATCACGGTGGCATACAGGATGGCCGAGCGCACTTCCATGGTGGCGCGCGCCACCAGCTCGACCGGGTGGATCCGGTGTTGGGGGTGCTTGATCCGGTCTTCCTTGAGCCGGCGCATGACGTTTTCGATACCCACGACAGCATCATCGACAAGACCGCCGATGGCAATTGCCAGCCCGCCCAGTGTCATGGTGTTGATCGACATCCCGAAGTAACGAAACACCAAAGCCGTGATCAGGATCGAGACCGGGATCGCCACCAATGCGATGACGGTAGTGCGAACATTGCCGAGGAACAGGAACAGGATCACCGCGACAAAGCCGGAGGCCGCGATCAGCTTGCCCTGGAGCGTGGTGATCGACGCCTCAATGAAACTGGCCTGCCGGAAGGTGACCATAGGTTGGGTCATGCCGGCGGGCAGTGAACGCTGCATTTCCGTCAAAGCGGTTTCGATCGCGCGGGTCAGCGCGATGGTATCGGCGGCAGGCTGCTTCTGGATGCTCAGGATCACCGCCGGCTTGCCTTCGTATCCCGCGTCCCCGCGCTTGATCGCCGGAGCAAAGGTGATCTCAGCGATCTGCCGCATCAGGATGGCTTGGCCTTCGCGCGCGGTGAGCGCCAGGTTTCTCAGATCCTCCAGGCTGGAGGTGCGCCCCAGGTGGCGGATCAGGTATTCGCGCCCGTTGAGTTCGAGAAATCCACCGGAGGTGTTGCTGGAATAGCCCTTGAGCGCGGCTTCCAGTTGCTCGTGGGTGATGCCCAGTTCGGACATGCGCACCGTGTTGGGCTGGACCTGGAACTGGCGTACCTCGCCACCGATGGGGACGACCTGCGCCACCCCCGCGATCGCCAGCAGGCGTGGTCGAAGCACCCAGTCGGCGTATTCGCGCACTGCCATCGCAGAAATTTTTGCGGTGTCGATCGGGATCGCAATCTGCAGGATCTCGCCCATGATCGAGCTGATCGGCCCCATGTTCGGCACGGTGCCTTCCGGCAGCGCCTCTTCCATGGATGACAGGCGCTCACCTACCATCTGCCGGGCGCGAAAGATTTCGGTGTTCCAGTTGAAGGTCACGTAGAGGAACGACAGGCCGGCGCTCGAGGCGGAACGCACCGTCTCGACGCCGGGCAGCCCGTTCATCGCCGTTTCCAGCGGGAAGGTGATGAGCTGCTCCACCTCTTCGGCCGCCATGCCACCAGCTTCAGTGATGACGGTGACCGTGGGCTTGTTGAGATCGGGGAACACATCGACCGGAGTGCGTGAGAGCGTGAAAGCGCCATAGGCCATCAGCACCAGGCTGGCGATGATCACCAGCAACCGGTTGGCGAGGCTGCTGTCGAGTAACCACTTGAACATGTCAGCGTACCTGGTTGATCAATGTGGCGCCCTGAGTGACGACCCGTTCGCCGGCCTTCAGGCCCGAAGCCACCGCCACCGTCGCGCCGTCGAGCGGCTCCACCGTGACGACGCGCGCTTCGAAGCGTTCCGGCGCGGTCTTGACCCAGACGATGGTCTGGTTGGCCGGGTTCTTCGTCAGTGACGCTGCAGGCACGGGAACGCCCGCCACCCGGCTGCGGCTTTGCACCACCACCGTGACCGGTTGGCCGACGGCAAGCTGACTGAGCGCCGGGCCTTCGGCGCGAAAGGCGAGCGGCAGGGCCTGCTCGCGCAGCGAGCGCGATGCGCCAACGAAGATGAGCGGCACCTTCTGGCTTCCCAGGTTCAAAAAGGCATCACCGACGTTAGCCGCGAGGGCTGTGTCGAAGGCCAGCGCTTCGATCCGCAAGCGCGACGGGTCGACCACCTCGAACAACAGTTCGCGCGCGTCGACCACCTGGCCGGCCACGGCATTGGCCGAGGCAATGACACCCGACACGGGCGCGACCAGCACGTCACGCGCGGACAGGCCGGCCCCCACCGCTGCAAGGCGGGCACCGAGGCTGGCCACTTCACTTTCTGCTTGCTCGATGTCCTTGCGAGGCACTGTATCGGCCAGTTCCTTCAGGCGAGCCAGGCGCTTTCTGGCCAGGTCGCGGCTGGCATCGAGCTCGGCCAGTTGCGCTGCCTGGTTCGAGCGCTCGATAGCCGCGGAGGAGGGCGAGATATACGCGAGCACCTCGCCTTTGCGAACGGATTGTCCCAAAGAGGGCAACCCCTGCGGACCCGCTTGCAATCGACCGGCCACCAGAGCCTGCACCTTGCCGCCCGCATTGGGGTCCATCACGACCTTGCCGGACAGCTCGGTCGCCCTCGGCAACTGCTTGGTTTCGCCAACGAAGGTGCGCACTCGCATTTGGCGCTGCGCCGGTTTGGGCAGGAAGACACTGCCATCCGGCAATCGCTTCGGGCCAATGCTGCCGATCGAAGGGTCGGTTCCAGCAGGGCCGTGACCGCCTTCATGGTTGCCTGAAGCCCATGCTGGGGTGGTCAATGTCAGCAGCGCCGCAAAGGCCGCGCCTGCCGCTGCAATAAAACCTGTCTTCATGCGGCACTCCCAACCCGGGTGGTTCGACCTGCGCGCAAGCGGCGCACGGCGCCGATCAGCAGTGCCAATGCGAGGAGTCCGGCAATACCCCACGTGACGTACTTTTTCCAGGGCAGGCTGCCAACGGATGCGTCGGCTTGAGGGGCTTGAGCCAGCTCCAACTCCCCAGCAAGCAGATCTGTTTCCGGGCCCGCGACGACTGTGGCCGCCACAGTGGTCACGCCCGGCTTGAGGTCCTGCGCGAGTGTCGCCTCGAACTCACCTTCTCCAACTGCTTTGACCTGAACCTTGGCGCCTGACAATTCGAGTTCGAGCTTGGCGTCCTTGACCGGGCTGTTGTCATCCGCGCGGTCCAGGTAAAGGACGAGTCGTTTTCCATTGAGCACGCCGACCAGCTCGAAGGTCTCGGAGACGGCGGTGAATCGTGGCTGCGCTGATACGACTGCATCGGTGGCTGCGCCTCCGTGATCGTGGCCGGCATCGGCCCATGTCGCGAACGGTGTCGCGGCGATGAACGTTGCCAGACAGAAGATCTTCAGGCGTTTCGAAATAATCATGATTGAATTTCAAAGATGGTTTACTGGAAGCCGGTCATTCGGGAAGCAGGCCCAGGGCCTGACGCAATGCCGAGACTGCGGCAGCGAGATCGATGCCGGCGCGGGCGGCTTGGCGTTCGGCATCGGCTGCTTCGAGTTCAATGCGCAGTCTTGTCGGCAGGTCGGTTTCGCCCATGCGAAACGACTTCTGGAAGAAACCACGCGATTCACGGGCAAGCTGCGAGCGCCTGTCGGCAGCGTTCGCTTGCGTCCGGGCGGTGTCCAAGCGCACGCGTGCCGCATCGAGTTCAGACAGCAAACGGGCACGTTCCAGGTCGAGCTGTGCCTCCGCTTCGATCCTCTCGGCCTGCGCAGCTGCCCGTTTGGCCCGATTGCGACTGTCCGATCCAAATGGAATGCGAATCCCGAGGGTCATACTGTGCTGGTAGGGCTCACCGAACGCACCCCGGTCGCGTGTAGTCGCCAGGGTCAGCTCCGGGTTGCTGCGCGTCTGCACCGCGGCGAGTTGCGCCGCGCCGCGCGCGACGCCGGCCCGGTCCAGGAGTTCTGCGACCGCCGGGTGACCGGAGTCCAGCATCGAGAAATCAGCAGGTACCACCGGGACAGGCTCGGTGGCGGCGCCGGGGTCGAGCGCGGGCAGGGCGTTCGGTCCTGGCGGGAGTCCGGTCAGCGTTCGCAACTGATGCGCTGCGGCGGCCAGCGCGTTGAGCGCTTCGGCGGTTCCTGCCTCGGCAGTCGCAACCGCCCCGTCGGCCTGATGCTGATCGGCCCGCGCAAGGTCGCCGGCCCTGACCCGATTGGCGACGTCCGCAGCAAATTGTTGCGCGTTGCTCAGGCGTTCCCGGGCCAGCTCAAGCTCGATCCGGGTCCGTTGCCATAGCCAGAAAGCCTCCCGGACGCTTGCCGCCGTCCGCAGTTGGGCAGCCAGTATCTTGCTCGCAGTGGCGCGCACCTCGGCTTCGGCCAGCGCGCGAGTGCG
This sequence comes from Ramlibacter sp., assembly GCA_046599015.1. Taxonomy (GTDB): domain Bacteria; phylum Pseudomonadota; class Gammaproteobacteria; order Burkholderiales; family Burkholderiaceae_C; genus Ramlibacter. Next base: position 27,635 of record JBKJHN010000227.1, read on the forward strand.
CGCCCGCTCGTCGGGCAGCCAGAGCGGGATGGCCAATCCTGCCTCGATTTCGCGACTGCCCTGGTTCCTGTGCAGCCGGTCGCCCTTGACCGACAACTCGAGGGCGGCAGGTTCGGCCGTCCAACTGTCGGCCGCCTGCCTGTGGGCGATGGCTGCTTGCTGGCGAGCCTCTCGTGACTGCGCTTCGGGATGACGCTGCCACGCCGCGTCGAACGCCTGTTTCAGCGTCGTTGGAAGGGCGCTGCTTGGGGCGCTTGGTGGTGCTTGCTGCGCCCAGGCGCAGGTGGCAAGCACCACCAAGCCCCAAGGCAGCCAGCCCATTCGAAATCTTCGGAACATCCGATTCTCCAGTGATGAAACGACGCTTGGGGAATCGGCGAGGTGCGATCAAAGGGATCGCCGCGGCTCCTTACATGCCGCGCAAAGCGGAACGCAGGAGCACGAAAGGACAGAAAAGGCCCACCTCGCCGATCAGGCGCGGGTAGCCCATTTCGGGCGTTCGGGCGGTGACAGAGGCGGGGGGGACAGGGCTCGCATCGCATACCCAATGCGAGTTGCGCATGGGGATGCAATCACTGGCGGCAAATGTACCGATCCAAGAATCGCCGTGGCGCCACCCGGATGGCAATGCGCGGAGTCGATATGGATGTGGCCGATGGCTTCAGTCTCGCCGCCGTCACTGTGTGCAGCGTCAGCCTCGTGTTGGTGTAGGTGGTGCTTTCCATGCACCGCTGTCGAGCTGGTTGCGTGCCCGCAATAGGCGCTGACCGCCGCAACACTGGCCTGCAGCGGCATGCACAGCAAAAGAAGAATCGTGAACCAACAACGCATAGTTTGTATTTTAGCGGCCGAGCGGTTCGAACCGCGACATCGGTGATCCGACCTCTACACACAAGATGAACAGTAGCATCCAGAAGGCAATGCCACCCTGACAGTCAGATTACGAATCTGTTAGGTACGGATCAAGTCTTGCACGACAGCCCCACCGACGCGGCCTGGTTAACAGTGCTGCGCACCGCAGCCTCTGCGGGTTGTTACCTGGGTGCCGGAGCCGGCATCCGGTCCATCATCATGGGCATCATGGCTTCCATCATCTGCATCCGCTTTTCCATCACCTGATGATGCGCAGTCATTT
>JBKJHN010000229.1:0-9058 GCA_046599015.1 Ramlibacter sp.
CCACCGAGTCGATGACGATGAGGTCGATCGAGCCCGAGCGCACCAGCGCGTCGACAATCTCGAGCGCCTGCTCGCCGGTGTCGGGCTGGGAGATCAGCAGCTCTTGCAGGTTGACGCCGAGCTTTTGCGCATACTGGATGTCCAGCGCGTGCTCGGCGTCGATGAAGGCGCAGGTGCCGGCCACCTTCTGCATCTCCGCGATGACCTGCAGCGTGAGGGTGGTCTTGCCGCTGGATTCAGGGCCGTAGATCTCGATCACCCGGCCGCGCGGCAGGCCGCCGACCCCCAATGCGATGTCCAGGCCCAGCGAACCCGTGGAAACCACCTGAATGTCCTCGATGACTTCGCCTTCGCCGAGCCGCATGATCGAGCCCTTGCCGAACTGCTTCTCGATTTGCTGCAACGCCGCCTGCAGGGCCTTGGCTTTTTCGGTGTTGAGGGCTTTGACGGGGGCGTCCATGCGGATCTCCGGTGGCTTGGGGAATGAGCGGGGACTGGATATTCGTACAGTCCCGGGGTCACGTCAAGAGCGGAGCAGGGTGCTTTTCCAAAATTTCTGAAAAGTCGGGGAGACGGGCATGCGCGTGCTGATCGCGGAGGACGACCAGGTACTGGCCGACGGGCTGCTGCGGTCGCTGCGCGCGGCGGGTTTCGCCGCGGACCACGTGGCCAGCGGCAGCGAAGCCGATGCCGCGCTGTCGGCGCACGAGTTCGATCTGGTGATCCTGGACCTCGGCTTGCCGCGCCTGCACGGCCTGGAGGTGCTGAGGCGCCTGCGCGCGCGCGGCTCGTCGGTGCCGGTACTGATCCTCACCGCAGCCGACAGCGTGGAGCAGCGCGTGAAAGGGCTCGATCTGGGTGCCGACGATTACATGGCCAAGCCGTTCTCGCTGCAGGAGCTCGAAGCCCGGGCGCGCGCGCTGACGCGGCGTGGCCTGGGCACGGCCGGCGCGCTGCTCAAGCACGGGCCCCTCAGCTTCGACGCCAGCGGCCGGGTCTGCTACATCCACGAGCAGCTGGTGGACCTGTCGGCGCGCGAGTTGTCGCTGCTGGAGGTGCTGCTGCAGCGAGCAGGCCGCCTGGTGAGCAAGGAGCAGCTCGTCGAGCGCCTGTGCGAGTGGGGCGAAGAGGTCAGCAACAACGCGATCGAGGTCTACATCCATCGCCTGCGCAAGAAGATCGAGAAGGGGCCGATCCGCATTGCCACTGTCCGGGGCCTGGGCTACTGCCTGGAAAAGATCCAAAGCTGAAGAGATGCCCCCCACGCTTGTCACTGCCGAGGGCTTTGTCTGAGGTGTAGGCCTTGAAACTCTTCCAGCGCGAGCAGCGCTCGCTGTTCGGCGAGATCCTGGACTGGATGCTGACGCCCCTGCTGCTGCTGTGGCCCGTGAGCCTGGCGCTGACCTGGCTGGTGGCGCAAAGTATCGCGGGCAAGCCGTTCGACCGGGCCCTGGAATACAACGTGCAGGCGCTGGCCCAGCTGGTGACCGTGCAGAACCAGCGGGTCGTCTTCAACCTGCCCCAGCCGGCGCGCGAGATCCTGCGTGCCGATGATTCCGACCTGGTGTATTACCAGGTGCTGGGGCCGCACAGCGAATATCTCAGCGGCGAGCGCGATCTGCCGCATCCACCGGATGACGAGACGCCGCGCGTCGGCGAGGTGCGGTTGCGCGATGACGAGATGCGCGGGCAGGACGTGCGCGTCGCCTACACCTGGATCAAACTCGAGGTGCCGGGCGCCCAACCATCGCTGGTCCAGGTTGCCGAGACGCTGGAGAAGCGATCGGTGCTGGCGACCGAGATCATCAAGGGCGTGATGCTGCCCCAGTTCATCATCCTTCCGCTGGCGGTGCTGCTGGTCTGGCTGGCGCTGGTGCGCGGCATCAAGCCACTGTCGCAGCTGGAAGAGCGCATCCGCGCGCGCAAGCCGGACGACCTGAGCCCCCTGGACGACAAGACCGTGCCGCTGGAAGTGGCGCCACTGGTGTCTTCCGTGAACGATTTGCTGACCCGGCTGAAGGATTCGATCGCCACGCAAAAGCGCTTCCTTGCCGACGCCGCGCACCAGCTCAACACGCCGCTGGCGGGCCTGCGGATGCAGGCCGATCTGGCGCAGCGCGAGGCGTTCAACGCCGAGGAACTGAAGCTCTCGCTCAAGCAGATCGGCCGCTCCAGCATCCGCGCGACGCACACAGTCAACCAGTTGCTGGCGCTCGCACGCGCGGAGAGCAGTGGCCTGACGATCGCGTTCCAGCCCTGCGATCTGGCGCAGCTGACGATGGAAGTGGTGCAGGATTCGGTGCCGCGCACGATGGACAAACGCATCGACCTGGGTTACGACGGAGCGCAACCCGGCAGCCCGGGCGTGCAGCTGCAAGGCAATCCCACTTTGCTCAAGGAAATGATCCGCAACTTGCTGGACAACGCGATCAGCTACACCCCCTCCAGCGCCGACCACCCGGGCGTGATCACCGCGCGCGTGCTGGCCGATCCGTTCGGGCATGTGCTGGTGCTGCAAGTGGAGGACTCCGGACCGGGCGTGCCGGAAGCTGAACGCGAGCTGGTGTTCCAGCCCTTCTACCGGGCGCTGGGAACCAACGTGGACGGCTCGGGCCTGGGCCTTCCGATCGTGCTGGAGATCGCGCGCCAGCACAGTGCCGAAATCAAGCTGGAGGATGCCCGGCCCGGCCAGGTACCTCCGGGCACGCGCGTCACTTTACGCTTCGTGCTCGACGAACAGGCGGGCGCGAAGACCGCCGAGGCCGCCCGGTTTGCTCAGGCCTTGTAGACGTTCAGCTGCAGCCGTTCACGCTCGATCACCCGCGCCACGGCGGGCAATTGCGCGATGCGCTGGACGTGCGCCCACAAGCGCGGGAAACCCTGCGGATCATGGCCGGCAAATCCGCCCCAGCGCAGCAAGGTGAGCGCGTAAGCATCGACCGGTCCGAACTGTTCGCCTCCCAGGTACGGCCTGGCCTCCCGCGCAGCGGCGGCGGCCAGCGCCTCGATCTCCCCCAGCATCTCGCGATAAAGCGACGAGTTGAAGGACTTGAGCTCGGCCTGGGCTTCGGGCGTGCCGGCGAACTTCTCGGGCATGAAGACATGGGTGAAGGTGGGATGCACCGTGTTGTTCATCCACAAGAGCGTTTCGAGCACGCGGGTGCGCGCCAGTGATTCGCGCGGCAAAAACCCGCATTGCGGGAAGCGGTCGTCCAGGTAGCTGACGATCGCGACGATCTGGGTGATCACCTCGCCTGCATCCACCAGCACCGGCACCTGGCTGCGCGGATTAAGGGCCTTGTATTCGGGCCCGTAGGTCTCGCGCTTGTGCAGCTTCACCAGCACAGGCTCGAACGGCTCGCCGGCGGTTTCCAGCAGGGTGTGGGGCACGAACGAGCACGCGCCCGGTGCGAAGTAAAGCTTGAGTGTCATGCGGGCTCTTCCTTTCAGCGGCAAGGCCGCAGGGTCTTGCCATTCAGCGCCGCCCTGAGTTCGTCCAGGCGCGGCCGCAATGCATCGTCGACGGCGGGCAGCTTGAGCAGCTGACCTCGCACTTCGGCTCGCTCACGCACCACGCTGGCGGTGCGAACGCCGCGTTGCGACAGCGCCTCCATCTGCTGGATGGCCTCGGCTTCGGTCGCAAAGCCGCCCAGCGACAGTCCGGGCTCCAGCGCCGTGTTCGAAAGCGCTTCGAACGATACGCCCATCTGACGCAGCTCGGCCCGCTTGCGCGCAACGTTTTCGGCGGTGAGGTACCGGCCCATATAGACGATCCAGCGAGCCGGCTCCAGCGCGCTCTCCAGGCTCCACGAACCGGCCGGCCAGGCTTCCAGGGCCTGGCGCAGACGGCCGACCTGAGGCTCATCGAACACCCCTGCCTGCAGGCATTCGATGCCGCGGCCGGCAGACAGCGTGGGTGCGATGAAATCCATGCGCCTGGCCTCCTCGGGGCCGATCACGCGCAGCGCCTGCGGTCTGATCTGCTGCGCAAGCCGCTGCGGTTCGGATTGCTGGGCGGGAGCAAAGCCCCAGGGCGCCAGCAGACGCTGCGACCAGGCGAAGTAGGCGGCGTTCGCCAACACCAGGAAGAGGACGATCAGACGCAACATTGAAGGTCAGCGCCCCGGCCGCACGCTCACTTCGGAACTGGTGATCGCCCGCATTCCGCCGGCGGTCAGCACCAGCAAGGCGCCTGCCTCGCTCGTACCCCAAGCGGTTCCCGCCGTGCCGTCGCTGAGGGTGACGGGGCGTTGGCGCAAGGCGTCGCGGCTATCGAAGCGGGCCTGGAACGGTAAAAAGCCGAATGTCTCGAAAGCCCGAAGCGCCTGCACAAGCGGCGCCGCCACACGCTGCAGTGCCTGGCCGGCGTCCACTTCCGGCAGCACCTCGCGCAGCCATGCCGGCGGCATGGACAATCCATCAGAAGCACGTTGGGCAATATTGATGCCGACGCCCACCACGGCATACCGCGGCGCCTCTCGCTCACCGGAGCCGGCGGTTTCGATCAGGATACCGGCAAGCTTGCGATCGTGCAGCCACAGGTCGTTCGGCCATTTCAGCCGGATTCGCGGGTGCAGACTGTCGGCCAGGCTGACTCCGACCGCCAGCGACAGCCCGGACCAGTCAAGCGGCGCGAGTGGCAGCCCCAGCGAAAACGTCAGTGATTCGCCGGCGGCGCTGTCCCAGGACCGGCCCAGACGGCCGCGTCCCGCAGTCTGCTGCCGCGCCACCAGCAGCACCGGCTCGACGCGACCACTGCGGGCGCGGCGCATCAGTTCGGTGTTGGTGGAGGCTACCTCGGCCAACACTTCGACCGTGAAGCCCGAAAGTGTCGCCCCCACGCTTGCGACCAAAGCCGCCGCGCTGCCCCCCGGGGGGGCCTTCGCATCTTGGGGCGGCCCAGCTTCCACTCTACTTGCGCTGCCGGCGCTTGGATGCCAGCAGCGTGCCGCGGCACAGCCTGGCGCCGCACCAGCACGGATACTCGGCCTTGAGCTTGCGGGTGTAGGGTTCGTCGATGATCAGGCCGTAGTCATAGTTGAGCTCTTCGCCCGCGCGGATGTTGCGCAGCGCCTTGATGAAGACCTTGCCGTCCTCTTCGTCGGCCTCGCAGTTCGGATCGCAGGAGTGGTTGATCCAGCGCGACGAATTGCCGCCGTACTTGGCGTCGATCACCCGCTTTTCGTCGATATGGAAATAAAAGGTATGGTTCGGATCCTTGGGATCATGCGGATGGCGGCGCAAGGCCTCTTTCCAGGTGATCACCTCGCCCACATATGCAACGATGGAGTCGCCTTCCGCGATGTCTTGCGCCGCGAACACACCCTTGCCATGAACGCCCGAACGCCGCACCTGGATACGCCGCGAAGCGTCGGGGGCCTTGCCGCCGGCCTTGGCCGCGCCCTCGCCGGTCGATGGATCCACCCCATTCACTGCTTTTTCTGCCATCGGGAAAACTCGTGTTAATTTGAATAGGCACGTGCGCGGATGCGTGTGCGCGCACGCGCGAGAAGCGTTGATTGTATGAATACTTCCAGGACAAGGGACGGGATGCCCAAGGGCATCCCGTGTTCAGCTTTATGAAAACTTTGGTAATTGCCGAGAAACCGTCAGTGGCGCAGGACATCGTGCGGGCCCTGACGCCTGCGGCCGGCAAGTTCGATAAACACGACGAGTACTTCGAAAGCGACAAGTACGTCGTCACCAGCGCTGTCGGCCATCTGGTGGAGATCCAGGCGCCCGAGGAGTTCGACGTCAAGCGCGGCAAGTGGAGCTTCGCGCACCTGCCGGTGATCCCGCCCTACTTCGACCTGAAGCCGGTAGACAAGACCAAGTCGCGCCTGAACGCGGTGGTCAGGCTGGCCAAGCGCAAGGACGTCGGCGACCTCGTCAATGCCTGCGACGCCGGGCGCGAGGGCGAGCTGATCTTCCGGCTCATCGAGCAGTTTGCCTTTGGCAATGACAGGCCGGGCGCCAGCAAGAGAGCCGGACCGGCCAAACCGGTACGCCGGTTGTGGCTGCAATCAATGACGCCACAGGCGATCCGCGACGGCTTTGCCGCGCTGCGCAGCGACAAGCAGATGGAGGGCCTGGCCAACGCGGCCCGCTCGCGCTCCGAAGCGGACTGGCTGGTTGGCATCAACGGCACCCGCGCGATGACGGCGTTCAACTCGCGCGACGGCGGCTTTTTCCTGACCACTGTCGGGCGCGTGCAGACGCCCACGCTGGCCGTGGTGGTTGAACGCGAAGAGCAGATCCGCAAATTCATCAGCCGCGATTACTGGGAAATCCACGCGTCGTTTCTGGCCGAGGCCGGCGAATACCCGGCCAAGTGGTTCGACCCGAAGTGGAAGAAGCACCCGGAAGATGCCGAAATCAAGGCCGACCGGCTCTGGTCCGAGCGCGAGGCCCTGGCCATCGCCAACGCGGTGCGCGGCAAGGCAGCGTCGGTCACCGAAGAGTCCAAGCCGACGACCCAAGCCTCGCCGCTGCTGTTCGACCTCACTTCGCTGCAGCGCGAAGCCAACGGCCGCTTCGGCTATTCGGCCAAGACCACCCTGGCGCTGGCGCAGAGCCTGTACGAGCGGCACAAGGCGCTGACCTATCCGCGAACCGACTCGCGCGCCTTGCCCGAGGATTACCTGCCTGTCGTCAAGGAGACGATGGGCATGCTGGCCGGCAGCGGCATGCGGCACCTGGCGCCTTTCGCCAGGCAGGCGATCGACGAAAACTACGTCAGGCCCAGCAAACGGATCTTCGACAACGCCAAGGTCAGCGATCACTTTGCGATCATCCCGACGCTGCAGGCGCCCAGCGGCCTGTCGGATGCCGAGCAGCGCCTGTACGACCTGGTGGTCAGGCGCTTCCTGTCGGTGTTCTTCCCCAGCGCCGAGTTCATGGTGACGACGCGGATCTCACAAGTGATCGGCCACAGCTTCAAGACCGAAGGCAAGGTGCTCGTCAAGCCGGGCTGGCTGGCGATCTGGGGCAAGGAAGCCGCTGAAGAGGTCGCTGACGCGAAGGAGGGCGATAAAGGCCAGAGTCTCGTGCCGGTCAAGCCCGGCGAGTTGGTGCGAACCGAAACCGCCGATGCCAGGCACCTCAAGACCCGGCCGCCGGCGCGCTATTCCGAAGCGACATTGCTGGGCGCGATGGAAGGCGCCGGCAAGTTCGTCGAAGACGACGAGTTGCGCGAGGCGATGCAGGAAAAAGGCCTGGGCACCCCGGCCACCCGCGCATCGATCATCGAAGGCCTGATCAACGAGAAGTACATGTTCCGCGAGGGCCGCGAGCTGATACCGACTGCCAAGGCGTTCCAGTTGATGACGCTGCTGCGCGGCCTGGGTGTGGAGGAATTGTCCAAGCCCGAGCTCACCGGCGAGTGGGAATACAAGCTGGCGCAGATGGAGCACGGCAAATTGAGCCGCGACGAGTTCATGCGCGAGATCGCCGAGATGACCAGGCACATCGTCAAGAAGGCCAAGGAATACGACCGGGACACCGTGCCCGGCGACTATGCAACGCTGTCGACGCGTTGCCCGAACTGCGGCGGCGTGGTGAAGGAAAACTACCGGCGCTTCACCTGTGTCGGAAAGAGCGACACCGGTGAAGACGCCTGCGGCTTTTCCTTCGGCAAGACACCGGCCGGGCGCACTTTCGACGCGGCCGAGGTCGAGCAGCTGCTGCGGGACAAGAAGATCGGCCCGCTGGAGGGCTTCCGCTCCAAGGCCGGTTGGCCGTTCACCTCGGAGATCGTGCTCAAGTTCAATGAGGACGAGAAGAACTGGAAGCTCGAGTTCGATTTTGGCAACGACAAGGACGCCGCCGAGACCGGCGAGATCGTCGACTTCAGCGAGCAGCAGTCGCTTGGGCTCTGCCCGAAGTGCGGCGCCCGCGTGTTCGAGTACGGCAAGAACTACATCTGCGAGAAGTCGGTGCCGACCGCCGGCCAGCCGACGCCGACCTGCGAGTTCAAGACCGGCCAGGTGATCCTGCAGCAACCGGTGTCGCGCGAGCAGATGACCAAGCTGCTCGGAACCGGCAAGACCGACCTGCTGGACAAGTTCGTCTCGATGCGCACGCGCCGTGCTTTCAAGGCTTTTCTGGCGTGGGACAAGGAAGCCGGCAAAGTGAATTTCGAATTTGCACCATCGAAGTTCCCGCCGCGCAAGACTGCGGCGGGCAAATCCCCCGCGGCCAGGGAGCCGGCGGCCAAGTACGCGCCCGGCGCAACCAAGGCCGGGGGAAAGAAGACAGCTGCGGCGAAGAAGGCCGCGCCGGCAAAGAAAGCGGCGCCGGCCAAAAAGGCTGCCGCCAAGGCCCGCCCGACCGGCGCTGGCCTGAAGCCCAGTGCCGATCTCGCCGCCGTGATCGGTGCCGAACCGGTGGCCCGCACCCAGGTCATCAAGAAGCTGTGGGACTACATCAAGGCCAACGGGCTGCAGGACTCCAAGGACAAGCGCTCGATCAACGCGGACGCCAAGCTGCTGCCGGTGTTCGGCAAGCCACAGGTGACGATGTTCGAACTGGCGGGATTGGTGGGAAAGCACCTGTCCTGAAGTGATCGTCCTGTGGAGTTTCGGCGGTCCGGTTTTGGTGCATCATGCGGGCCTCGACACAAAAAGGAGAAGCCCATGAGACAGTCCCTGATCGCCCTGGCCATGCTGAGCGCGGTTCCATTGGCCAGCGCTGCGGGCTTCACACTTACCAGCCCGGACATCAAGCCCAACGCGATGATCGACAAGAAGTTCGAGTTCAACGGCTTCGGCTGTTCGGGCGAGAACAAGTCGCCCGCCTTGAAGTGGAGCGGTGCGCCCAAGGACACCAAGAGCTTCGCCGTCACGGTGTACGACCCCGACGCGCCCACCGGCTCCGGCTGGTGGCACTGGTCGGTGATCAACATCCCCGCCAACGTGACGGAGCTTAAAGCCGACGCCGGCAACGTCAGCGGCGCCAACCTGCCGCCCGGGGCCAAGCAGGTGCGCATCGATTACGGCGTTGCCGCCTGGGGCGGCGTGTGCCCGCCCGAAGGCGACAAGCCGCACCGCTACATCTTCAC
>JBKJHN010000024.1:0-9443 GCA_046599015.1 Ramlibacter sp.
TGGTGGTCGAGGACGAAAAGGAACATCCGCTGAGCCTGGTGACCCTCGGCGCCGATGGCACCGTGAAGACCGAAGCGTTGACTGCCGGACTGCTTCAAATGTTCAGTTCCTTCTGGAGGCTGGACGATCTCGAAGGGCTGGCCGCGGACCGGACGGGATTTGTCTACGCAATCACATCGCACTCGCGCGACGACGATGGCGACCACAAGAAGTCTCGTGAGAAGCTGGTCCGGTTTCGAATCGAGGGCGATCGGGTTGTGGACCCCAGGGTCGTCGATGGGTTGAAGCATGCCCTGACGACGAGACATCCCGTGCTGGCGGCAGCAGCCCAGGTGCGCGAGGTCAAGGCCAGCGGCGGGCTCAATATCGAAGGGCTGGAGATCAGCCCCGATCAGCAGCGGCTGTTGATCGGATTCCGCAGCCCGCTGCGCGATGGCCGAGCACTCATCGCCAGTGTCGAGAATCCCTCTGAGGTCTTCGAATCGGATGAGGCGCCCCGGATCGCGCCATTGCTCGAAGAACTGGATCTTGGCGGCCAGGGCATCCGCAGCTTGTCCTATGTTCCCGCGCTGGGCGCTTATCTGGTGATCGGTGGCCCGGCATCACGAGAACCGGCCGCCTTTGAGCTCTGGCGCTGGAGCGGCGTTCCAGGCACGCCAGCCCACCGGGTGACTGTTGCCGGCTTGCGGGATTTCAAGAAGGCCGAAGGGGTGAGCCCGGCTTTGGTCGGCGGCATCGAGCGAATCGTTGTGGTCAGCGACGACGGTAACCGGGAAGCCAAACGGTCTGCCAGCTATCTTCTGCTCGATCCGGCTCAGCTGCGCGCCGCAGCTTGACCGCACGAGTCATCGCAGCCTGCTTCCGCTTCTTTCGTACAGGCAACAGAAAAGCACCGGGCGTTTCCGCCAGGTGCTGGATTCTCCTGCCGAATTTGGTAGGCGCGATTGGACTCGAACCAACGACCCCCACCATGTCAAGGTGGTGCTCTAACCAGCTGAGCTACGCGCCTGAAATTCGTTTTCGAGGGCTGGATTGTAGCAGCCCTGCCATGGATTACCGCCGCTTCGCCCAACGCACCCCCCGCACCTCGGCCACCTGCCCCAACACCTTGTTCAAACGCGCCGAATCGGCGATCTCCACGGTGAACGTCATCCAGGCGGTGCTCTTCACCGACTGCGTCTGGACACCGATCACGTTCATCTTCTCCTTGGCGAATACCTCCGAGATGTCACGCAGCAGTCCCTGGCGGTCGGCCGCCTCGACGCCCACGTCGACGGGATAAACGGCGGCGCCGTCCGACTTCGACTTGCCCCACTCCACTTCGATCACGCGCTCCAGGGAGCGGGCCACCAGTTCGCGGAAGTTGCTGCAGCCCTGGCGATGGATGCTCACGCCCTTGCCGCGCGTGACGAAGCCGCCGATCGCATCGGGCGGAGCAGGCTTGCAACACTTGGCCAGCTGCGTCATCAGCGAGTCGATGCCGACCACCAGCACACCGCCCTTGGGCGTACGCTCGGTATGGCGCGGCTTCTTCAGCAGCAGGAAGTCATCGGGGGCGAGCGGCGCTTCGCGCGGCTTGACGAGCGCCTCGATATTGCGCAGCGAGTATTCGTCCTTGCCCACCACCGCAAACAGGTCGTCCGCGGACTTGAAGCCAAGCTGCGATGCCAGGTCTTCGAGCTTGAACGCGGTCTTGCCTTCACGCTGCAGCAGCTTCTCGACGGCTTCCCGGCCGCGGGCGATTGTCTCGTGCTTGCTCTGTTCGTTGAACCAGGCGCGCACCTTGGCCTTGGCACGGTGACTGGCCAGAAAGCCCAGGTCGGCATTCAGCCAGTCGCGGGACGGCCCGCCCTCCTTGGCAGCCGTGATCTCCACCGTCTGCCCGTTCTGCAGGGGCGTGTTCAACGGCACCATCGCGCCATCGACACGCGCGCCACGGCAGCGGTGCCCCAGGTTGGTATGCAATGTGTAGGCGAAGTCGACCGGGGTGGCGCCCTGGGGCAATTCGAGGATCGCCGCGTCGGGCGTGAGCACGTAGATGCGGTCTTCGAACAGCCCCTCGCCGGAACCGGCCAGATCCCGCTCCCACGCCAGCAGTTGGCGCAACACCGCGATCTTGGCGTCGTACTGGCCACTCGCCGCCACGCCGGTATAGCCCTTGGCGCCCGCTTCCTTGTAGGCCCAGTGCGCGGCGACACCATGTTCTGCGTGGTCGTGCATGGCCTGGGTGCGGATCTGGATCTCGATCGGCCGGCCGGCCTGATCACATACGATGGTATGCAGCGACTGGTAGCCGTTGGCCTTGGGCTTGGCGATGTAGTCGTCGAACTCCTCCACCAGCGGCGTTAACTGCTGATGCACCCAGGACAAAGCGGCATAGCAATCCTTGATCTGGGGCACGATGACCCGCAGCGCACGGATGTCGAACACCTGGTCGAAGTCCAGTGACTTGCCGCGCATCTTCCTGACGATGCTGTAGATGTGCTTGGGTCGTCCGTGGACGCTTGCGTTGATTCCTTGCGCCTTGAGCTCGGACTCGAGCCGGCCGCGCAACTGTTGCACATACTCTTCGCGCTCAACCCGCTTTTCGTCCAGCAGCCGGGCGACCTTCTTGTAGGTTTCCGGCTCGAGAAAACGAAAGGCCAGATCTTCCATTTCCCACTTGAGCTGCCAGATGCCCAGGCGGTTGGCGAGCGGCGCGAACACGTTCAACGCCTCACGCGCGACACTGGGCGGCGCGACGGTTTTGCGCGCGGCGTGCCAGCGCAGCGTCTGCAGTCTGGATGCCAGACGCAGCATCACGACCCGCAGGTCACGTGAGAACGCCAGCAGCATCTTGCGAACGGCCTCGGTCTGCGCCTTCGGGTCATCCACCCGCTGCCCGGCCTCACGGGTCTGCTGCTGCACCTTGACCAGTTTGATGGTCTCGATCGCCAGCGCGGCGTAGTTCTCGCCAAAGGCCTTGGCGATCACTTCCTGCGGTTTGGTCAGGTGCGGACACGCGTACACCAGATAGCTCGCCGCCTGCATGGCCTCGGAGCCGCCCATCGACTTCAGGATCGAAGCCACCGCATCGGCGTGGGCCAGCGTGTTCTCGCCCGTGTCCAGCGTTTCGCCGCCAATGAAAGGCTCGGCGAAGGCCCGCGCACGCGCCAGCGCATGGGCCTGCTGCGGCATGGCCTGTTCGGTGGCGGCGATCAGCTCCGGGATCGCGGGGGTATCAACTTGCTCCGCCAAGAGGCTTTTCATCTGTTCCTGTCAAGAGGAAGTCGGTCACTGCCGCGACCTGGTTGTCCGTCACCAAAGTGGGCGCATGCCCCACCCCCTGGAATTCGAGCACACGGGCCTTGGGGCCGCGCTGCATCATCGCCAGTGCGGTCTCGTGGGCCAGCACATCGGAATCTTCGCCGCGCAACAGCAGGGTTTGCGCATGAATGTTGTCGTACAGCTGCCAGAGGACGGCTTCACCCTGTGCCGCGGACTCCTCGGTCAGCTGGCGCAACGGCAGGGCGATGGCCGGGTCGTAATGCAGCGTCAGGCCACCGTCGGGCAAGGGCTTGACCATGGCCTGCGACAAGGCCAGCCATTGATCGGGCGTGTGTGGACCAAAGCTGGTGGAAATCGCCCACATCGCGTCAGCCGCCTGCTGGACCGAATCGAAGCGTCCGGTCTGGCCCAGGTAATTGCCGATTCGCTGTAGCGCCTTCCACTGGATCATGGGCCCGACATCATTGAGCACCAGCTTGCGCACGGGCGCCGGAAGCGGCAGATCCGGCGTGCCGCAAACGGCCATGCCGATCAGCCCGCCCATGCTGGTCCCGACCCAGTCCAGCGTGTGAATGGCCGCTTGCCGATGCAGCTGCGCCAACAGCGCCAGCATGTCGGACGCATATTGAGGGATCTGATAGCCCATCGGATCCTTCAGCCAATCGCTGCGTCCGCGACCAGCCACATCCGGGCACACGATCCGGACCGGGTGATCGGCTCGCGCTGCCAACGCCTGCGCCAGCACATCGAAATCCCGCCCCTGGCGCGATAGCCCATGCACGCAGACGACCACATGCGAGGCGGCGGGGTCCCCCCATTCCCAAGAGGCCATGCGATGGCCGCCGGAGGCATCGGGGCAAAGTACGTAGTTCAGCGTAGGTTCTGGCATGTGCGTCAAAAAACCGCATACTTCACGGCTGCATCCTTGTTGCTCTTCGACCTGATCCTAAACTGAATATGGAGACCATCATGCTGAAAGGCAAAACCGCGCTCGTCACGGGTTCCACCAGCGGTATTGGCCTGGGGATTGCCAAGGCTTTGGCTCGCCAGGGCGCCAACATCGTCCTGAACGGCTTCGGCGATGTCGAAGGCCCTCAATCTGAAGTGCGGGCGATCGGCGCCAAGGTGGCTTATCACGGTGCGGACATGAGCAAGCCGGGCGACATCGAGGATATGATGAAGTACGCCGCGTCGCAGTTTGGCCGCCTCGATGTCCTGGTGAACAACGCCGGTATCCAGCATGTCGCCCCGATCGAGGACTTTCCGCCCGAAAAATGGGACGCGATCATCGCCATCAATCTGTCCAGCGCTTTCCACACGACCCGCCTGGCGCTTCCGGCGATGAAGGCCGCCAACTGGGGCCGGATCATCAATCTGGCGTCAGTGCACGGCCTGGTGGCCTCGGCGCAGAAGAGCGCCTACGTAGCCGCCAAGCACGGCCTCTTGGGACTGACCAAGGTGACCGCGCTGGAGAACGCGACCACCGGCATTACCTGCAACGCGATCTGCCCCGGCTGGGTGCTGACGCCGTTGGTGCAAAAGCAGGTGGATGCCAGGGCGGCGGCCAACAAGATCAGCAATGAAGAGGCCATCCGGCAATTGCTCGGAGAAAAGGAACCCTCGATGCAGTTCACCACGCCCGAGGAACTGGGCGAGCTGGCGGTGTTCTTCTGTTCCCCTGCCGCGAACAATGTGCGTGGCGTCTCGTGGAACATGGACGGGGGTTGGGCCGCGCAGTAACCAGTCCGGGCTAGTCAAGCGGACAGGTGGTCGTTTCAGCGGTCGCGAACCAGCCCTGGTCTGCGCTGTAGTCGCACCGTTCCACCTGGCAGGTGCGTGGTTCGCCGGGCGGCGACGGCCGCCAGTGGATCAGGTTGACCGAGTTGCAGGTGTCATGCCGCAGCCGGGTCGACACCGCAGTGCCTGCCTGCACGCACCACATGCGCCTGGGCGTCGGCGTGGGACGCGCGGCAAGGTCCAGCACATAAGGAAGGTGGATGTGCCCGCCAAGCACCAGGTCCGCGCCGGCCCGAGACCAATCCTGCAACGCGTGCTCCGCGCCACGCAATCGGTCATGTTCGTCCTCAGCCCTGATCACATCCGCCGGCTGATGGGTGACCACGATGCGAAGTTGCCGCGGCCGGGCGCTCTGCAACTGTTTCGCGACGCGATGCACCTGCTCCAGCGAGACCTCGCCATTCGTGTGGCGCGCAGCTCGGGTCGTGTTGACGCCCAGCACCAGAAAATCATCCGTGTCCAGCATCGGCTCGAGACGCGGCCCGAACTCCTTCAGGTAGTTGCCGTAAGGCCGGTTGATGCGGGCGAACAGGTTGAGCAGCGGGATGTCGTGATTGCCCGGCAGCGCCAGCATGCGCGCGATGCCCAGCCACTCGCACATCCGCCTTGCCGCCGCAAATTCCTCGGGCCGCGCCCGCTGGGTGATGTCGCCGCTGAATACCAGGACATCGGGATGGCGTTCGCGAACCAGCGCCCTCAATGCCGCGACCACGGGCGGTTGCTCCGTGCCGAAATGCGTGTCGGAGATGTGCAGCAGGATGCTCATTCGCGCGGCGCCCGATCCTCGGCCGCCGGGATCATCAGGAGCAGGGGTTCGGATCCCACCGCAAAGGTCAGCGGCGGCGTCACGATCCGCACTTCGCCGTCGGTGGCCACCTTGACCCGCCGCCGGCCGCGCACTTTCACTTCCAGCTTCTGGAACGAAAATTCCTGCACATGGTCGGCCTCGCCCAGACGGCCCAGCGCGCCGCGCAAGACCAGCCCCAGCATCGCCCAGCTACCGACTGGCCGTGTCACCACGCCCGCCAGCCGGCCCTTGGCGGTACCGGCCGCCTCGGCGGCGTCCAGCCCGATGCGTTCCATCTGCAGCCGGTTGTTCGCAACGAACAGCATGGGTGTCCTCAAAACGGTCCGTTGGCCATCGCATTCGACGTCGAGAATCAGCTGCTTGCGCCACTTGAACAGCGTGACCAAAGCCGAAAGGACAGCGACCCACGGCGTGCGCCATAGCTGCGCATTGAAGGCTTCGCGGTCCTGCAGCAGCTGCGGGTAAAGGCCCAGGCTGGCATTCACATGAAAGGTCTGACCGTTGACGCTGCCGACCTGGACCGGGCTGGCCTTGGCCCGCACCAGCGCTCGCGCCGAAGCCTCAGCGTCGATCGGAATGCCATGGTCACGGGCCAGCAGGTTGAAGGTGCCCTGCGGGATCACGCCCAGCGGACAACCATGGGCTATGGCAGCGTTCGCAGCGGCGTTGATGGTGCCGTCCCCACCGACGGCGACCACGATGCCACCGGCTTCCCTGGCCTGCGCGCCGACCTGGTCGAAGACACTGGCCAGCTTGCCCGGATCCGCCACTTCGATAAAGGTGACGGCCCGGCCCGCCTCGTCGAACACCCGGGACAGCAGCTCACGCACGCGGGCCGAATCGTTGCTGCCGGAGGAGGGGTTTATCACGACGAACAATGGCGCGCTCGCCTCCGTCCCGGGAGTCGCCATCGTTTCTGAACGGGACTGTTCGACCCACATGCTTCAGCTTAAGCGCAGCCTCGCCAACCTCCTGTCGGACGGCAGCTAGCGCAGTTGTACGGAACCCGACACCGTCACCACCACGGCGCTCTTGCCGGCCTCCACCGGCACGGCCATGTCGGCCTGCGCGGCCTTGGCCTCGGTGGCCATCATCCTCTGGCGCGGTATGAACCCCTGGTCGTTGGCATTGACGGCCACCTCACGCAGGGTGTAGCCCGAGAAGCCGAAACCCTTGGCCAGTTCCGCGGCTTTGGCCTTGAAACGCTCGATGGCCAGGGCCTGTGCATCGCCTTCGACCTTCGCACGCTGCTCGCGGCTGAGAGAGAAGCTCACGCCACCCAGTGTCATCGTCTGGATTCTTCCGGCAGTCTGGGTGATGCGGGGAAAATCGCGGCCCTCTAGCACCAGCTCGGCAGTGCCCTGCCAACTGGCAATCTTGCCGCCCTGGCTGTAGCGCGGGTACAGCGCGAAGTTACCCGTGCGAACGTCCAGCTGCCCCGGCAGCGCAGACTTGCGGGCCTCGCCCAACGCAGTCTCGAGCGCGGCTTTGAGCTGCGCCTGGACGGTGCTTGGATCCGAGCCCTCACGCGTGGTGGTGAGCGTGATGCCAAGCATGTCCTGCTGGGTTTCAACCGTTCCGCTGGCCGACAGCTGGAGCACGTTTTGCGGCGGCGTCGTCTGCGCCGCAGCCGCTCCTGATATTAGTAGCCCAAGGCACCACGCAATCACGCCCCTCACGGCATTCAAATTCTTCTTGTATTTCATAAGACCGGTGACTTTAGCGCACGGTCGGGCACTCGTGTCACGGTTCTTTCGCGGAAAGCCGCCGGAACTGGTAGAGCTGCCGCCGCAATTCCGCCCGCTCTTGCGCGTTCAGCTGGCGCGGTCTGGCGACCGCGGCTGGAGCCACGGTGGGCGAAACGGTGGCGCGGTCTACGGAAACCTGCTTGGCGGCTGCCGCGGACGTGTCTTGCGCCTGCGCGAATGTGGCGCCAAGGACGCCCGCAAGGATGAGGTACTTTTGCATTTCCAGCATTAAACGGCGGCGGCCGAATGCGGTTCACACGCGGTTGGTGAACGGCTGCCGGGCAGGGCAACATTTGTAACACTGTGTCAAGGGTAGGGGAAAACACCTCCCGCCGGGCTTCAAGCCCTTCAGAATCGGCGCTGTTACAAATCCATTTCTGGAGCAACATGACACAAGCTGCAGCCCGCACCGACAAGATCCTGATCGTCGACGACGACGCCCGAATCCGCGACTTGCTGCGCCGCTATCTGACGCAAGAGGGGTTCGAGGTGATCCTGGCCGAAGACGGCAAGGCCCTGAACCGCCTGATGCTGCGCGAGACCGCCGACCTGATCGTGCTCGACCTGATGATGCCCGGGGAAGACGGGCTTTCGATCTGCCGCCGCCTGCGCGCAGCCAACGACCGCACGCCCATCATCATGCTCACGGCCAAGGGCGAGGACGTCGACCGGATCGTCGGGCTCGAAGTCGGCGCCGACGATTATCTGGGCAAGCCGTTCAACCCCCGCGAGTTGCTGGCACGGGTGCACGCCGTGCTGCGGCGCCGACCGGCCCAGGAAGCACCCGGAGCACCGTCCAGCGACAACGAAGTAGTTAATTTCGGTCCTTTCGGCTTCGACCTCGGTGCCCGCACCCTGCACAAGAACGGCGAAGAGCTGCCCCTCACCACGGGCGAATTTGCCATGCTGAAGGCGCTGGTGCGGCATCCGCGCCAGCCACTGTCGCGCGAAAAGCTGGCGCAGCTGGCGCGTGGCCGTGAGTTCGAACCCTTCGACCGAAGCCTGGACGTGCAGGTCTCCCGGTTGCGCAAGCTGGTCGAAACCGACCCGGCAGCCCCGCGCTATATCCAGACCGTGTGGGGTGTCGGTTACGTCTTCGTACCCGATGGTGCGGGTTGATCGCCCCGGCTGCTGAAGTTAAACAATAATCCGGGCTGGCAGCATGTCGAGGGGACAGGCACTTGATTCGCGGCGTCACGACCAGCATCGACGTAACCGGACCGGCACCGATTGAAACGGCGCCGGCGCCGCTGGACATGCGTCCGCGGCTCGGGCTCTCGCTTTTCTGGCGCACATTCTTTCTCTTGTCACTTCTGCTGATTGGCAGCATCGTTGCGTGGCTGCAGACATTTCGCGCGCTCGAATTCGAACCACGGGCAGTCCAGACGGCGCAACAGATCGCTTCGCTGGTCAACCTCAGCCGCGCGGCTCTGGTTCATTCGGATTCAATCGCGCGGGTGTCACTGATCAAGACGCTGGCCGACCAGGAAGGCGTGCGCATCGTTCCCCGAGAACCGACCGATCGATACGCGTCCTTCAGCGCGGATGAACTCGACACCCGGGTGATGGACGAGCTGGTGACCAAGCTGGGCCCGGGCACGGTGATGGCGGCCAGCGTGAATGGCGAAGAAGGGCTGTGGGTCGGGTTCAAGATCGATTCCGACCAGTACTGGATGTTGCTCGACCGCTCGCGGCTCACGCGCGTAGGCGGGCGAACCTGGCTGATCTGGCTGATCACCGCGGCCGGGCTGTCGCTGGCCGGCGCCGCGCTCATCGCGCGGCTGATCAACCGGCCGCTCAAGCAACTGTCATTCGCGGCCAGC
>JBKJHN010000234.1:0-17981 GCA_046599015.1 Ramlibacter sp.
TCCTACACCTCAGCCTCGGCATTGGCGGCAAGATGCGCAATGCACTTGGCCGCCGTCACCGTCTTCAGGGTCCGACTCCTGCTCCTGGCCATGGCTTTGGCCCTGATCGGTGCTGCCGGAGGAGATGGGAAAGAACGACTGGCCGAAGTCAACCCGCCCCCGGCATCGGAAGCAATTCCGACGCTTTCCGGGTTCCAAGCCAAGCCGCAAGTGTCCGGCGCTTACTCATCAGTCAATGATCAAGACCCTAACCACCGGCAACGTGGCAAGGCGCGCCACAAAAGCAGTACGTAGCGGCTTGTCGTCTGGCTGAGGACGAGCGCTGCTAAGTTGGACGCCGCACAGACAAGCGAACTGGCGGAAGCTAGAAGTCAATATGGATGTGTCTCACCTCTCCTCCCCCCCGCTCGTCTGTCGGCGCACTAAAGCATCGCCATGATGCATGTCTTCCTGTCCAACAATCGGGACGAGCTGATCGCCCGTTGCAAGGCAAAAGTGGCCAGGCGGCCCCATCGTGCCGCGTCCGAATTTCAGCTCAAGAACGGCGTCCCGATTTTCCTGGACCAGTTGCAGCGAACGCTGCAGGCCGAAGAAGTCGATGATGCCGACGCCAGCCTGCAAATTTCCGGCCCATCCGGCGGCGATGCAACAGCCACCTCGGAGATGGGAGTCAGCGCAGCAGCCCACGGCAAGCAATTGCTGGAGCTGGGGTTTACGGTGGACCAGGTCGTGCACGCCTACGGCGATCTCTGCCAGGCCATCACCGACCTGGCGTTCGAGCGCGACGCACCGTTCGGCATCGACGAATTCCGAACCTTGAACCGCTGCCTGGACAATGCAATTGCCGAAGCGGTGACCGAATTCAACTTCCACCGCGACGCCTCGCTCGCCCGCCGGTATGGCCGGTCTGCTGATGAACGCATCGGCTTTCTGGTGCATGAGCTTCGAAACTCCCTGTCCGCGGCAATGCTCGCGGCAGCGGCCATCGAAACCGGCAGCCTTTCCCTGACGGGTGCGACCGGGGCGGTGCTCAAGCGCAGCCTGACGGCCATGAAAACCTTGACCGACGACGCCGTGAAAGATGTCCGCAGCAAGATCACGGCGCAGCGCGAAGTGCTCCACGTCGAGTCCCTGGTGGCCGATGCGGTCAACGCGGCGAGTCTGTATGTCGAGGCCAGCGGCTGCAAATTGACAGTCGCTCCAGTGGACCCCGGCCTGCAGGTGTTCGCCAGTCGTGATGGGCTGCTAGCCGTCCTGGCCAACCTGTTGCAGAACGCATTCAAGTTCACCCAACACCACACCGAAGTCACCTTGAACACGCATGTCACCAGCCACTCGGTCAAATTCGAAGTCACCGACCACTGCGGCGGATTGCCGCCGGGCGGAGCGGATGCGTTGTTTGCGCCGTTCAAGCAACTCAGCAAGGATCGCTCCGGGCTCGGCCTGGGGCTCACGATCGCGCGCCAGTCGGTCGAAGCGGATGGCGGCACGTTGCAGGTGCGCAATCTGCCGGGGTCAGGCTGCACCTTCGTGGTCACGATGCCGCGGTTGACCGACCCGGCTGCTTGATGCGACCGGACAAAATTCCATGGATTTGAAGGAACTGCCCAAGACTCCCACCGGCATACTCGGGTTCGACGAGATCACCGGCGGGGGCGTGCCGAGCGGAAGGCCCACCTTGCTGTGCGGCGCCGCGGGGTGCGGGAAGACCCTGTTCGCGATGACCTTTCTGGTGTGCGGTGCCGAGCAGTACGACGAGCCAGGTGTCTTCATGTCGTTCGAGGAACGCGCCGGCGACTTGACGGCGAATGTCGCCTCGCTCGGATACGACGTGGAGAGCCTGGTACGCAACAAACGTCTGGTGATCGACCATGTCCGACTGGACCGCAGCGAAATCGAGGAAACCGGGGATTACGACCTGGAAGGGCTGTTCGTCCGCCTGGACTATGCGATCAAGCAGATCGGCGCCAAGCGGGTCGTTCTCGACACGATCGAGACGCTGTTCTCGAGCTTCTCCGATGCGGGGCTGTTGAGGTCGGAACTGCGGCGCCTGTTCGAATGGCTGAAGACCAACGGCGTCACGGCCATCATCACCGGCGAGCGGGGTGAAGGCCAACTGACGCGTCACGGCATCGAGGAGTACATCTCCGACTGCGTGGTGCTGCTCGACAACCGGGTGGTCGATCAGGTAACCACCCGCCGTCTTCGCGTCGTCAAGTACCGGGGCTCCGCGCACGGAACCAACGAATATCCCTTCCTCATCGACAGACAGGGGATCAGCGTGTTCCCGGTCACCTCCGCCGGGCTCGATCACCAGACGTCGGACCAGGTTGTGTCCTCGGGCATCGCGCAACTCGATGCCATGTTCGACGGCCGCGGCTACTTTCGCGGGTCCAGCATCCTCATCACCGGGCTGGCTGGCACCGGCAAGACGACATTCGGCGCCAGCTTCATTGATGCATGCTGCGAACGGGGCGAGAAGTGCCTCTATTTCGCATTCGAAGAGTCGCCCAAGCAGATCGTGCGCAACATGGAATCGATCGGGATCAAGCTGGGGGGCCACCTGGCGTCCGGCCTTTTGCGCTTCGAGGCAGCACGCCCCAGCCTCTATGGCGTCGAGATGCATCTGGCAAAAATGCACCGCGACATCAACCTCTTCAAGCCATCCATCGTCGTCATCGACCCGATCTCGGCGTTTCGAGGGCCCGCGACCGAAGTCAACTCCATCCTGTTGCGTCTGATCGACCTGTTGAAATCGCACGGCATCACCGCGCTGTTCACTAGCCTCGCCAGCGTGGACGAGACGATGAACGACGCCGACCACTGCATCTCCTCATTGATGGACAAGTGGATTTCCCTGTCCAACTCCTCGTCGAATGGCGAGCGCAACCGGATCCTGTATGTCCTCAAGGCGCGCGGCATGGGGCATTCCAACCAGTTGCGCGAGTACCAGATCACTTCCGAGGGCATCATCGTGATCCCCGCCTACATTGGCGCGGCGGGCGTGCTGACGGGGTCCGCACGTGTCACCCAGGAGGCTAGCGAGCGCGAAAACGCGGATTCCGCCAGGCAGGAGGCCGAAACCCGGATTCGCGTGCTCAAACGCAGCCGCGAGATTGTCGAGCGCCAGATCGAGGACATGCGTGCGGAACTCGAGGACGCCGAGAAGGAAGCCCTCGGCCTGTCCACGCAGCGGACGCTGCGGCAGAACACGATCGCCTCGGACCGTTCCGTGATGGCCAAGCGCCGCAGTTAGCCACCATGACGCCCATATCGAGCACTGAAGCGGCCACGCCCGGCGCAGTCCCGGACAACAGCGACTATGCGCTGCGGCTCTACGTTGCCGGCCAGACGCCGAAGTCGGTCGCCGCGATCCGCAACCTGCACGTGATTTGCGAAACGCATCTGGCCGGACGGTACACGATCGAGATCATCGATCTGCGCGTCAACCCGCAACTGGCCGCGGGGGACCAGATCCTCGCGCTGCCGACGCTGGTGCGCCACCTGCCGTCGCCGCTGACCAAGATCATCGGGGACTTGTCGAACACCGAGAGAGTGCTGGTCGGGCTCGATATCCGCCCCGCCCGCCATGACTAAGATCTCAGAGCGCGGCATGGCGCCGACGGGGATGCCCCAGGACTTGCCGCGCGCTCGCGTCGAGCGCTATGTCCTGGAGCTCTACGTGGCGGGCTCGACACCGAGGTCGATGCTCGCAGTCCGAAACATCCGGCGTTACTGCGAAAAGCACCTGCCCGGCAATTACGACCTGACCGTCGTCGACATCTACCAGCGACCCGACACGGCAGCACAGGCGCAGATCATCGCCGCCCCCACGCTCATCAAGCTTCTCCCCCAGCCCAGTCGCCGTGCGATCGGCGACATGTCCAATGAAGAGAAGGTGCTGTTCGCGCTGAACCTGGCCATGGACGACGTGTATGGAGCGTGACCCCACCGGCGTAGTTCCGGCGCAGCGGCGACTCATCGACGATCTGCGAGGCGAACTGCGCGAGGCGCACGAGACGCTCAATGCGATTCGCGACGGGGAAGTGGATGCCGTGCTGGTCCGGCAGTCCGGCTTCAGCAAGATTTTCACGCTGGTCAACGCCGACCGGCCGTACCGCTTCCTGATCGAGCAAATGAAAGAAGGTGCCGTCACGCTCTCCGAAGAGGGCGTGGTCCTGTATGGCAACCGGCGGCTCGGCGAGATCTTCGACTCGCCGATCGAGAAAGTGGTCGGCAGCAGCATCAGGCGCTTTTTCTCCGTGCACGAACTGGAGAAGTTCGACGCGCTGATCGGAGGCGCCGCGGGCGCGCCGTCCCGCGCCGAATTCCTGCTCCAGCGCCCCGGCAAGCCGGCCGTCCCCATCTACTTTTCGGTCAACGACATCGTGTCCGAGCCGGGCGGGCCGCGTCTGATTGGAGGTGTGGTCACCGATCTCACACAGCAGCACGCGATCAAAGCCCGGTTCAGCCAGGCGCAGAAGATGGAAGCTGTGGGGCAGCTCACCGGCGGCCTGGCACACGACTTCAACAATCTGCTGCAGACGATCTCCGGCAACCTGAATCAGATCCGGGAGCGGCCCGGCGACGTTGTCAATGTGAGAAAGTGGGCCGATAGCGGCCTGAAGGCATCCAGCCGCGGCGCCCGACTGACGGCGCAACTGCTGGCGTTTTCGCGCACCCAGGAAATCGATATCGCTCCGGTCGATATGATGTCGCTGGTGCGCGGCATGTCGGAGCTGCTGCGGCGCACGCTGGGGGCAGCAGTGAACATTTCGTACGAGCTGGAGCCGTCACGCGTGTTCGTTCTGGCAGACAAGGTACAACTGGAGCTTGCCATACTCAACATGGCAATCAATGCCCGGGATGCCATGCCGCGCGGCGGGCAACTGCGCGTATCGACGCAACTTTGCGACATGGAGAACGACCCGGATCTCCCGGCGGGCGCTTACCTTGAGCTGAGTGTCACCGACACCGGGTCGGGCATGGCGGAGGGAATCCGGACCCGCGCCTTCGATCCTTTCTTCACGACCAAGGATCTCAGCGAGGGGAGCGGCCTGGGGCTGGCGCAGGTGTACGGCATTGCACGGCAGGCAGGCGGCGTGGCACGCATCTCGAGCGCCGTCGGGATTGGAACGAAGGTGACGCTGCTGCTGCGCCAGAGCGCCCCGCCGCCGGCGAGCGAAGGCGCGGACGGGCATCTTCCAGTCCAACCCGTCGCCGTGGCAGCCGCCGCAAAAATCCTGGTGGTCGACGACGACGACGACATTCGCGTGCTGCTGGTGGAGGGCCTCTCCTGGCTTGGCTACACCGTGAGCGAGGCATCAAGCGGCCAGGCCGCGCTGGACCTGATGGCGGTCGATCCGCCTGACTTGCTCGTGTCCGACTACATGATGCCCGGGATGAGCGGCGCTGAGATGGTCAAGCGTGGCCGCGCCGCCGGCTTGCTCATGCCCGTGATTTTCGCAACAGGCTATGCCAAGACCGAGGCGCTGAACGATGCCCTGGGCTTCAAGGCAACTGTCCTGATCAAACCATTTTCAATGGAAGAGCTGGCAGCTGCCATTGAAATCAAGCTGGCAAAGGCGCGAACCTTGGCATAGTAGAGGTATGTGACGGATGTCGTCCGACGCGCGCGCAAGCGGCCTATGCCACCGGCCGCCAGCTCCCCATCGCGCCGGCCCGCACCGCATCCAGCGCGTAGCAGGAGCAGCAGGCGGCTTCCAGCCCGAGGTGATCGAGGATCTTGATGACGCCGCGGCTGTACTCGATCAGGTGCCGGTCCTGGAAAGCCGAAGCCGCTTCGCTGACGCCGACCCGGCGCACTCCGAGCATCGCCGAGAGGAACTCCTGGGTCACCCGAAACTCGCCGGAACCCCCGCGGTCGCGGGTCAGCAGGAGCCAGCGGGCCAGTCGGGCATTGAGCGGGTGGAAACGGTTGCATGCAGCCGTCTGGGCGATCTGCGCCATCAGTGTGTGGCTGTAAGCATCGAGCGCTCGCTGCAGCGATGCATGCTCACGCAGCGCCGCCAGAAAAGCGGCCTTGCTCATTCGCAGGGCCACGCCCTCACCCTGCACGATGGCCCGTAGCGGGGACAGCTTGGCGCCAAGTGCCAGCGGGACCCCCAGCATGCCTTCGCGCCCAACCAGGGCCACCTCGAGCGCCACCTGCTGGTCCACCACCACCATCAACGAAACCACGCAGGTTTGAGGAAAGTAGACGTCGAGCATGGGCTGCTCGTGCTCGTAGAGCAATTGGCCGAATGCAAGCGTCATTTCGGAAGAGTTGGACAGCACCTCGTGATAGACCTTGCGCGGCAAGGAAGCAAGCAGAACGTTGGGAATAGAAGGCATGAGCCATGCTGCACACGAGACCGGCTTTTTGTATGTACGCTGGCACACATGACGCTGCGCGCACCTCCAGCGAACTATGTTCGGCGGCGCACACACGGTGCACAATGCGCCATGCCCCCCAAAGGCCAGGCGCCGCACAGCCCCAACCAGAACCATTTGCTGGCCGCCCTGCCGGCCGATGAGTTCAAGCGGCTCGCGCCCCATCTGGAACTGGTCGCGATGCCCCTGGGTGAGGTTCTCTACGAGTCGGGTGGAAAACTGCATTACGTCTATTTCCCTACGACATCGATCGTGTCCCTGCTTTACGTGCTGCAGGACGGCGCCTCCGCCGAGATCGCGGTCGTTGGCAATGAAGGCGTCCTGGGCATCGCCCTGTTCATGGGCGGGGAAACCACGCCCAGCCGTGCGGTGGTGCAAAGCGAAGGTCATGGCTACCGGCTCGAAGGACAGCTGCTCAAGGACGAGTTCAACCGCGCCGGGGCTCTGCTACGGCTCTTGCTGCGCTACACCCAGGCGCTGTTGACGCAGATGTCGCAAACGGCGGTCTGCAATCGTCACCACTCGGTCGAGCAGGCCCTGTGCCGCTGGCTGCTGCTGAGCCTGGACCGGCTGCCGTCGACGACGCTCAGCATGACCCAGGAATTGATCGCCAACATGCTCGGCGTGCGGCGCGAGGGCGTCACCGAGGCCGCCCGCCGGTTGCAGGCAGCGGGGCTGATCCGCTACAGCCGTGGGCGCATCGAGGTGCTGGACCGGCCCGGCCTCGAGAAAGCCGTCTGCGAGTGCTACGCGGTCGTCAAGCTGGAGTTCGACCGGTTGCTATCCGACCTTCCGCGCGTGCCGGCCTGATGCCGTGCTGCGCTGGAGGGGATGCTGCGTCCGAACGCGTTTTGAAGGTTGGTTCCGCTGTACCATCAGGGGATGGCCGACCTCACCGACGAACCCTTTTTCCACGAGAGCTCCGGCACCGTGCGGTTCTGGGTGTTGATCGATGGCGCGTTGATTGGCGCCAGCGTCGGCCGTGAAGCGCTGCACCATCGCTTTCGTCCGACGACGCAGGGTGACGATCCGGTCGAGACTTTCCGCGCCAATCTGGCGGACATCGAGGCGGCAGTGCGCAGGCGCGCCGCCCAGGGTTCACGCGAGCCGGTGATGCTGCGCGAGTACGACCTTCGACCCCAAGGCCCGGGCTGACGAATTGGGCCTTCTGGCGCCGCCCGCCACCGCCTCCGTGGAATGACACGACGCCCGTCAGGCAGGAACTCTTCGGTGTCGAGCGGCTGGAACAGCATGCGCTGAGCCTTGCGGCCGCCCAGCCTGTCACGCCCACACCGCCGACGGTGCTGTCGCTGCAACGGCGCCTCGACCACAACGCCGTGGTTCTGCTGGCTGCGTACCGTGCCAGCGCCGCCGAACTGGAAAGCGGTCGCGGCGTGGTGCCGGCCGCCGAGTGGCTGCTTGATAACTATCACCTGGTCGAAGAGCAGATCCGCGAGATCCGCGATGACCTGCCGCCCGGCTATTACCGGCAACTGCCGAAGCTGGCGGCGGGGCCCTTCGCCGGCTACCCGCGCGTGTTCGGGATCGCGTGGGCCTTCATTGCGCACACCGACAGCCATTTCGATCCGCTGTCGCTGCGGCGCTTCATCGCCGCCTACCAGCGGGTGCAGCCGCTCACCATCGGCGAGTTGTGGGCAGTGGCGATCACCCTGCGCATCGTGCTGATCGAAAACCTGCGCCGGCTCACCGACCAGATCACCGAAGGGCGGCGCGAGCGCGCCGAGGCCCAGGCGCTGGCCAACCGCCTGCTCGCTGCGGGGCAGGCGCATTCCGCGCTCGAGGCCGACATCGCCACGCGCGATCCCGGTCCGCTGTCGGAACTGTTTGCCGCGCAAATCGCCAAGCGGCTGCGGGACCAGGATCCGCGCACCACGCCGGCACTGGGCTGGCTCGGCGAACGGCTCGCCATGCAGGGCACCTCGATCGACGAGGTGGTGGAACATGCCCAGCAGCGCCAGGGCGCCTCCAACGTCACGGTACGCAACGTCATCACCAGCATGCGGCTGATCTCGGACATCGACTGGACCGAGCTGTTCGAGAACGTCAGCCTGGTGGACGAATGCCTGCGTGGCGGCAGCGCCTTTGGCGAGATGGACTTCGCCACGCGCAACCTGTATCGCAGCGCGATCGAACAGCTGTCGCGCGGCTGCGCGCTGAGCGAGCTCGATGTCGCCGCCCGCGCGCTGGAGGCCTCGCGCAAAATGGCGGCTACTGCGAGCGACGCTGCGCATGCGGAACGCACGGGGGATCCCGGCTATCACCTGATCGCCGAGGGGCGTCTCGATCTGGAAGCCGCCATCGGTTTCAAGCCGCCTTTGCCGCTGGCCGTCGCGCGACTGCACCTCAGGCTGGGCATCGGCGGCTACATCGGCGCAACCCTGCTGCTGGCCGGCATCCTGCTCGCACTCGCATTGGGGTCCTTGCCGGGATTGACGACGGGCTGGCTCATTGCCCTGGCGCTGATGGCGTTCATTCCGGCAACGGATGCAGCCACGGGGCTCATCAACCGGATGACTCACTGGGGTTTCGGCGCAGTCACCTTGCCGGCATTGGCGCTGCGCGAAGGTGTTCCGGCCCACCTGCGTACGCTGGTCGCGGTACCCACCCTTCTGACCAGCCAGGCCGATTTGCTGGAGCAGATCGAGCGCCTCGAAGTGCATCATCTCTGCGGCACCGGCGGCGACCTGCTGTTCGCCTTGTTGACCGACGGGCTCGATGCCGACCAGGAGACCCGCCCGGGCGACGCGCAGTTGCTGGCCGTCGCTCGCGAGGCCATCGCGCAGCTCAATCTTCGCTACGGCGCCGGGCCCAGCGGCGCCGCACGTTTTTTCCTGCTGCACCGGCGACGCGTCTTTAACGCCGGCGAGGACAAATGGATGGGATGGGAGCGCAAACGCGGCAAGCTGCACGAACTCAACCGGCTGCTGCGAGGCGCCACCGACACCGGCTTCGACGCGCCAGATGCCGGTGCTCCGCGGCTGCCCGAGGGTGTGCGTTACGTCGTCACGCTGGACGCCGACACGCGCCTGCCACGCGACGCCGCACCGAGACTGATCGGCAAGATGGCGCACCCGCTGAACCGGCCGCGCTTCAGCAACGAGTTGCAGCGGGTGGTCGGCGGAAACGCCATCCTGCAGCCGCGCGTGACGCCCTCGCTGCCGGTCGGCCGCGAAGGGTCGTTGTATCAGCGGCTGTTCTCGGCCCCCGGCGGGATCGATCCGTACGCCGCGGCCGCATCCGACGTCTATCAGGACTTGTTCGGCGAGGGCTCGTACACCGGCAAGGGCATCTATGACGTCGACGCGTTCGAAGCCGCGCTCGCCGGCCGCGTGCCGGACAACGCGCTGCTCAGCCACGACTTGTTCGAAGGCGTGTTCGCGCGCGCCGGACTGGCTTCCGACATCGAGGTGATCGAGGAGTTTCCTTCGCGTTACGACGTCGCTGCGCGGCGCCAGCATCGCTGGACGCGCGGCGACTGGCAACTGCTGCCCTGGGTGCTGGGCCACAAGGGGAAGGGCCGCTCGGTGCCGCCGATCGGCCTGGGCAAGATGCTGGACAACCTGAGGCGCTCGCTGCTGGCCGGCTTCACCCTGGCGACGCTGGGGCTGTGCTGGCTGCTGCCGGAGCCTGCCGCGACGCAGGCCGTGATGCTGTTGCTGGCCGCCGTGGCGCTGCCGATATTTCTCGCGCCGCTGTTCTCGATCGCGCCGCTGTTCTCGGTCGTGCCGCGACGCAGCGGCATTCATATGGCGAAGCCCCTGCGCACGTTGGCCGCCGACCTGTGGTTGGCGGGCTTGCAGACCTTTTTCTCGATTGCCTTTCTGCCG
This sequence comes from Ramlibacter sp., assembly GCA_046599015.1. GTDB lineage: Bacteria > Pseudomonadota > Gammaproteobacteria > Burkholderiales > Burkholderiaceae_C > Ramlibacter. Next base: position 10,242 of record JBKJHN010000234.1, read on the forward strand.
GACCAGGCGTGGCGCATGGCGGATGCGATCGGCCGCACACTGGTGCGTCTGCTGTTCACGCGCCGGCACCTGCTGGAGTGGACAACCGCGGCACAGTCGGCGCAGGGACCCCGCCTTGATGCGCGGGGGTTTTACCGGCAGATGGCTAGCGGCACCGTGCTGGGCGTGGCGGTGGCCGGCACGGCGGTCGCCTTCGCTCCCTCCTCCTGGCCGCTGGTGCTGCCCTTCGTGCTGCTCTGGCTGGCGGCACCGGCCCTGGCCTTGTGGGCCAGCCGTTCGCCCACCGTGGCACAGCGCCGCACCCTGACCGAAGATGGCGCGCGGGAACTGCGGCTGATCGCCCGGCGCACCTGGCGCTTCTTCGAAACCTTCGTCACGCCGGCCGACAACATGCTGCCGCCCGACAACTTCCAGGAAGACCCGAAGCCCGCGGTCGCGCACCGCACCTCCCCCACCAACATCGGCCTGTACCTGCTCTCCGCAGTCGCGGCGCGCGACTTCGGCTGGGCCGGCACGCTGCAGACGGTCGAGCGGCTTGAAGCCACTTTCGCTTCACTGAAGCAGCTGCCTCAATTCGAGGGCCACTTCTATAACTGGTACGGCACGCTCGACTTGCAACCGCTGGCACCGGCCTATGTCTCTTCCGTGGACAGCGGCAACCTGGCCGGCCACCTGATCGCACTGGCCAATGCCTGTGAAGAATGGATCGCCGCTGCGCTGGCGCCGCTGGCGTATGCGGGCTGCGCCGATCACTTGACGCTGGCCCGCCAGGCGATGGACTTGCTGCCGGCGGCGCGTGGCGCCAGTGGGCGGCAGCTTGGCGAAATGCTCGACGAAATCCATGCTGCGCTGAAGGGCAAGGCGAACGAACCCTTCCCCGCAGGACTGAAGCGACTGGCTGACAAGGCGGCGAAAGCCGCGCGCGAGCTGCTGCCGGCAGCCGAAGAAGATGCGGTTCCGGACCTGGTGTACTGGATCGAGGCGCTCGGCCGCGGCGTGGTCGAACACGGCCGCGACCGTCTGCCGCCGGCCGGCGGCATGCCGCAGCTCGCGGCGCGTCTGAAGAGCCTTGCGGACGAGGCCCGCGCGATGGCGCTGGCGATGGACTTTTCGTTCCTGCTCGATCCAGAACGCAAGTTGCTGTCGATCGGCTACTCGCTGGCCGACAACCGGCTCGATTCCAGCTGCTATGACCTGCTCGCTTCGGAAGCGCGGCTGGCCAGCCTGTTCGCCATCGCCAAGGGCGACGCGGCCACGCGGCACTGGTTCCGCCTGGGCCGCACGGCGACGCCCTTGGGCAACGGCTCGGCCCTGATCTCCTGGTCCGGTTCGATGTTCGAGTACCTGATGCCTTCGCTGGTGATGCGTGCTCCGGCCGGCAGCCTGTTGGAGCAGACCAACCGGCTGGCGGTGAAGCGCCAGCAGACCTACGCCGACGCGATGGACATTCCCTGGGGTGTCTCGGAGTCCGCCTACAACGCGCGCGACATCGAATTCACCTACCAGTACTCCAACTTCGGCGTTCCCGGCCTGGGCCTGAAGCGCGGCCTGGCGGAAAACGTGGTGATCGCACCGTATGCCACCGGCCTGGCCGCGATGGTCGATGCGCCGGGCGCGCTGCGCAACTACCAGAACCTCGAGGAGCTGGGCGCGCTTGGCCGCTACGGCTTCTACGAGGCGCTCGATTACACCCGCGCCCGGCTTCCTGACGATGCCGATGTCGCCATCGTGCGCTGCTTCATGGCCCATCACCAGGGCATGACGATCGTGGCCATTGCCAACACGCTGCAGGACGGGTGCATGCGCGAGCGCTTCCATCGCGAACCGATGATCCAGGCCTGCGAGCTGCTGTTGCAGGAACGCATGCCCCATGATGTGGCTGTCGCCCATCCGCGCGCCGAGGAAGTGAAAGTGTCTTCGTCGCAACCGGTGCCGGCGGTGTCCGGCGTGCGGCGGATGCCGGGCCCGGGCGGCGGCGCGCCCATCACCCATCTGCTGTCCAACGGCCGCTATGCCGTGATGCTCACGGCCGCCGGCGCGGGCTACAGCCGCTGGCGCGACCTCGCGGTCACACGCTGGCGCGAGGACGCCACCCGCGACGACTGGGGGTCATTCATCTTCATGCGGGACACCGAAAGCGGCGCAGCCTGGTCGGCCAGTGCCTGGCCGGTGGGCGGCCAGCCCGATAACAGCGAAGTCGTTTTCGGCGAGGACCACGCCGAGTTCATTCGCAAGGTCGGCACGCTGGCCACCAGCATGGAAGTGCTGGTGTCGGGCGAGGACGATGGTGAGGTGCGCCGCTTGCTGCTGGTCAACAGCGGACGGCGCCCGCGCGAAATCGAACTGACTTCGTACGCCGAGATCGTGCTGGCGACGCCGGCTGCCGACAACGCCCATCCGGCGTTCGCCAAGATGTTCGTGCAGACCGAATACCTGCCGGAGTTTGGCGCGCTGCTCGCCACGCGGCGGCCCCGCTCGCACGAGGAAGCGCCGATCTGGGCGGCGCATTTCGCCGTGGTCGAAGGCGAGGTCACGGCCGAGACCCAGTATGAATCGGATCGCGCCCGCTTCCTGGGCCGCGGCAACGGCATCACGTCGGCCGCTGCCATGCGCCATGGGGCGCAGCTGTCCAACACCGCCGGCACCGTGCTGGACCCGGTCTTCTCCTTGCGCCAGCGCGTCCGCATCGCGCCCGGCCATTCGGCGCGCGTCGCTTTCTGGACCCTGGTGGCGCCGTCGCGCGCCGAACTGCTGCATCTGATCGACAAGCACCACGACCGCAACGCCTTCGACCGCGCCAAGACCCTGGCCTGGACCCAGGCCCAGGTGCAGCTGCGCCACAGCGGCGTGAAGGCCGAGGAAGCAGCGGACTTCCAGCGGCTCGCCGCACCGATCCTGTACGCGGATGCCAGGTTCAGGGCCACGCCCGAAACCATCGCGCGCGGCGCCGGTGCGCAGTCCGGGCTGTGGCCCCATTCGATCTCGGGCGACTTGCCGATCGTGCTGCTGCGCATCGACGAGATCGAGGACATGGCCCAGGTCCGCCAACTGCTGCGTGCCCATGAGCACTGGCGCATGAAACGGTTGGCGGTGGATCTGGTGATCGTCAACGAGCGCGCCGCCTCCTACGTGCAGGACCTGCAGATCGCCATCGACAGGGCCGTGCGCAGCAGCCAGTCGCAGCCTCGCTTCGACGCGGAGCTGGCGCAAGGCGCGGTGTTTGCGTTGCGCGCCGACCTGATGAGCGTGGAGGCACGGGCGTTGTTGCGTTCGGTGGCCCGCGTTGTGCTGAGCGCGCGCGGCGGGCCGCTTGCCGACCAGCTGGCCTTCCTGTCATCGCGGCCCTTGCGGGCATCACCCGTGCGGCGCGCGCCGGCCGCGGTGCCGGCCCAGCACGTGGCCGCGCCGCGCGACCTGGAGTTCTTCAACGGACTGGGCGGCTTCACGGACGACGGCCGCGAATACGTGACCGTGCTCGAGCCCGGCGTCACGACACCGGCGCCGTGGATCAACGTCGTCGCCAACCCGGCCTTCGGCTTCCAGGCTTCGGCCGAAGGCAGCGGCTACACCTGGTCGCAGAACAGCCGCGAGCACCAGCTCACACCCTGGTCGAACGACCCGGTCCGCGACCCCGCGGGTGAAGCGATCTACCTGCGCGACGAGGCCAGTGGGCAACTATGGACGCCCACGGCCCAGCCGATTCGTGGCAGCGGCCGCTACATCGCCCGGCATGGCCACGGCTATAGCCGCTTCGAACACCAGTCGCATGGCATCGCGACGGAACTGCTGCAGTTCGTGCCATTGGCCGACCCCGTGAAGATCTCGCGTTTGACGCTGCGCAACATGTCGGGCATTCGCCGCCACCTGTCGGTCACCGCTTATGCGGAGTGGGTGCTGGGAACTGCGCGCGGCGCCAGCGCCCCGTTCATCACCACCGAGATCGACCCGGAGTCCGGCGCTCTCCTCGCGCGCAATCCGTGGAGCCTCGCGTTTGCCGGTCGCGTGGCATTTGCCGCCCTGCGCGATGCCCAAAGTGCCTGCACCGCCGACCGCGCCGAGTTCCTGGGCCGCCACGGCGGACCGGAAGCGCCTGCGGCACTACTGGGCACTGCGCCATTGTCCGGGGCCACTGGGGCCGGCCTGGACCCGTGCGCTGCCTTGCAACAGGTGGTGGAACTGGGCGTGGGGGAAACCGTGGAAGTGGTGTTCTTCCTGGGGCAATGCGAATCGGCGCCGGCGGCGCGCGAACTCGTTGCACGATTCCGCCGGACCGATCTCGACGGCGTGCTGCAGGAAGTGAAGCGGCACTGGCGCGAACTGCTCGGCACCGTGCAAGTGAAGACGCCCGATCGCGCGATGGACATCATGCTCAACGGCTGGCTGCTGTATCAGACCATGGCCTGCCGCATCTGGGCCCGGTCGGCTTTCTACCAGGCCAGCGGCGCCTACGGCTTTCGCGACCAGTTGCAGGATGGCATGGCCCTGACGCTGGCGCGGCCGGAAGCGACACGAGCCCACTTGCTGCGCGCCGCCGGCCGCCAGTTCACTGAGGGCGATGTGCAGCACTGGTGGCTGCCCCACACGGGCCAGGGGGTGCGCACCCGGATCTCCGACGACCGGGTCTGGCTGGCCTACGCTGTCGCCACCTACGTGCGCAGCGTCGGCGATCCCGGTGTGCTCGAGGAGATGGTGGCTTTCCTGGAAGGCCCGCCACTGCAGGCCGGCGAGCACGACGCCTTTTTTCAGCCGATGCTGGCGGACGCGCCGGCCAGCCTGTTCGAGCATTGCGCCCGGGGCCTCGATCAATGTCTGGCGCTGACAGGCGAGCACGGCCTGCCGCTGATGGGCACGGGCGACTGGAACGACGGCATGAACCGGGTCGGCGAAGGCGGCAAGGGCGAGAGCGTCTGGCTCGGCTGGTTGCTGCTGCGCACGATCGACCTGTTCGCACCCTTCGCGCAGCAGCGCGATCCAGGCCGCGCCGCACGCTGGCGCGCGCATGCGGACAGCGTGCGCGAGGCATTGGAACGTGAAGCCTGGGACGGCGCCTGGTACCGCCGCGCGACCTACGACGACGGCACCTGGCTCGGGTCCGCGGACAGCGAGGAATGCTGCATCGACTCGATCGCGCAATCCTGGGCGGTGTTGTCAGGCGCCGCCGATCCGGCGCGCGCCGCCACCGCCATGGCGTCGGTCCGAACGCGGCTGATCAGCCCGGACGACCAGGTGGCGCTGCTGTTCGCGCCGCCGTTCGATCACACGCCACGCGATCCCGGCTACATCAAGGGCTATCCGCCCGGCCTGCGCGAGAACGGCGGCCAGTACAGCCACGCCGCGATGTGGGCGGTCCTGGCATTGGCGCAGCTCGGAGAAGCGGACCACGCCGTGGAACTCTTTGCCTTGCTGAACCCGATCAACCATGCGCTCACAGCGGATCAGGCCGCACGCTACAAGGTCGAACCGTACGTCGTCGCCGCCGACGTCTACTCGGTGGAACCGCATGCGGGACGCGGGGGGTGGACCTGGTACACCGGCGCCGCCGGCTGGATGTATCGCGCCGGGATCGAAGGCATCCTGGGCATCCGCCGCGAAGGCGCAACCCTCGTCATCGATCCGTGCATTCCTGCCGCCTGGCCCGGCTTCGAGGCGCGGGTGAGGGTGGGCGATACCGCTTACGACATCCGCGTGGCCGCACCGTCGGATGCCTGCCGCGGAGTTTCCGGCGCGGTGCTGGACGGTGCGCCGATGGATTGCGCGCAAGGGCAGGCGCGGGTGCCGCTGGATGGGGCAATGCACATGCTGGAACTGGTCATCTAGCTGTCTGTACGCTGGCGAACCTGGTGGCGAACAAAATGGGGCCAACCCCGAAACTCGATCGTCATGAAGAGGCCCGGTTATCATCGCCAACCATGCTCGAACAACGCATCCAACAGCACTTCATCGACAGCGCCGACCTCAAGTACCAGGCGGCGCAATCGTTGAGCAAGCCGATCGCGGCGGCAGTGCAGGCGGTACTGGCGTGCGTGACCAGCGGCGGCAAGGTGCTGGCGTGCGGCAACGGGGGATCGGCGGCCGACGCCCAGCATTTTTCGGCCGAGTTCGTCGGCCGCTTCGAACGCGAACGCCCGGAGCTGGGCGCGATCGCGCTGACCACCGACAGCTCCATCCTCACCGCGATCGCCAACGACTACGACTTCGAACGGATATTTTCCAAGCAGGTACGGGCGCTGGGCCAGGCCGGCGACGTGCTGCTGGCCCTGTCCACCAGCGGCAACTCCGCCAATGTCCTGGCCGCGATAGCCGCCGCGCACGAGCGCGAGATGACCGTGGTGGCGCTGACCGGCCGCGGCGGCGGCAAGATCACCACCGCACTGCGCGAAACCGACGTGCATATCTGCGTTCCGCACGAACGCACCGCCCGCATTCAGGAAGTCCACATCCTCGCGCTGCACTGCATCTGCGACGGCGTGGACGCCCAACTGCTTGGAGAACAGGAAAACCCGACATGAAAATCGCACGCGCGCCCCTGGCGCTGGCCCTCGCCGCCATAGCCCTGGCCGGGGCCCTCTCTGCTTGCGCACCGCTGATCATCGGCGGCGCCGCCATCGGCGCCATCGTGGCGTTCGACCGCCGCACTTCCGGCGCCCAGCTGGATGACGAAGGCATCGAATTGCGCGCTATCGGCCGGCTGCGCGACGCCCTCGGCGATCGCGGCCACGTCAACACCACCAGCTACAACCGCCAGGTGCTGTTGACCGGTGAAGTCCCCACCGAACAGCTCAAGCAAACCGCAGAGCAGGTGGTCTCCCGCGTGGATCACGTCAAGGGCATCGTCAACGAATTGGCGGTGATGCCCAACACGACGCTGGCGCAGCGCGCCAACGACACGCTGATCACCGGCAAGGTGAAAGCCGGGCTCGTGGACGATCGGGACCTGTATGTAGGCGCCTTCAAGGTGGTGACCGAGCGCAACGCGGTCTATCTGATGGGCCGCGTCACGCAGCGTGAAGCCGACAAGGCCACCCAGATCGCGCGTACCACCGGCGGCGTGCAGCGCGTCGTGCGGGTGTTCGAGATCGTCACCGACGAGGAGCTGCGGCGCCTGGTTCCGCCGGTCGGCAGGGTGCAGGGTCCGCCGCCAGCTGCGGCGCAACCCGCGGCTGCACCGGCGACCACCGCACCCGCGGTCTCGGCGCCCGCCGCTCCCGCCGGCGCCACGACATCGCCCGCCACCTCGCCGTCCGCCGCCCCGACCACGTTGCCGCCGCTGAGCCGCTAGTCAGGTACACCGCAAGCGCCCGCCGCAGGCGCCACAAGTACAAGGGTCGCTAGCGACCCTTGTTATCGTCCATTAACCTTTTTACCAAGCTCGAGGTGTCCCAGCGCCTGCCGCCCATCGCCTGGACATCGGCGTAGAACTGGTCGACCAGCGCCGTGACGGGCAGGCGCGAGCCGTTGCGCCGGGCCTCTTCGAGCACCAGGCCCAGATCCTTGCGCATCCAGTCCACTGCAAAGCCGAAATCGAATTTACCTTCGATCATCGTCTTGCCGCGGTTGTCCATTTGCCAGCTTTGCGCGGCGCCTTTGCCGATCACTTCGAGCACCTGCGCCATGTCGAGGCCGGCCTTCTGGCCGAAGGCAATCGCTTCGGCCAGCCCCTGGACCACGCCAGCAACCGCAATCTGGTTGACCATCTTGGCGAGCTGGCCCGAACCGGCTCCGCCCAGCAAGGTAAACGCG
>JBKJHN010000190.1:0-3243 GCA_046599015.1 Ramlibacter sp.
GGGATCAGCAATGCGGTCGGCATGGCGCTGGCGGAGAAACTGCTGGCGGCGGAGTTCAACCGCGAAGGTCATGCGATCGTCGACCATCGCACTTATGTCTTCCTCGGCGACGGCTGCTTGATGGAAGGGATCAGCCATGAGGCCTGCGCGCTGGCCGGCGCCTGGAAGCTCGGCAAGTTGATTGCCGTGTACGACGACAATGGAATTTCGATCGATGGCCAGGTCACGCCCTGGTTCATCGACGATACGCCGGCGCGCTTCAAAGCCTACGGCTGGAACGTGATCGGGCCCATCGACGGCCACGATGTGGATGCTGTGGATCGTGCCATCGCCGACGCCCGGCGCAATGCCGAGAAGCCCACGTTGATCGTCGCCAGGACGCAGATCGGCAAGGGCAGTCCCAATCGCGCCAATACCGCCAAAGCGCACGGCGAGGCGCTGGGGCTGGAGGAAGTGAAGCTGACCCGGGACGCGCTGGGCTGGCCGCACGAGCCTTTCCGGGTGCCGCCGGAAATCTACGCGGACTGGGACGCGAAGCCCAAGGGCGAAGCAGCGGAGAGCGAGTGGAACCAGCGGTTCGCCGCGTACCGAGCCGCCCATCCGCAGCTGGCGTCGGAGTTCAGCCGCCGGATGAAGGGCGAGCTGCCCCGGAATTTTGCCCAGGTGACGGTGGACGCAGCGGTAGCGGCCCATGCCAAGGCCGAGACAGTCGCTTCGCGCAAGGCCTCGCAACTGGCACTGGAGGCGTTTACGGCGGCGTTGCCGGAAATGCTGGGCGGTTCGGCCGACCTGACCGGCTCGAACCTGACCAACACCAAGAGCACTCCGCCCTTGCGGTTCAATCTGGCGGGCGAGGTGGTGCTTGGCGATGACGGCAACGCGGCGCAAGACGCTGCGCGCCGCATCGGCCGGCACATCAACTACGGCGTGCGCGAATTCGGCATGGCCGCGATCATGAACGGCATCACGCTGCACGGTGGCTACATTCCTTATGGCGGCACCTTCCTGACCTTCAGCGACTACAGCCGCAACGCGATTCGCATGGCAGCGCTGATGAAAAAGCGCGTCATCCATGTGTTCACGCATGACTCGATAGGTCTCGGCGAGGATGGCCCGACGCATCAGTCCATCGAGCACGCTGCCAGTCTGCGGTTGATCCCGAATCTGGATGTCTGGCGGCCTTGTGACACGGCAGAGACCGCAGTCGCCTGGGCCGTGGCGCTGCAGAACATGAGCCGGCCCACGGCGCTGCTGCTGTCGCGCCAGAACCTGCCGTACGCGCCCAAGGCGGGGCTGGAAGACATCAGCAAGGGCGGCTATGTGCTTGCGGACCCGGCCGAGGTCGGCCTGCACAAGAAGATCCAAGCGGTCATCATCGCCACTGGCTCGGAAGTGCAACTGGCGCTCAAGGCGCAGGAATTGCTAGCGGCGCAACAGATCGCCGTGCGTGTGGTGTCGATGCCCAGCACCACCGCTTTCGACCGCCAGAGCGTCAGCTACAAGATCGGTGTGTTACCGGTCGGCATCCCGCGCATTGCGGTCGAAATGGGCGTCACCGATTACTGGTGGAAATACGGCTGTGCCGCTGTGGTTGGGATCGACACCTACGGCGAATCCGCGCCAGGTAATGTACTGTTCAAGCATTTCGGCTTTACGCCCGAGAATGTGGCGGACACGGTCCGCAAGGTTTTGTCATCCGTTCAACATCGTTAATCAGGAGTTTCACATGAGCATCAAGATCGGCATCAACGGTTTCGGACGGATCGGGCGCAACGTGTTGCGCTCGGCGTTGCAAAACTTCAGCGACATCGAAGTGGTCGGGGTCAACGACCTGCTCGAGCCCAACTATCTGGCGTACATGCTGCAGTACGACAGCGTCCATGGCCGCTTCAAGGGTGAAGTGTCGGTGGACGGGAACACGCTGGTGGTGAACGGCAAGCGCATCCGGCTGACCCAGGAGCGCGACCCGGCCAATCTCAAGTGGAACGAAGTCGGCGCCGAGGTCGTGATCGAGTCCACGGGGCTATTCCTGGACAAGGAATCGGCCGGCAAGCACCTTGCGGCGGGCGCAAAAAAGGTGATCCTGTCGGCTCCGAGCAAGGACGACACGCCGATGTTCGTTTTCGGTGTCAACGACAAGACCTACAAGGGCGAAGCGATCATCTCCAACGCCTCGTGCACCACCAACTGCCTGGCGCCGCTGGCCAAAGTGCTGCATGACAAGTGGGGCATCAAGCGCGGCCTGATGACCACCGTGCATGCCGCCACCGCGACGCAAAAGACCGTGGACGGCCCGAGCAACAAGGACTGGCGCGGCGGCCGCGGCATCCTGGAAAACATCATCCCCTCCAGCACCGGCGCGGCCAAGGCCGTCGGCGTGGTGATCCCCGAGCTGAACAAGAAGCTCACCGGCATGAGCTTCCGGGTGCCGACCTCCGACGTTTCGGTGGTTGACCTGACCGTGGAACTGATCAAGGAAGCCAGCTACAAGGAGATTTGCGCCGAATTCAAGGCTCAGTCCGAAGGCGCGCTCAAAGGCATTCTGGGCTATACCGAGGACAAGGTGGTGGCCACTGACTTCCGTGGCGATACCCGCACTTCGATCTTCGACGCGGACGCCGGCATCGCCCTGGATGGCACCTTCGTCAAGTTGATCTCGTGGTACGACAACGAATGGGGCTACTCCAACAAGTGCCTGGACATGGTGCGGGTCGTCTGCGCCAAGTAGGCCTGGATCAAGTGGTCGGTAATTTGGCGTGCTGCAGCAGGTAAGCGAGAGCCGCGCCCTGCATTAGCTGCACTTGGTGGCGCTTGACGAAGTATTGCGCGTTGGCGCTGAGGTCGCCAAGGGCCACGTACAGGCAGTGGCTGGCGTCTTGCGACTGGGCGGCCCGTTGCAGCGCCTGCAACGACTCCTCGCCATGCCGCGCTGCTTTCCAGCGGCGCGCGGCCACCAGGGTGGTCCGGCCTGCACGCGTCAGCAAAAAATCGGCGGGCCCCTGTTGCAGGCGTTCCACCCGGTAGCCTTGCTTCGCAAAGCCCTCCTCCAGCAGCGCTGAAAATTGCGGCCAGCTCATGGCCGCGACGGCCCGCAGGATGGCTTCGGAGCGTCCGGCGCTGGGTAAGCGCATTTGCTGCCACAGCGCGACCACGCTGATGATCACGAACGGCATGCCGCTGGCCGACCCGACCACCTTGTATTGCTCCGGCAGCAGGGCAAATGCTGCCGCCCCGAGCAGCACG
>JBKJHN010000226.1:0-5794 GCA_046599015.1 Ramlibacter sp.
TGTTTGCGAGGGTGATTCGCCGTAGCGGTTCTTGTAATCCCCTGAAAAGCGGCCCAGGTGCTCGTAACCCGCATCGAAGGCGACCTCGGTAATCCGGGTGCCGGGTGCCGCATTTAGCAACGCCCGCCGCGCCATCTCAAGGCGGCGCAAGCGAATGAATTCCATCGGCGTGACGCCGCGGTAGCGCCTGAACCCGTTCTGCAGAGCTCGAACGCTGGTGCCCGCCCGGGCCGCGATATCTGTGAGCGTGTGCCGCGAGGCAGGATCGGCGGCCATGATTTCCTCAGCTCGCCTGACGTATCGCGGCGCGGCCAGGCGCGGCTCGGTCGACAAGGCGTCGGAGTAGTTATGGGGCTGCGAGAACAGTAACGTCGAAATCAAGGTCTGGTCCAAACTGCTGCGCGCGGCCTGCGAGGAGAGATAGACCGACTCCGGTGACAGTTCACCCACGAGAAAGCTGAGGAGCCGCTGCCAACTCTGCCCTGGCCCTCGTTCGAGATCGAGGGCGAGCTCGAACACCAAGGGTTTCTTGAGCGGTCGGCCGATCAGCTCGATAAGGCGCCGCTCCAGCGCTCTCCGGCTAATCTTGATCGACAGCTTGCGGCAACCTTCGCGCCATTCGGTAACCATCGGTTGTGTGCAGGACTGCACTGAGGCAAGGCCAGGATGCGACAAGATCTCCCGACCGTCGCATGCCACGGTAGAGGTTCCGCCCAGCGGCATGCCGACCAGGTAAAAATCTTCCAGCGCTCCGGGGTCGAGGCGGACGGCGGCACCGTACTGCGCGCAGATGATGGATGTGTCGAGCAGGTTGACACAGTGGTAGCGCACATCAAGCCGCGCGTGCCTTCCCATCGGCTCCAACCCATGCGCTGAAAGCAGCACCGTTACGTGGTTGCGCGCCTCCTCGAGGTCCGAAGTTCGAAAACGCTCGAACGCGGCCAGCGGGAGTTCAACGGTATTCATTGCAGCGCATTGTGGATAGGCTGAACGCGATGTGGATAGCGCCTGTAAACGGCAAGTGTAGTGTCAGCGGCTCACTCCAGGAGCTTTTTGCATGACCTCGGCAGCCAAGGAAACCATCGCGGTTCTTAAGGCGAATGGCATCAGCAAGATCTTTGGCAACCCGGGGACCACCGAGCTCGCGCTGCTCGATGCGACGGTTTCTGAAGGCATGGATTTTCACCTATGCCTGCACGAAGGCGCGGCGGTCGCGATGGCCGATGGTTTTGGCCGGGCAACCGGCACAACCGGGGTCGTCATGGTCCACACCTCGGTGGGAGCGGCAAATACGTTGACCAATCTGATCAATTTGCGCAGCGATTCGCGCCCGCTCCTTGTCATTGCGGGCGACAAGGACGATCGTTTGAGCGGTCGCGGCTGCTTCTGCGAAGTGCCGGACCTTCCGGGGCTGCTGCGCCAGGTCACGAAGGAAGCGTGGCGCGTGACCCGTCCGGAAAAGCTGCCGGAACTCACACTCAGGGCGCTGAAGATCGCCCAAGCGCCAACGCCCGGGCCGGTCTTTCTCGCGGTGCCGGAAAATTACATGGCCGCGCAACTGCCAGGCGAATGCGTCGGGCAGCATGTGCGCGCGGCGGACCGCCTCACCATGCGCGCCCATCCGGACGAACTGCGGCTGGTGTTGGCGGCACTGGCGCGGGCGCGGCGCCCGCTCCTGATCGCGGGCAACGAAGTCGGGCGCACCGAAGCCGCGCCGTTGCTGGCGGAACTCGCCGACCGACTGGGCGTCCCGGTCGTCGGCGAAGAAGTGTTCACGACCAGCGAGCTGAACTTTCCAACCGACCACCCGCTGTATCACGGCAACTTCTCGCCCGATCTGGCCGTCGTGCGCGACGCCGACCTGGTCGTGGCGATCGGGGCCCGAGCTTTCATGGAGTACGCCTATCCCGCCGAGCCGTACCTCAGGCCGGGGGTGCGGTTCATGCAGATCGGCGCCGATCCAAGCGAGCTCGGCAAGATCTACCAGGCTGAGCTGGCTGTGCTTGGGGACGCGGGTTCCGCGATTCGCGATCTTCTCGAGATGGCCGCAAGGGATATGCTGCCACGCGCTGGCGTGCTGCTGGAGCGCCGCGCCAATGCCACGCGGCGCCCCGACATGAAGGCGCCGGAATACGGACCGCCGGGTGAACCGGGCAGCCTGCATCCACTGCAGCTGCTGGCGGCGCTGGACGAGGCGCTGCCGAGCGACGCTGTCATCGTGGATGAGTCCGTGCTGTCCAAAGGCTTGTTCCAGCGGCACGTTGCGCTCAGCGGCCGGCGTCGCTATTTCGGCACCTCGGGTGGTGGCCTGGGCTGGGGCCTGCCCGCCGCGATCGGCGTACAGCTCGGGATGCCCGACCGCCGAGTGGTCGCCTTCCTCGGCGACGGTGGCGCGCTGTTCAACATCCAGAGCCTGTGGACCGCAGCCCACCTGCGTGTGCCGGTCGTCGTCGTCGTTGTGAACAACGGGGGCTACATGGCGGTGCGTCGCGGTCTGGGTCAATTCGGCGAGGAATCATCGCGTTCTGGCCGCTATCCGGGCTCGTTCATCGTCAAACCCGAGATCGACCTGTGCCGCCTTGCGGATGGATTCGGTGTCCAGGCAGTGACCGTCCGCGAAGCCGACCGACTGGCGGGCGCGCTGCGCTGGGCGCTGAAGCTGGGCGAACCAGCCCTTGTCGACGTGCGGGTCACGCCGTCGGCCTACTATTGAAAACCCAAGGAGACCTGATCGTGTACACACGTCGCCATTTTCTGAACGCCATGAGTGCATCGGCCGCGGCCGCATCGCTGGGCCTGCCACCCATGGCTCTTGCGCAAAGCGCGATCAAGCAGAGCAAGATCCTGCTGGGGTTTCCCGCGGGAGGAAGCAACGATGCGATCGCACGTCTGCTCGGGTCGAAGATGCAAGGGCACTATGCCGATAGCCTGATCGTCGAGAACAGACCCGGCGCCGGTGGGCGCATAGGCGTGGAAGCCGTGCGACGCTCGGCAGCGGATGGCAGCACGGTGCTGCAGACGCCCGGGTCGATCCTGACCCTGTATCCGCACATCTACAAATCGCTCGGCTACGACGCGCTGCGCGACCTGACGCCCGTGTCGACCGTCTGCACGCTGGATTTCGCGCTGGTGGCCGGGCCGGGCACGTCGGTGCAGACAATCGCCCAGTTTGTCGACTGGTGTAAGACGAATCCGGACAAGGCGATTTACGGCTCGCCGGCCACCGGCGCGTCGCCGCATCTGGTGGGATTGATGTTCGGGCAGGCGGCGCAATTGAACCTGCTCCACGTCGGCTACAAGGGCGCCGCACCGGCCGTACAGGATCTGATGGGTGGCCAGATCCCGGCCTACGTCGGCATGCTGGCCGATGTGACTCAGCATCTGCAGGGCGGTCGGCTGCGCGTTCTCGCCACATCCGGAAGCCGGCGACACGCTGCGACGCCGGACGTACCGACGTTCCAGGAGGCCGGCTTCAAGGACGTCTCCATGCAGGAGTGGTACGGCATGCTGTTGCCCGCCAATGCGCCGGCCCAGGTGGTTGCGTCGTTGAACGATGCGATCCTGAGTGCGTTGCGTCATCCCGACGTGATCGAGCGCTTCAAATCGTTGACCGTCGATGCCGCACCGTCCACGCCGCAGGCCTTCACCGAGCGGATCCGACTTGAGCGGGCGCGCTGGGAACCCGTCGTGAAGGCATCGGGATTCAAAATGGAAGAGTAGAGGCCCATGGTGACCGGCGACGTGGCGCCCCTACGCGCTGGCCGTTCTCAGGCGGCTTCGGCCTGGAAGTAGCTGCGCCGGGCCCGCGGTGCGAGCGGGCGGACCGCCGAGCCGATGGCCAGGATGTGCTCCGGGGTGGTGCCGCAGCAGCCTCCGACGATATTGATCAGCCCTTCGGCCGCGAAGTCGTGCAGCAGTCGAGCGGTGACTTCCGGCGTTTCATCGAAGCCGGTTTCGCTCATCGGGTTGGGCAGCCCGGCATTGGGATAGCAGCTGATGAAGGTGTCGGGGGCGCTACGTGCAAGCTCCTTCAGATACGGGCGCATCAAAGCGGCGCCGAGCGCGCAATTCAGTCCGACCGCCAGCGGCTGGGCGTGCCGCACGCTGTGCCAGAACGCAGTCACGGTCTGCCCGCTCAGAATGCGCCCCGAAGCGTCCGTCACGGTACCGCTGATGATCAGCGGCAACCGTTCTCCCGACTTCTCGAAGTACTCATCGATGGCGAACAGGGCCGCCTTGGCGTTGAGCGTGTCGAAAATGGTTTCCACCAGCAGCAAGTCGGAGCCACCTTCGACCAGCCCCTCGACCTGCTCGTAATACGCCGCGCGGAGCTGCTCGAAATCGACATTGCGCGCCGCCGGGTCGTTCACGTCCGGGCTGATGCTGGCGGTCCTGGGCGTCGGGCCGAGCGCGCCTGCGACAAAGCGAGGCTTGTCGGGCGTGGAGAATTTGTCTGCCGCCGCGCGCGCAATTTTCGCCGACTCGAGGTTCATCTCGCGCGCGAAATCGCCAAGGCCGTAATCGTCCTGGGCGACGCGGGTCGCGCCGAACGTGTTGGTCTCGATGATGTCGGTGCCGGCCGCCAGGTAGCCCTCGTGCACGTCGCGTATCACGTCCGGCCGCGTCAGGCTCAGCACGTCGCCGTTGTTCTTGAGGTCTTTCGGGTGCTCCTTGAATCGCTCGCCGCGGTAGTCGGCCTCGGTCAGCCTGAATCGCTGGGTCATCGTGCCCATCGCGCCATCGAGAATCAGGATGCGGTGCTCCAGAATCGACGGCAAAGCCTGGCCGCGCGTATAGATGATCGGTTTCATGATGTTCGCATTGTAGGAACAACCGCTTTTGCCCGGACAATACGGCCCATCTTGTCAGCGTCCGAAACCGCCCCCGTCGCCATCCTTCATGCCGTCTTCGGTTACGGGCAATTCCGCGGGCCGCAAGCGGCCATCGTCGATCATGTGATCGGCGGCGGCGATGCGCTGGTCCTGATGCCCACGGGCGGCGGCAAGTCGCTGTGCTACCAGATCCCGGCCATTGCGCGGCACCGGGCCGGCCAGGGCGTGGCCATCGTGGTCTCGCCCCTGATCGCGCTGATGCACGACCAGGTGGGGGCCCTGCATGAAGCCGGCGTCGAAGCCGAGTTCCTCAATTCGACACTGACCGGCGAGCAGGCGAATGCGGTCGAGCGGCGCTTGTTGCGCGGCGACGTCACACTGGTCTATGCGGCGCCTGAGCGCGTCACCACGCCGCGCTTCCTGGCCCAGCTGGACTCGCTTTACGAGCGTGGCAAACTCAGCCTCTTTGCCATCGACGAGGCGCATTGCGTCAGCCAGTGGGGCCACGACTTCCGCCCGGAGTACCGGGCGCTCACGGTACTACACGAGCGTTACCCGGCAGTGCCCCGCGTCGCCTTGACCGCGACCGCCGATGCGATCACGCGCGAAGACATTGTCGAACGATTGCAGTTGCAACAGGCGCGCCGTTTTGTCAGCAGTTTCGACCGGCCGAACATCCGCTACACCATCGTCGAAAAGGACGACGCGACAGGGCAACTGTTGCGCTTTATCAGGAGCGAGCACGAGGGTGACGCTGGCATCGTCTACTGCCAGACGCGCAAGCGGGTCGAGGAGATCGCCCGGACCCTGAGCGCTCAGCGCATCAAGGCGCTGCCGTATCACGCCGGACTGGACGCCGAGGTGCGGCAGGCCAACCAGGACCGCTTCCTGCGCGAGGACGGTATCGTGATGGTCGCGACCATCGCGTTCGGCATGGGTATCGACAAGCCGGATGTGCGCTT
>JBKJHN010000011.1:0-8923 GCA_046599015.1 Ramlibacter sp.
GCAGGATGGAGTGGAATTGCGACTCGAAGACCTCCGTCCCCGAGACGCCGACGATGGGCTGCTCCTTGCGCATAACGAGCGTCGCGCCGTCGCGGCCGGTGGCGCGGATGTCGGCGATGGCGACCTTGAGTCCGGGCGAGGCGATGAGCTTCGCCCGGCAGCGGTCGAGGCCGGTGGTGGCAAGCGCGCAGGTGACCATGGTGTTGACGTTGCGCGGATAGCGGCTGGCGATGCCGCGCACCGGCCCGTCGTACACCACGGTCTCGCCGGTGATGCTGGACGGATCGAAACCGGATTGGGAGAAATCGATGTGGGCCGGATTCTTCCAGAACGTGATGCGCACGTTTTCCCAGTTGGCGCGCCCCTCCAGCAGATTGTCCGTTCCCACGAGCGCACCGTGAGGGATCAGCAGGCGGGTGCCATGCGCCCGGGCGGCGGCCAGGAGCCGCGCGCGCAAGGAATCATCGGCCAACGCAGTGACGGACAGCGGCAAATAGTCGGCGTGTTTGAGCAAGCGCTCGCCATAAGCTCGCGTGAAATCGGGGTGCGCCATCTCGACCACCAGGTCCGCGCCCATCCCCGCAGCCTGCGCGAGATCATTGAGTCGCAACGGTACGGGAACATCAGTCAGTGACGCTGCGCTTCGGTTATGCACGAAGGCCAGCTCCAGCGCATCGTCCACGAGCAAGCGCTGGAATACCTGTCGGCCGATGAAGCCATAGCCGATCAACCCGATCCGCTTCTTCCTCATGCGTGCCTCACTGAGGCACCCAGCCCGAGGCCTTGATGATCGGCTCCCAATAGCGAGTGTCGGTAGCCACCCGCTCGGCCAGCGCAGCCGGCGCGCCGGTCACCGGATCGAAGACCAGCTTGAGCATGCGCTCGCGCACGTCCGGCTGGGCCAACACCTTGGCGATGGCCGAGTTCAGGCGCTGCACCGTGGCGGGCGGCGTCCCCGCCGGCGCGAACATGCCGAGCCAGAAATTGAAGTCGAGCTTCATGCCTTGCTCGGTGAAGGTGGGCACGTCAGGCACCTGGGGCGCCCGCTGAGTGTCGATGGTGGCGATGATTCGCAGCTTGCCCGCGCTGTTGAACTCCAGGAAATCGCCCAACGCGGTGATGCCCGCCGGAATCTGCCCGGCGGCCAGGTCTTGCACCAGTGGCGCCGATCCACGATAAGGCACGGCCGTCATAGGCACACCCGCAGCCCGCGAGATCGTAGCCAGGCTGAACTGCTGCAAGCTGCCCGGCGCCGGCACGCCTACGCTGGCCTGTGCCGGATTCGCTTTCAGCCAGGCCACGTACTCGGCGACGTTCTTCACTCCGGTGCCGGATGCGACCGCGAGTGCGCCCAGGTAACGCGCCACTTGCGCGACCGGGACGAAGTCTTTCGCGACATCGTACCCGGGGCTCTTCAGCGTGAGCGGCACCACTACCATGGTGTGGTCCGGCGCCAGCATCAGCGTTCGGCCATCCGGTGGCGCCGCCTTCAACGCCTGCGCGGCCAGTTGCCCGCCGGCGCCGACGCGGCTCTCGACGACGAAGGGCACGCCGAGCTCGTCTTTCAGCCGATCAGCCAGTAACCTCGCGACCACGTCGATGGTGCCGCCAGCAGGAAAGCCGACCAGGATACGAATCGGTCCGGTGAGCGCAGGGGTCGGCTGCGCCAGTAGCGGGCCCGCAGCCGCCGCCAGAGCTGTCAGGGCGACACGCTGGCCAAAAGCGCGGCGGGAAGGCTGGGTCGTGGGTGAAGTCATTGCGAGCCCCTCTTGAGTATTCGGAAAGACCAGCAGTATGCAGCGCAACCGTAGGCGCGCAACTGCCGTGACAGGGTCAGACACCCAGCAGCCACTGCATCGCCTCCGCCTCGGAGGTGAATACCCGCACGTTGGCGCCGCTGTGGATAGCCGCTTTTTCGCTGACCTGACCAGGCGGCGCTATCCCGGCCAATCTGCCGCAGCAGCTCGAGGAATTCCTCCAGACTTGGGTTGCCGTTGAGCTGCACCCGCAAATACATGGTCCCGTCGAAGTAGGTGACTGTGCCCGCCATGCAGGCACTGTGCCACAGGCCTGTGGGTCAAAGCTCAGCCGGGCGGCGCCGCATCAGCACGCGATTTGCGCCCGGACAAAACCTGTGCGAGATTCGGTATCTCACCAGGAGACCGCATGCTGTTTCCCACCACGATCGTCGGCAGCTTCCCACAGCCCGAGTGGCTGATCGACCGCGCCAAGCTGGCCGGCCGCTTTCCGCCGCGAGTGCGGGCCCGCGAGCTCTGGCGCTTGCCGGAGCCTTATCTGGCGCAGGCGCAGGACGACGCCACGCTGCTCGCGATCCGGGCCCAGGAAGACGCCGGGCTCGACATCGTTTCGGATGGCGAGATCCGGCGGGAAAGTTATTCGAATCGCTTCGCCACCGCGCTGGAGGGAGTCGACCTCGACAACCCGGGCACCGCCCTCGACCGCTCGGGACATCCCAACCCGGTGCCGCGGATCGTCGGCAAGATCCGCCGCCGGCACGCCGTCGAGGTGGAGGATCTCCGATTCCTCAAGCGCCACACCAGCCGCAAGACCAAGATCACCGTGCCCGGGCCATTCACGATGCTTCAGCAGGCGCAGAACGAGTTCTATGGCACTGAGGAAGAGGCGGCGATGGACTATGCGCAAGCGGTCAACGCCGAGATCAAGGATCTGTTCGCGGCAGGCGCCGACGTGGTGCAGATCGATGAGCCGTACATGCAGGCGCGGCCCGAAAAAGCCCGGCAATACGGATTGGCCGCACTCAACCGCGCACTGGACGGGGTGCAGGGCACGACCTGTGTGCACATCTGCTTTGGTTACGCGGCCATCATTCACCAACGGCCAAGCGGCTATTCCTTCCTGCCCGAACTCGCGGGTTGCAGCTGCCGCCAGGTGTCGATCGAAACCGCGCAGTCCAAACTCGACACGCGGGTGCTGGCCGACCTGAAGGGCAAGCAGATCCTGGTGGGCTGCATCGACCTGTCGGACATGCGGATCGAGACGCCTGAACTCATCGCCAGCCGCATTCGGCGCGCGTTGGAGCACGTATCGCCCGAGCAGGTGATCCTGGCGCCCGATTGCGGCATGAAGTACCTGCCGCGCGATGTGGCACAAGGCAAACTGGCATCGATGGTCGAGGCTGCACGCCAACTGCGGCGCGAACATGGCGCAGGCTGAAGCCTCTTGAAAACCGTGCGCATGCCTTCGGGCGAGGTGGTACCGGCGCTCGGACAGGGCACCTGGCAAATGGGCGAGGACGCATCGCTGCGCGACCAGGAGATTGCCTAAGGGCCTTCGCCGCTGGAAATGATCTGACGTGAGGCGCGGGTCAGCGCGCCAGCCCCGTTCGCACCGCCGCCGCCGCCGGCACAACCGCGACGGCTGCGGAGGCGGCCGCCGCGGACGCGCCCGCGGTTGCCGGCGACCAGCCGGCCTCGGCCGCGTTGCGTTGCTTGCCGATCGGCGTCGTCGCCTTGCCTTGGCGCACCGCCGCCAGGTCTTCTTCGCTGGGATACAGACCCATCAGGTAGTAATCGAACGCGCGGCGCGCGATCGGCGCGGCGTTCTGCGCGCCGAAGCCGGCGTTCTCGACGATCATGGCAATCGCCATCCTGGGTTCGTCGGCTGGTGCGTAGGCGATGAACAGCGCATGGTCGCGATGCCGTTCGTCGATTAGCGAAGCGTTGTATTTTTCGCCCTGCTTGATGGCGATCACCTGCGCGGTGCCGGTCTTGCCGCCGCTGGTGTAGGGCGCCTTCAGGAACGAGCGGGCTGAAGTGCCCTCGATGTTCACGCCGACCAGCGCGTTGCGGATCACGGCGATGTTCTCCGGCTTGGCGATGCGCTCTCCGATGGTTTCATGCACCGCCGAAGTGGGCGCGTGGGTCACCACGTCCATCACCTTCTGCACCAGGTGCGGCTTCATCTTCACGCCGTTGTTGGCGATCGTTCCCGTGGCCGAGGCGAGCTGCAGCATCGTGAAGTTGTTGTAGCCCTGGCCAATGCCCAGCGAGATCGTTTCGCCGGCGTACCACTTCTGCTGTTCGGGCTTGCGGTAGGCCGCGCGCTTCCATGCCGTGGAGGGCAGCAGGCCGCGGGATTCGCCATGGATGTCGATGCCGGTCAGTTCGCCCAGTCCGAACTTCTGCAGCTGGTCGTGCATCAGGTCCACCCCCAGATCGTTGGCCAGGATGTAGTAATAGGTGTCGCAGGACTGCACGATCGACTTGTACATGTCGACGGTGCCGTGGCCACCTTCCTTGTCGTCGCGGAAGCGATGGCCGCCGAACATGAAAAATCCCGGATCCGAAATCGTCTGCTGCGGCGTGCGCTTGCCGGTCTCCAGGGCTGCCAGAGCCATGAAGGGCTTGTAGGTCGAACCCGGCGCGTAGGTCCCGCGCAGCGCGCGATTGAGCAGCGGCTTGTCCGGCGACTGGTTGAGCATTTGCCAGTTCTCGCTGTCGATGCCCTCCACGAACAGGTTGGGATCGAAAGTGGGCTTGCTGACGAAAGCCAGCACCTCGCCGGTTCTCGGATCCAGTGCCACCATGGCGCCGCGGCGATCTCCGTACAGGTCTTCGACCAGCTTTTGCAGCTTGATGTCGATCGACATCACCACGGTGTTGCCGGGTGTGGCAGGGTGGCTGGCGAGCTTGCGCACCGCGCGTCCGCCGGCCGAGGTCTCCACCTGTTCGACGCCCGTGGTGCCATGCAAGTGCTCCTCATAGCTCTGCTCGACCCCGAGCTTGCCGATGTATTCGGTGCCGCGGTAGTTGCCCTGCTTCTCATCGGGCCAGTCTTCCATCCCCTTCTTTTCGGCCTGGTTGACGCGCCCGATGTAGCCGATCACATGGCTGCCGAGCTCACCGTACGGGTAATTGCGAAACAGCCGCGCCTTGATGTCGACACCGGGGAAGCGGTAGCTCTGCGCGGCGAAGCGGGCCACTTCCTCGTCGGTGAGGCGAGTGCGAATCGGCAGCGACTCCAAATTCTTGCTTTCTTCCAGCAGTTTCTTGAAGCGGCGCTTGTCGCGCGGCTGGATCTCGATCACCTGGGACAAGGCTTCGATCGTGCGCTCCAGGCTTCCCGGCAGCCGCGACGGCATGATCTCCAGCGTGTAGGCCGAGTAGTTGGTGGCCAGCACGACGCCGTTGCGGTCGACGATCAAGCCCCGGTTCGGCACGACCGGGACGATGGCGGTGCGGTTGTTTTCCGCCTGCTCGCTCAGGTCAGTGTGGCGAAACACCTGCAGGTACACGAGCCGGCTGGCCAGCAGCAGGAAAGCCGACACCACCACGATGCTGGCCACCAGCACCCGCACGCGAAAACGCGACAGGTCGGCTTCGACGTTGCGCATCTCGGTCATAAGGGTCTATTTTCGTCCGGATCGGGCGCTCGGCGCTGGGGCGCGAGCAAGAGCACGCTGACTACCGGCCAGAGCAGCCCCTCGAACACCGGCCCCAGCAGCACGGCCCACCCCGGGAAGGCGCCGCCGGCCAGCATCCGGATCGACAGTTCGATCGCATGAGCCGCCGCGAACAGAGGTAGCACCTGCACCGCCTGCGAGGGCACCGTGAACCACAACAGCCGGCGGTGGATGGTGATCGCGAAGTAACTCAGCGCGGTGTACGCCAGCGCGTGCTGCCCCAGCAGGCCGGCCTCGTGCACGTCCACTGCCAGGCCGAACGCGAAGGCCGCGCCGATCCCCACGCGCAAAGGCTGGTGCACGCTCCAGAACACCAGCACCAGTGCCAGGATGTCGGGCATCCAGGGCGTGCGGCCCAGCGGCAGCATGGTCACCATCAGCGCCAGCAGCAGGCTGCCCCAGATGAACACCGGGTTGGCAGGCAGCAGCAGCTGCTGCCCGGGACGCATGATCATTTACGAACACCTTTACGCGGCGGCACGACTGCGTCCTCGACGACCGGCCGGGCCGGCAGCTGGGCCGAGATCGGCGCCAGCACCATGAGGTGACGGGCGCCGGTCACCAGCGCCTGCGGCAAACAGGAAATCCGGGCGAAGCCGGATTCGGCGCGGCGCTCGACCTTTTCGACCTTGGCCACCGGCAGCCCCGGGGGATAGACGCCGTCCACCCCGCTGGTAGTCAGAAGGTCGCCGGGCTGGACGTCGGCATTGCCGGCCATGAACCGCAACTCCAGCGAGCCGCGCGAGGACGGATCGCCATAGGTCACGCTGCGCGCGCCGGTGCGCGTGTTCAGCACGGGTATGGCCTGGTCGCGGTCGGTGACCAGGGTGACCTCGCTGATCAACGGATAGACGCGGGTGACCTGGCCCAGCACACCGGATTCATCGATCACCGGGGAGCCGGCCTCGATCCCGTGGGCCAGTCCCTTGTCAATGATGACCTTGCGGTTGTACGGATCGGCCGCGTCGTACAGCACCTCAGCCGCGATGCCCGATGTGCTGACGCGGTCGCGCAGCTCCAGCAGCTTGCGCATACGCTGGTTCTCCAGCGTCAACTGTTCGACCTGATTCGCGCGCTGCGACTGGGCCGCCAGCTTCACGCGCGCCGCCTCTTCGGATCGCTGCGCGCTGTTCAAGGACTCGAAGTATTGCGCGCCCCAGCGCGCCGCCAGCACCGGCCGCATGGCCATCCATTGCAAGGGATAGAGCACCGTGGCCATCGCCGCGCGCAGCGGCTGCGCCAGGCGAAAGCGGGTATCGGCCACCATCAGGAACAGGGCCAGTGCGCTGCACACCATCAGCTTGGACAGCGCGGACGGCCCCTGCTTGAAGAAGGGCGGCGGGTTGCGGTCCAGGGTACCTAGTGGCATGGCGCATTTCCTCCCTCCACCGCTGGGGGAGGTGATGGATCATTCGCTGGTGAAGATGCTTCCCAGCCGCTCCATGCGCTCCAGCGCGATGCCGCAGCCGCGCACGACGCAAGTCAGCGGGTCCTCGGCCACCAGCACCGGCAAGCCGGTCTCTTCGGCCAGCAGTCGATCCATGTCACGCAGCAGGGCGCCGCCGCCGGTCAGCATCATGCCCCGCTCCGCGATGTCGGCGCCGAGTTCGGGCGGCGTCTGTTCCAGCGCGTTCTTGACCGCGGACACGATGTTGTTCAGCGGATCGGTCAGCGCTTCGAGGATCTCATTGGAGGAAATCGTGAAGGAACGCGGCACGCCTTCGGAAAGGTTGCGGCCCTTGACTTCCATTTCCCTGACTTCGCTGCCCGGGAAGGCCGAGCCGATGTTCTTCTTGATGGCTTCAGCGGTGGGCTCGCCGATCAGCATGCCGTAATTGCGGCGGATGTAGCTGATGATGGCTTCGTCGAACTTGTCGCCGCCCACGCGCACGCTGCCCTTGTAGACCATGCCGCCCAGCGAGATCACGCCGACCTCGGTGGTGCCGCCGCCGATATCGACCACCATCGAGCCCGAGGCTTCCGACACCGGTAGCCCGGCGCCGATAGCGGCCGCCATCGGCTCCTCGATCAGATACACCTCGGAAGCGCCGGCGCCCAGGGCCGATTCGCGGATGGCCCGGCGCTCGACCTGGGTCGATCCGCAGGGTACGCAAATGATGATGCGTGGGCTGGGCCTCATCATCGAGCGCGGGTGCACCATCTTGATAAACTGCTTGAGCATCTGCTCGGTGACGGTGAAGTCGGCGATCACGCCATCCTTCATCGGGCGGATGGCTTCGATGTTGCCCGGCACCTTGCCGAGCATGGCCTTGGCTTCATGTCCGACGGCCTGGATGGTCTTTTTGCCCTGCGGGCCGCCTTCATGCCGAATCGCGACCACCGAAGGCTCATCGAGAACGATGCCCTTGTCGCGGACGAATATCAGGGTATTGGCGGTGCCGAGGTCAATGGCCAGGTCGGTGGAAAAGTACCGACGGAAAGCTCCGAACATCAGGAAGTCCTCTCGCAGCCAGGGCAGGCACACCCCGTTGCCGTCGCCGTGTGAATCATGTTTATTGGTGGGAAAGCCGCTGTTTCCTGCAAATACCGGCGCTCTCGCGGGTGTTGCACTAAAGGCGGGATAATACCCGATCCCCTGTTGGTAACCGGTCGCAAGCGGCCCGAAATTTCGCGTTTACATCTGTTTGCGCCGCTCGTTTTTCCTCTCATGGCACTGACCTCCCAAGACATCGTCCGCATCGCCAATCTCGCCCGCCTGGAACTGAGCACCTCCGAGAGCGGGCGCATGCTGGCCCAGATCAACGGCTTCTTCGACATCGTGGAAAAGATGCGCGGGGTCGATACCACCGGCATCGAGCCGCTTTCGCACCCGGTGGCTGCAGTGCAGGACATCGCGCTGCGCCTGCGCGATGACCTGGCGTCGGAACCAAACAACCGGGAAGCCAATCAGCAAAGCGCCCCGGCCGTGGAGCGCGGCCTGTTCCTGGTGCCCAAGGTGATCGAATGAGCCAGCTGCATGACCTGACAGTGGCGCAGCTCGCGGCGCGGCTGCGCAACAAAGAGGTTTCGGCGGTCGAAGTCGCGCAGCACTTCCTGGCGCGCGGGGCCCGCCACGAGGGCCTGGGCGCGTACCTGCATATCGACGAAGACGCCTCGCTGGCGCAGGCCCGCGCGGCGGACCAGCGCATTGCCGGTGGCGACTCGGCACCGCTTGCGGGCGTGCCGGTCGCGCACAAGGACATCTTCGTTACCAAGGACTTCCCGACGACCGCGGGCTCGAAGATGCTGGCCGGCTACCGCTCACCGTTCGATGCCACCGTCGTGGCCCGGTTGGCGCAAGCCGGCATGGTGACGCTGGGCAAACTCAATTGCGACGAATTCGCGATGGGATCGGCCAACGAGAACTCCGCTTTCCGACCGGTGAAAAATCCCTGGGACCTCGCGCGCATCCCGGGCGGCTCCTCCGGCGGCAGCGCGGTGTCGGTGCCGGTCGCCGCCGGTGCCAGCCGCGCGGCCACC
>JBKJHN010000013.1:0-9065 GCA_046599015.1 Ramlibacter sp.
CCCTGTCTTGCGGCGGTGCATCTCCCGCAACTGCTCCTCAACGAGTGATCGTCCGACGCTGGCCAGGTCGATCGCCTGACCACCCGCCATCCCGGCATGCCCCGCGGACCGCGCCAGTAGCCGGCACAGGGCCGCCTGGACAGGCGCCGGCACCTCTTCAACGTCCGGCGTGAGCAGCTCGAACGCCAGGGCCTGCAGCGCGTCACCGGCCAGCAACGCGCGGGCCTGGCCAAATTTCACGTGGGCCGTCGGCTTGCCCCGGCGCACGACGTCATTGTCCATGCAGGGCATGTCGTCGTGCACCAGCGAATAGGCGTGGATCAGTTCGACCGCGCAGGCGGCCCGTAACGCTGCCTGCTCATTGCCCTGCGCGGCCTGCGCCGCAGCCAGCACCAGCAAGGGACGCAGCCGCTTGCCGCCATCGAGCACCGCGTAACGCATCGCCTCGCCCAGCCCCGCCGGCGCGTCGGCTACCACCCAACGGTCCAGCGCCTGCTCGACCCTTTCGAGCCTGCCTGCGCTCCAGGAGGCCAGGTCGAACGGCGGCCTCACTCTTGCGTCCATGGTTTAAGGGTCCCTTCGTCCAGCACCTTGATCTGGTCTTCAACGGCCTGCAATTTCTGACGGCAAAACTGCAACAGCTCCGCGCCACGTTGATAGCCCGTCAGCAACTGCTCGAGCGGCAATTGGCCGGACTCGATCAGTGCGACCAGTTTTTCGAGCTCTTCCAGGGCAGCTTCGTAGCTGGCCGGTGCGGCGAAGGGAGCCTTGGACGTGTTCATCATGTCGAACCCTCGATTCTAGGCGGTGCAGCCGTGCGTTGGGCTGTCACTGCGGCTGCCCCGCGTTGCCCTTGGAGAGTCCGTACCGGCGCCCCGAAATTACCCAGGGGGTACAATCAACCCTTCTCAATCCGGGTTCGCCCCGGTTTTTTCATTTCCAGTTTTCCTTCCTGCGCCAATCTACGGAATAGCGCTTCCCTGCCCCTTAATAGGGGGAGTCTCTAGGTCAGGACACCATGTCTGATTTAAGTCTTCAAATGCAGCAGGCCGCAAGCCAACTACCTGTCTCCAGTTACTTCGAACAGGCGCTGTTCCAGCGCGAGACCGAACAGATCTTTCAGCAAGGGCCCCGCTACGTGGGGCACCAGCTTTCAGTTCCGCAACCAGGTGACTACTACGCCCTGCCCCAGGAGGGCGAGGGCCGCGTGCTGCTGCGCACGCCGCGAGGCATCGACCTGATATCGAACGTCTGCCGCCATCGCCAGGCGGTGATCCTCAGGGGCCGCGGCTCGATAACCGCCAGCCCAGCGGGAGGCGGCAATATCGTGTGCCCCCTGCACCGCTGGACCTATAGCGGAGGCAATGTCAGCCCCGCCGGAACCCTGCTGGGTGCGCCGCATTTCGCCGAGGACCCCTGCCTCGACCTGCAGAACTATCCGCTGCAGGAATGGAATGGGCTGCTGTTCGAGCGCGGCGCCAAGGGCGCGTCCGGCAGCGGTGTCGACGTTCAGGCCCAACTGGCCGGGATGGGCCCGCGCGCGGACCTCGACTTCACCGGCATGGTGCTCGACCGCGTGGAAATGCACGAGTGCAATTACAACTGGAAAACTTTCATCGAGGTCTACCTCGAGGATTACCACGTCGGCCCGTTCCACCCCGGCCTGGGCAGCATGGTCAGTTGCGACGACTTGCGCTGGGAGTTCAAGGACAACTACTCGGTCCAGACCGTTGGCGTTGCCAATCGCCTCGGCCGTGCGGGCAGCCCAGTCTATGAACGTTGGCAGAAGGCCTTGCTGCAGTACCGAAACGGCCAGCAGCCGAAGTACGGAGCCATCTGGTTGACCTACTATCCGCACGTCATGGTCGAGTGGTACCCGCATGTCCTGACCGTGTCGACTCTCCACCCCATCGGTCCGCAAAAGACCTTGAACATGGTGGAGTTCTTCTATCCGGAGGAAATCGCGGCGTTCGAGCGCGAGTTCGTCGAAGCGCAGCAGGCGGCCTACATGGAAACCTGCGTCGAGGACGACGAGATTGCCGAACGGATGGACGCCGGGCGCAAGGCCCTGATGCAGCGCGGTGACAACGAGATCGGCCCCTACCAGAGCCCGATGGAGGACGGCATGCAGCACTTTCACGAGTGGTACCGCGAGCGCATTGGCGCCAATAGTGCACGCTTCTACGCTTAGGCGCACTGATGCAGGCGCTGTGGATGGTGGCGGGCTCGCTGTTCTTCGCCACCATGGCTGTGTGCGTGAAGTACGCGGCCGCCGGGTTCACGACGGCCGAACTGTTGTTCTATCGCGGAGCGCTCGGCATGCTGTTCATGTGGCTGCTCGCACGCCGGCAAGGCGTGACGCTGGCCACTGCCTACCCGGGCATGCATGCCTGGCGGAGCCTGGTGGGGGTGATCTCGCTGGGCGCGTGGTTCTACGCGATCGCCGCTCTGCCGCTGGCGACCGCGATGACGCTCAATTACATGAGCAGTGTCTGGATCGCGGCGTTCCTGGTGGGCGGTGCGCTGCTGGCGTGGCACCCGCGCAAGGGCGGCGCGCCACCGTTGCGTGGCGGTGCACTCGCGTTGACCGTGATCGCGGGTTTTGCGGGCGTGCTGATGATGCTGCGTCCGACGATCGAGCAACACCAGATGTTCGCCGCGCTGGTGGGCCTGATGTCGGGACTGACCGCGGCCTTTGCCTATCTTCAGGTGATGTTGCTCGGCAAGGTGGGCGAGCCCGACACGCGCACAGTCTTCTATTTCGCCGCCGGGTCGGCGGTCGCAGGCGCCGCCGCGATGCTGGTGGAAGGCGTATCGCCCTGGGACTGGCAGCACGCGCTGTGGCTGTTGCCGATGGGCGTGCTCGCCTCGCTCGGCCAACTGTGCATCACGCGCGCCTACGGCCAGGGAGCGACACTCGTCGTCGCCAGCCTGCAGTACTTCGGCATCGTGTTCGGCGCGATCTACAGCGTCACACTGTTCGACGACCGCATTCCACCGATCGGCTGGGCCGGCATGGCGCTGATCGTCGCCAGCGGCGTCGCGGCCACGGTGCTGCGCGGCCGCGCGGCGCCGCACGCACCGGCGGAGGAGCACTAGAGCCTGCGCGGCAGAGCGACATCGGCCCCGTTCACCCGCGATTCTTGCAGTGGCGGGATAATTTGATAAATTCCGGTCTGCGGAGCACTACCCCATGTACACGACCCTGATTTCAGTCGAACAGTTCAAAGCCCTGCGACGCAGCGGCATGCCGTCGATGGTTTTCGACTGCAGCTTCGACCTGATGAACCCGGCAGCCGGCGAGGAGCAGTACTGCAAGAGCCACATTCCCGGCGCGGTCTATGCCAACCTGGACACGGCACTGAGCGATCAAGGCGTGGTGGATCCGGACGGCACCCACCACCCGCATCCGGATGCCGCGTCCGGAGGGCGTCACCCGCTGCCTGGTCGCGAAAAGTTTGCGATGTGGCTGTCCAGTGTGGGGTTTTACAACGAGATGCAGGCCGTGGTGTACGACCGCAATAACGCCACCTACTGCGGCCGCCTCTGGTGGATGCTCAAGTGGGCTGGGCACGAAGCAGCTGCCGTGCTCGACGGCGGGCTCAAGGCGTGGCTGGCCGCGGGCGGTGAAGTCACGGACAAGCCGGAACCCTCGCACTTTCAGTCCCACTTCAGGCTCGAGCCGCAGCTGAGTTCGCTGGCTACTACGCAGGACGTGCAAAGCCGTCTCGGCAAGTCAGCCCAGACCCTCATTGACGCCAGGTCTGGGCCGCGCTTTCGCGGCGAGGTGAAGCCGCTCGATCCCGTGGCTGGCCATATCCCCGGCGCGCTCAATCGGCCGGCAGGCGAGAACCTCGGTGCTGAAGGTAGGTTCAAGCCCGCCGCGCAACTGAAAACCGAGTTCCAGGAGCTGCTGCAAGGCCGCGACCCGGCCACCGTGGTACACCACTGCGGCAGCGGGGTCAGCGCCGTGCCGAACCTTCTCGCAATGGAAGTGGCCGGCCTCGGGCCGACGGCGCTTTACGCCGGAAGCTGGAGCGAGTGGATCACTGACCCAACTCGGCCGATATCGAAGGGCTGAGCCGCGCGGACATCGCGAGCCCGCATCAGCGCGTCGTCGTGGTGGTGCTGCTGTTCGACGGGCTGGCCGTGGAGCCGCTGGAGCCGTACCCCGACCCAGAGCTGCCCATGGAGCTGGTGTCGCCACCGGTGCCAGCCGTGCTGCCCGAGCCCATCGAGCCCGAACCGGCTGTGGATCCCGAGCCGCTGCCAGTGGAGGGGCTTGTGGAGGGGCTGGTCGTGCTGGAGGAACTCGTCGAGCCTGTGCCGCCCGTCGAGCCCGTGGTACCGCCCTCCGGTTTGTTGCAGGCGCTCAGCGAGAGCGCGGCCACCACGGCCACGGTCGCGGCGGCATATTGAGTCAGAGACGTCTTCATCAGGAAATTCCTTGAGGGTGTATGGGATCGCAAGATCAGAAAGGGCCGTCTTGCAGCCCTAGGGGGACTCTAGACAGCCCGCAAAAACTGCTTGTCGGCTCGGACTGTCGCCGCGTGTAGGACAAGCGCAGGCGCAGCGGTGCGCGGACGGCACTGTTGTGCGGGAGGGGCGCACCACAACAACGCCCTCGCGCGTGCCCGACCGTACCGATACTCAGCCGCCGCTGGGTTCATGACCCTGAGTCAGCAACTTAGCGGCGCCGGCGCTTCATTGCCCGCTCGTACGCTGCCATCATGGGAGTGACTGAAATCCCGTGCACTACGATTGATGCCAGGATGACCGAGAGCGTGAGCGCGATCAACTGATCGGCCAGCGGTCCGGAAAGGCCGTGGTTCATGGCAAAGGTCAGGTAATACAGCGAACCGATGCCGCGAATGCCGAACCATCCGATCAACCACCGCTGGCCGCCGGAACTGGATGAACGCCACAGGCCGAGCGCCACCGACACCGGCCTGATCAAGAGCAGCAACGCGGGCACGAACCACCAAGCGGTGTGAGTCCACGGCACGGACCAAAGCAATGCGCCGATGGTGACGACGACCGCAAGCTCCCCGATCCGCTCAACCTGCTCGTTAAAGCCAAGCACGGCCTGCGCCATGAAGGCGGGCGCATGTTGCGGGTGCACCGCGATAGCGTCGGCAACCGACTGATCGGGGTGGGCGCTGGCTCGCTCCACCGCACGCAGGCTGTCCCTGCCGGCGCTCTGCGACTGCTCCAGATGGCGCAATGCGATTCCGGCGGCAAACACCGCGAGGAAGCCGTTGGCGTGCAGCAGTTGCGCGCTGCCATAAGCCAGCGCGACGAGCCCCAGCGCGAGGAAGTCATCGAGGCCCACCGCTTCCTTGTGCTGTCGCCGCAGGTAGAGCACCAGTTTGCCGATCGCCAGCCCCAGCAAGGCACCGCAACCCGGGCCCGCGAACGACGCCCACACGCCCTCGATCAGCAGCCAGCGCAAGCCGTACTCGCCCAGTTCGTGCAAGCCCAGCAGTCCAAGGCCCAGCAACACGAACGGCATCGCGGTTCCGTCATTGAGTCCACCTTCGCCGGTCAACGCAAAACGCAACCGGTCGCGGTCGCCGGGTTCGTTCACCTGCACGTCTGACGCCAACACCGGATCCGTCGGAGCAAGGATGCCACCCAGCAGGATGCACGCTCCGATCGGCAGGCCCAGGAACAACCACGCAAACCCCGCGATTGCGGCCACGGTGACGACCATCGAAATGATCGCCAGGCGAAATGGCAACACCCAGCGGCGATCTTTCAGGGCAGGACTGAGTTTCAAGCCCGCCGTGAACAGCGAGACCAGCACGATGGCCTCGGTGAGGTGCTCCAGCAACACCCGGTGCTGCAGCAAATCGACCCGCATCAAGCCCACGCCCCACGGACTGACAGCCACGCCCACGCCGAGATAGAGCATGCCAGTGGAAAGCGGCAGCCGTGCGAGTACTGTCCCGCTCAAGGCCATGAAGATGAGCAGGCCACCGATGATGAGTGACCAGATGGCGAATTCCATAGCCCTATTGTTGGGCTATACGTGTCTTCTCCATGTCGGCTTATGCCGCGACTTGCAGCTCAAAGGCAACCAAGCGCACCGGCCAGCGCAGCGCGAAAGCTGGGGAGGATCAACATCAGTCACCACCCCTCAAACGTCTAGGCTTGCATGAACTTGTTGAAGTCCGGCGTCGAGATTGTCGTGTCCAGATAAGTGAAGGTGCCCTGTTCCTTCACCTCCCGCGCCGCCTCGATCAGGCCCGTGATGGCGGCGCGATAGAGCGAAGTCGCCAGGCTGATCCGACGCACACCCGCGTCCTGGAGTTCGGCCACGGTGAACGAGCGCCCCTTGATTCCCGCCATGAAATTGACGGGTTTGCTGACGGCGCTGCACACGGCGCGAACCGTGGCGATGTCGGGCAGCCCCGGCGCGAACAGAACGTCGGCGCCGGCCTTCTCGAATGCCTGCAATCGCGCAATGGTGTCGTCGAGACTGGGGTTGCCGCGCAGGAAATTCTCCGTGCGTGCGCTCAAGGTAAAGGGGAAAGGCAACGATCGCGCCGCTTCGGCCGCGGCGGCGACACGATCAACCGCCAGGCCGATCTCGTAGAACGGTTGCTCTGGGTTGCCGGTGTAATCTTCGATCGAGCCGCCCACCAGCCCGGCCTCGGCGGCCATCCGGATGGTCTGCGCAACTTCCTCGGGTGAATCGCCGAAGCCTTTCTCCAGGTCCGCCGACACCGGCAGGTCGGTTGCCTCGACCATCGCGCGGCAATGAGTCAATGCCTCATCGCGCGTCACCTTCCCGTCGCGCCGGCCCAGCAGTCCGGCCGACGCCCCGCTGGAACCGGCAAGCGCCACGAAGCCGAGCCCTGTCAACACTCTCGCAGACCCCGCGTCCCAGGCGTTGGCAATCACGAAGGCCCCCGGTCCCTGGTGCAGGGCCCGAAAATGCGTTGCTTTCTCATACTGAGTCGTGGCCACGGCGTGCTCCTTGGAACGAGGAGCACATTCTGGCACTCCGAACACCCTCTACAAAAACGGGGTGAGCAACGCCCATCCATGTTCACGCAACTTGTCCATAAGCGGCCGCGCCTTCCAGGCCTCCAGCGTGATCTGCTTTGACTTTTTCAGGTCGTCTTCGAAGACCCGCGTCTGCCGGTTTGCGAATGCCGCGTCGTAGATATTCAGATTGGCCTCGTCGTTCAACCGGAAGGAACGGACGTCGAAGTTGGTGGAACCCACAGAAGTCATCAGGCCATCGACGATCATCACCTTGCAGTGGTACATGGTGGGCTGGTACTCGTACATCTCGACGCCCGCTGTCAGCAGTTCGCCCCATAAACCGCGCGATGCGCGGCGCACCGTCTCTGCGTCAATGTGCTCCCCGGGCGTGATGATGCGCACTTTCACTCCCCGCTTGACGGCGCCCACCAACGCCTTGCGCGTGATCTCGTCGGGAACGAAATAAGCGCTGGAGATGTCGATGGTGCGTGTGGACGCGGTGATGGCCAACAGGTACATCATCAGCATGCTCTCCGCACCGCCGTTCGGTGAGCTGGCAAACATCTGGGCAAGCTCGGGCCCCACTGGTTTGGGCGGGGGAAAATAGTCGGCGCCGTGCAGCACTTTACCCGTGGTCTTGCTCCAGTTGTCCAGCATGACGCTCTGCATCTGAGACACGACCGGCCCTTCGACGCGGAAGTGCGAATCTCGCCAGTGCCCCGGATCCTGCGCGTTGCCGGTCCATTCCGGCGCGATGCCCACGCCGCCCGTAAAACCCACCGCGCCGTCCACGATCAACAATTTGCGATGGGTCCGGTTGTTCATGCGGCCCAGGTTGTACCAGCGCAGGGGGTGGAACTGCTCAACCTGTACGCCCGCGTTCTTCATCCTTGAAAGGATGTCGTCGTCGATCTTGGCGCTGCCGACCCAGTCCAGCAGGACATGCACCTTGACGCCGTTGCGCGCCCGCTCGGAAAGCGCATCGGCAAACTCCTTGCCGATGTCGCCCGACCAGTAGATATAAGTCTCGAAAAGCACCGTCTTCTTCGCGCCCCGTATGGCCTGCAGCATCGAAGGGAAGATGACATCTCCGTTGATGAGCTCGGTCGTCTTGTTGCCGTCCACGATGGCCGGGCCGAGCATCAAGCCCATCGAGCGGAGAAACTGCGGATCTTCCGCCGAATACAGATGCGGAATCTGGGTTTCGACTTTGCTTTCCAGGCCGGCGAAATTCAAATAGAGCAGCCCCGCCACCAACGTGGCGACCAGGGTGATCAGAATGGATTTCTTGTGCTTCACGGGGCTTTGGGCTGATGCCCGTGAATGCTACTGCCCCATCGCCGCGCTGTGGCGACTCAGACTCATGTGTGGAAGATGGCCTACAAATAAAGCTCGCGCAACCGGCCCATCTCCGCGTTGCCCAATCCCAGTGCGTCCCGCAAATAGGCGTCCACGCCGCCGTAGTCGCTGTCGATCGCCTCCATCGCCGCTTGCAGGAATTCCGGCTGCACTCGCGACAATACGAGTAGAACCTCCGGCGCGAGCCCGTAACGCGACGCAGCGGGCGGCCTCAGCCGCTCATTGCTCAGCAGATAGTCGCGCATCACGTCTTCGGCGGACCGGCCGAGGCTGCGCAGAATCAAAGCCGACGCGAGGCCGGTGCGGTCCTTGCCCGCCACGCAGTGAAACACGGTTGGCTCGTTCGATTCGAGCAGGTGCGCGAACAGCTCGGCGAAACGGTGCGTGTTGTGATGCACCAGACCCCGGTAGGTGTTCTGCATGTGAGACACCACTTCCGCGGTGCTGGGCCGGTGGCCGGCGTCGAGCAATTCCGTCAACACCTCGACGACAGTCGGTTCGATCGGCAGCGAATGAACGGCGGCATGCGGCAAGGCGCAGGGCGCCGAAGCCCGTTCGTTGACGCCGCGCAAATCGATCACCCTGCGGATGCCGAGCCGGGACATGCCTTGCGCATCGGACGCGGTGAGCGCGCCCAGGTGGTCGGAGCGAAAGAGCCGGCCACGGCCGAGGGCCCCGACTTCGCGAAAATTGGTACAGCTGGTGAAATTCAT
>JBKJHN010000102.1:0-13383 GCA_046599015.1 Ramlibacter sp.
GGCGAGGTGCAGGAAGTGATCCTCGCAACCAACTTCACGGCCGAGGGCGAGGCCACGGCACATGTGATCGGGGAAGCGCTGAAAGCGCGAGGCCTGAAAGTGACACGGCTGGCGCGAGGGGTGCCGGCAGGCAGCGAACTGGAGTACGTCGACCTGGGGACGATCGCGCATGCGCTGGTAGACCGCCGATAACACGGCAGCAGGAGGAGCAAACAATGACGATGCAACTGGCGCGGTTCACCGTGGCCTACTGGTGCGTGCTGATCGCCGCCGTGCTTCCGTTCATCTGTGCCTGGATGGCCAAGTCGAAGGGGTTTGGCAAGCGGCGCAGCCAGGGCGGGTTCGACAATCACGATCCGCGCGCGTGGCTGGCCCGGCAAACGGGGTGGCAGGCCCGAGCCAACGCGGCTCAGGCGAACAGCTTCGAGGCGTTGCCGTTCTTCATCGGGGCGGTGATCATCGGCCATCAACTCGGCGCCCACCAGGCGCTGCTGGATATCCTGGCCGTGCTTTTCGTTACGCTGAGGGGTATTTACATCGCCATGTATGTCGCCGGTATTCCGGCCGTTCGGTCAGCGATATGGGCGCTTGCGCTGCTGGTTAACGTGGGAATCCTTTTCTCCGGCTACCGTTGATGGCCGCCGAACGGTAGCGCGACAACCAACTTACGTGGAAACCCGCACGGGATGTTCCCGATGCTGACGAGCGCGTGCGTAGGTAACCTCGACACGTCAGAGAGGGTCTTTCCATGAAAAGCATTCCCATCAACCGCCGCGTGTTCGCGTCGGCGACGGCGCTTGCCGTGGCGTCCATTGCGGCTCCGGCGCTGCGCGCTCAGGTCAAGCTCGAGAAGGCCAGGATTGCGATGGCCGTGGGGGGCAAAGCGGCGTTCTACTATCTGCCGCTCACGATCGCGGAGCAGCTTGGCTATTTCAAGGCGGAAGGTCTCGACCTCGAGATCTCCGATTTTCCGGGCGGTGCCAGGGCGTTGCAGGCACTGGTGGGCGGATCGGCGGACATCGTATCGGGTGCTTACGAGCACACGATCAATATGCAGAGCAAGGGACAGTTCATCCAGTCCTTCGTGGTGCAGGGGCGCGCTCCGCAGATCGCGATGGGCGTGTCGACCAAGGCACTGCCCAACTACAGGTCGCTTGCCGACCTCAAGGGCAAGAGGATCGGCGTATCGGCGCCCGGTTCATCGACCAACATGGTGGCCAACCTGGTGCTCTCGCGCGCCGGCATCAAAGCCAGCGATGTGAGTTATGTCGGGGTGGGCACGTCGGCGGGTGCGCTCAGCGCGCTGCGCTCAGGGCAGATCGATGCCATGAGCAACACCGATCCGGTGATGACGATGCTGGAGCAGAAAGGCGAGGTCAAGATCATCAGCGACACTCGCACGCTCAAGGGAACGCAGGAAGTGTTTGGCGGGCCAATGCCTGCCGCATGCTTTTACACTCACTCCGAATTTGTCCAGAAACATCCGAACACCTGCCAGGCACTGGCAAACGCGATCGTGCATGCACTCAAATGGCTGCAGACCGCGGGGCCCAGCGACATCATCAAGACCGTCCCGGAAGGCTATCTTCTGGGTGACCGGGCGCTGTATCTCGCCTCCTTCAACAAGGTGCGCGAGGCTATCTCGCTCGATGGCCACATGCCTGAGGAAGGCACGCGCACGGCCTTGAGGGCGCTGGCCAGCTTCGATCCCGCAATCAAGCCCGACCGGATCGAGTTGGGCAAGACTTACACCAACGACTTTGCGCGGCGGGCCAAGGAACGCTTCAAGGCGTGAGCCGGGCTGGCGCGCGCATGCCCACGTCCGCGCTGGAACTCGACGACATCAGCGTTGCCTTTCACGCACCGGAAGACCCGGCGCGCCGGTACACGGCCATCGCAGGCACGACGGTGCGTGTGGGCGTGGGCGAATTCGTCTCGATCGTGGGGCCCACGGGGTGCGGCAAATCGACGCTGCTCAACATTGCCGCCGGCCTGCTTGAGCCTTCTTCCGGGGAGGTGCGGGTTTTCGGCGAGGCTTTGCAGGGCATCAACCGCCGCGCCGGCTACATGTTCCAGTCCGACGCGCTGATGCCTTGGCGCAACGCGATCGAGAACGTCATGCTCGGCCTGCAGTACCGCGGCATGCCCGACGCGCAAGCCAGACCGCTGGCTCTGGCATGGCTCGAGCGAGTGGGGCTGATCGGCTTTGGCGACCGCTATCCGCATCAGCTGTCCGGCGGAATGCGCAAGCGAGTTGCGCTGGCCCAGGTGCTGGCGCCGGACCCCGACATCATCCTGATGGATGAACCGTTCAGCGCACTGGACATCCAGACGCGGCAGCTGATGGAAAACGAAGTTCTCGACATCTGGGCGGGAAGCGCTGAGCGCCGAGCCATCCCAGCCCTGGAGCTGATTGCCTCGACCGGTGCGCGTGCCGCGTCGGATGCCTCACGCATGCGCAAAGCGGTTTTGTTCATTACCCATGACCTGGATGAAGCCATCGCGATGAGCGACCGGGTGGTGGTGTTGTCGGCGGGACCCGCAGCGCGTCCGATCGGCGAATTCATGATCGACCTGCCGCGCCCGCGCGACGTGGCCGAGGTGCGCACGCAGCCGCGCTTCGTCGAACTGCACAAGCAGTTGTGGGAGGTGCTGCGGGGCGAGGTGCTCAAAGGCTACGCCCAGCAACTCCTGAAAGCCGCCTGATGTCCAGGCCTTTGCCGGGTAACCTGCGGTTCTGGCAAGTGGCATTGCTGATCGGGGTGCTGTTGTTCTGGCACCTGATCTCACGCGATGCGCAGTACGCTTTTTTCGTGGGGGAACCGATCAAGGTGATGGGTCGGATCTGGTCGTGGTTCATGCCGTTCGGGTTTGAACCCAGCGCGTGGTTTCCCGATGGCGTTCCGGGTCGCGCCGACATCTATCAGCATCTGGGCGTGACCTTGCTGGAGACGGTGCTGGCATTCGTGATCGGCACGGTATTGGGCCTGGTGTTCGGGCTGTGGCTGGCTCTGGCGCCGACAGCCAGCGCCATCCTCGACCCCTACATCAAGGCCGCCAATTCGATGCCGCGCGTGATCCTGGCGCCGATCTTCGGGATGTGGCTGGGTCTGGGCATCTGGAGCAAGGTGGCGCTGGCGGTGACGCTGGTGTTTTTCATCGTCTTCTTCAACGTCTACCAGGGCGTCAAGGAAGTGAGTCCGGTGATACTGGGCAATGCCCGCATGCTGGGCGCCAGCCAGCGCCAGCTGCTGCGCACGGTGTACTTGCCCAGCGCCACCAGCTGGGTCTTTTCCAGCCTGCATACCTCGGTGGGCCTGGCCTTCGTCGGCGCCGTGGTCGGCGAATACCTCGGCTCAGCCCGGGGCGTGGGCTACCTCATCCTGCAAGCCGAAGGCACATTCGACGTCAACACCGTGTTCGCGGGCATCACGGTGCTCACCGCGTTTGCCCTGCTCCTCGATGGCCTGGTGGGCCGTATCGAAAAAAGGCTGATGAAGTGGCAGCCGCGCGAAGGCCAAACCGAAAAGCTCTGAGCGAGCCGCCTTCATGCGGGCACCAGCCTGCGATTGGCGCTGCCCGGCAGCGTTCGCAGGGCGGGACCCAGCGTTGCGCTGTATCGATTCTCCAGCACCGAACTGACGAACACCCACTCACCGGTAGCTGCCGCCGGTGTGAAGGTCAACGTCAAATAGCCGCGATGACTGGTCTCCGCGAACTTGAGGTCCGGAATCATCCGGACGAATGAATCAGCGAGGAATTGGCGGCCGACCCTGGGGTAAGTGATTTCCAGGCCGGTCGAAGTGACCGACGGCGTGGCGAATTCAACACCCGCAAGCTGGCCCGAAGCATCGCGCAGGTCGTTGGCCCAGGCGTTATGGCTGTCCCCGGAGAGCACCACCAGGTTCTTGTCGAGCGCTCTGGCGGTCGCCAGCACCTTGTCGCGTGCTGCAGGGAAACCGTCCCAGTTACCCAACTGGTAGCCGATGCGCGGCTGTGCCACCAGGGCGCGCTGCGCGTCGGTGCGCGCCGCCTCCGGCGTATCCAGAGCCAGCAAGAACTCCTTGATGCTGTCCTCGCTGAAGTTGTCGAATACGCTGAGTGGGATTTGCATCTTGCCCATCACCACTTGCTGACCCAGCACCTGCCAGACGGCGCGGGAGGCCTGCATCCGGGCGGCGAGCCAATCGTTCTGTTCGGCGCCAAGTATCTGCCGATTGGGGTCGTCAGCCAGCCCGGCAAGGTAGCCCTCGCGGCCGATCGATGCGTCGCGCCCGATCACGCGCGTGTCCAGCATGTGCAGCGCGAGCAGGTTGCCGAAATCGAAGGAGCGGTAGATCTTCAGCGGGTCCGCGCCGGTGCGCGTCGGCAGCCACTCGTGCCAGGCCTGCGCCGCGGCCGCACGACGCTGCGTGAAGCTGCCTTCGTCGGGGCCATGTCCGCCTGCGCCGTCGCGCCAGATATCGTTGACCAGCTCATGGTCGTCCCATACGGCGATCAGCGGCATGGTGGCACGCACAGCGCGCAGGTCGCTGTCGGTGTGATAGCGGGCATAGCGCTGGCGATATTCGGTCAGCGAATGCAGTTCCCCGCGCGGGTCGATTTCGCGCCCGATCACGGATGCCGCGAGCTGTTCGGCGTTGGACAGCCCGGTTTCGTAGATGTAATCGCCGAGCATCAGCGCGGCATCGATGTCGGTGCGATTGGCGGCGTGGTTGTAAGCATGAAACTGCCCTAGCGAATATGCGGCGCACGAAAACACCGCGAGCCGCACCTGCTGCGCGTCTCCAACCGGCAAGGTCTTGGTGCGACCCGTCGCGGAGGTTTCGGAGCCCAGGCGGAAGCGGTAGAAGTACGTCGCGGCCGGCTGCAGGCCGTCGGCGTCGACCTTGACTGTGTAATCACGGCCGGCGTCCGTCGCTGCAGTCCCTGAACGCACTATGTTGGCGAATCCGCCGTCCGCGGAGACTTCCCAAGTCACTTGGGCCGGCGCTGAGAGTTCATTGACCCGAGTCCACAGGATCACCCGATCGGACAGCGGATCGCCACTGGCCACGCCGTAGCCGAACCGCTCTTTCGAGCTGTTGCCACCGCCGCCGCAACCCGCCAACGCCAGCCCGAGGGCGGACCCCGTGCCCATCACGAACCGGCGGCGCGACACGTCCCCGCTGTCGTGGTTGCTGTTCTTCATATTCGCTCCAGCGCCGGGCGGGATGCTCAGCCGTTTTCGCAGGATAGCGCTGCTGCTGAGTCGGCTGCGTAGGACCGGACCGACAACGAGATGTCCTGGGTGGCAGGAGTGCGATTCGTGGCGCGCCCGCAGTTGGACTAGCGTTGCTTCGGCGCGCGCGATCCACGTGGGCCGGATGCGCCCGCCGCTGCCTTGCGCAGCGGGGCCTTGGAGCTGGATTTCGCTTTAGGGCCAGCCGATGAATGGCCGGGCGATCTCAGCGGCAGGTAGACCACCACCTGCTGCCCTGCCTGGAATGCAGCGGCGCCGCCAACTTCGTTCCACTCGGCCACCTGGGCGGTGTTGAGCTTGTAACGCCTCGCGATACTCACCACGGATTCATTCTTCCCAGCCTTCACGAGCGTGCGGCGAGTCACATGTTCGGGTGCAAGGTTCAGCTGCCCGTTGTCGGCCATATGGCTGGTCACGTCGTTCTGGACTTTTTGGGAGCGCGGCACGATCAGCACCGATCCCGCTTTGATCAGCATGCGGGGCGGTATGGCATTGACGCTTCGCAGATCGCCCTCGTTCATCCCGATCCGGCGTGCGGCTTCCGACACGCTCATCGTCAATGGCGCGCTCCATCCCGTCCAACTGGCGTACTGGCCTGCGGTATAGGCTTGAAAGTTGCGCTCGAATATCCTGGCGTTGTCCCACGGCAGCAGAATCTCCGGTGTTCCCGCGGCCAGGATCACCGGGCGCTTCATCGACGGGTTGAGGGCCCTGAAGTCGTCGATCGACACGTCGGCCAGCCGGGCGGCCAGCTCCACATCGATGTCGCGGGACACCACCACGGTCTGGAAGTACGGATGGTTTTCGATCAGCGGCAACTCGGTGCGGAAGTGTTGCGGGGCCGCCACGATGTTCTTCACGGCCTGCAGTTTCGGGACGTAGCTACGGGTTTCGTTGGGCATGCTCAGGTCGGTGTAGCCGGTACCCAGGCCGCTTCTCTGGTTGCGGGCGATCGCGCGGCCCACGCTGCCCTCTCCCCAGTTGTAGGCCGCGAGGGCGAGGTGCCAATCACCGAACATCCCATGGAGTTTTTGCAGATAGTCCAGCGCCGCCCGGGTGGACGCCAGCACGTCGCGCCGGTCATCGCGGAAGACGTTCTGCTTGAGCTCGAAATACTGCCCCGTCGCAGGCATGAACTGCCACATGCCGGCCGCCCGCGCGCTCGACACCGCCTGTGGATTGAAGGCGCTCTCGATGAATGGCAGCAGGGCCAGTTCGGTCGGCATGTCGCGTCGCTCCAACTCCTCGACGATGTGAAAGAGGTACTTGCGGGAACGCTCGGTCATGCGCTGCATGTAGTCGGGCCGGGTCGCATACCACTGCTCCTGCTGGCGCACCAGTTCGCCTTCCAGGTTGGGCATCTTGAAGCCGCGCCGAATTCGATCCCAAAGCTCGGCCGGCGGGATCAAAGCCGCCACGCCCCGCGAAGAGGCTTCGGCCGCGGCGATCGGCACCAGCGGCCCGCCGGGGATGACGGCTGCGGCCGGCGCTGGTGCGCTAACGTTCGCAGCGGACGGCGCCGCCTGTTGCGCTTGGGGCGCCGGGCTTTCGGGTGCTGGACGCTCGACAGGTGCTTGTGTCGCACAACCGCCCAACCACAAAAGAACAGAAAGGCCGGCAATGTGAAGCAAGCTCATGATTGCGTGGCTGGACAGGTCATCACGGGCGCAGCATACCGCGCTTGGGCGAGGCACGGTGCCAGAGTCTTCCCGCGTGACTAGAATCCTTCCCAATCG
Organism: Ramlibacter sp.; assembly: GCA_046599015.1. Classification (GTDB taxonomy): domain Bacteria; phylum Pseudomonadota; class Gammaproteobacteria; order Burkholderiales; family Burkholderiaceae_C; genus Ramlibacter. Next base: position 6,979 of record JBKJHN010000102.1, read on the forward strand.
CAGGCTGGTACGTGGCATGCAGGCCAGAACGCCTCGCGCATACTCGGGCTCTACCCGGGCGCTGGGCCCGTTGTGAATTAACCATGGGTTTTTGGCTGGGGAGGCCGACAGCGGGTTTGACTTCATGAGCGACCAGATTATAGGAATGCGGCAGTGGTTCGAGACCCCGCCCGGCCGTTACCTGCTGGCCTGGGAGCGGGCCGAGTTCGATCGCGCCGTGAGCGACATCTTCGGCTACCACGCGCTCCAGCTGGGGCTGCCCGAACTCGATGCCCTGCAAACAAACCGCATGCCGCACAAGTGGCTCGCCGTGCGTGAGCCGGCCCCTGACGACTTCGCGCAGGCCAAACCCGCACTGGTTTGCGACTTCGCCGCGCTGCCCTTCGAGGAGAACAGCCTCGACCTGGTCGTGCTGCCTCATTCGCTGGAGCTCAACACCGACCCCCACGCCACCCTGCGTGAGGTCGAGCGGGTGCTGGTCCCCGAGGGCAAGGTGGTGATCTGTTGCCTGAACCCTGCCAGTTTGTGGGGCCTGCGCCAGCGTCGTGCGCATCTGTACCGGCGCCTTGGGTTTGGCGAGCTGTTTCTTCCCGATGCGGGCGATTTCATCGGCTACTGGCGTCTGCGCGACTGGCTTCGATTGCTGAGCTTCGAGGTGGAGTCCGGCAACTTCGGCTGTTACCGGCCGGCGCTGACCAGCGAGAAATGGCTGGAGCGTTACGACTGGCTCGACAGCGCGGGCGAGCGCTGGTGGCCCATCTTCGGTGCTGTGTATTTTCTGGTGGCGGTCAAGCGCGTGCGCGGTATCAAACTGATCGGGCCGGCCTGGAAGGCCAAGCCGGCGTTGGCTACCACACCGGTGGCGATGCCCAACCGACGCCGGCCGACCTACCTCGAAGAGCATTTGTGAATTCAGTCGACATCTACACCGACGGCGCCTGCAAGGGCAATCCAGGCCCGGGCGGCTGGGGCGTGTTGCTGATTTCCGGGGCCACCCGGAAGGAATTGTTCGGCGGTGAACGGCTCACTACGAACAATCGCATGGAACTCATGGCGGTCATCCAGGCGCTGCAGGCGCTCAAACGGCCTTGCGCCGTGACCTTGCATGTCGACAGCCAGTACGTGCTCAAGGGCATGACCGAATGGCTGGCGGGCTGGAAGGCCAAGGGCTGGCGCACGTCGACCAAGCAACCTGTCAAGAATGTGGAGCTCTGGCAGGCCCTGGACGAACTGGTGAATCGCAGCGGGCATGCGATTCAATGGCGCTGGGTGCGCGGCCACGATGGCGACCCAGGCAATGAGCGCGCTGACGAGTTGGCCAACCGGGGCGTCGAAGTCGCGCTGGGACGCCTGTCGGCGCCAATGTAAAGGGCGGGTAAATGTGCAGGCCCGCTTCGAGCGGGGCACATAGGGCCGGCGCGGATGCCCGCTTCACGTGCTCCTGCTACATTGGCAAGTTGGTTTACAACGATATCCATTGTCCGCCTTATGGGGCCGGCGCTGATCCTTGATGGCATCGAAAGCAATATATACCGTGGTGGCCGTTGCCGGCATCGCAGTTGCCTCGGCCGGCGCCTGGTGGTTTCAGCACAAGCCAGGCAAGCCGGCAGCCGCGGATCCGTCCGCGTCCGCCGCGGGAACGACACAGTCCGGTGGCGCCCCCGCCGGGGCCGGGCGGCCTCCTTCAGTGGAAGTGGCCCGGGTTGAAACAGTGCGCTTCACCGATGACGCCCAGGCGGTCGGCAGCTTGAAGTCGCGCCAGAGCGTGATGCTCAAGCCGGAAGTGAGTGGACGTGTCACCCGCCTGAACTTCCGCGACGGCGAGAAGGTGCGGCGCGGCCAGTTGCTGGTGCAGTTGGATGATCAATTGCCGGTTGCCCAGATGCAGCAGGCCGAGGCTGAGCTGTCGATTGCCCGGGCCAATCACACGCGCAATCAGGAACTGGTGGCGCAAAACTTCATCAGCAAACGCTCCGTCGACGAAAGTGGGGCCAACTTGCAGGTGGCCCAGGCCAAGCTGGCATTGGCCCGCGCAACGGCCGACCGGCTTCGGATCCTGGCGCCCTTCGACGGGATTGCCGGCATCCGTAGCGTCAACGTGGGCGATTACCTGAAGGACGGCGCGGAGATCGTGAACATCGAGGACATCGACGCGATCCTGGTCGACTTCCGGCTGCCCGAGCGATTCCAGACCAAGGCCCAGCGTGGGCAGACCGCCCTGGTGGAACTCGATGCAATGCCGGGGCGCAAGTACCCGGCCGTGATCCAGGCCATCGACCCGCTGGTCGACGCCAACGGCCGCTCCATCGGCCTGCGCGGCTGCATCGACAATCGGCGGCTTGAACTGCGGCCCGGCATGTTCGCCCGCATCACGGCGGTATTCGGCGAACGCGACAATGCGCGTGTGATCCCGGAGGAGGCGATCGTGCCTCAGGGCACGCGGCAGTTCGTGATCCGCCTGGTGGACGGACCTGACCAGGACACCAAGATCGCTCAGCGAGTCGAAGTCAAGGTGGGCATCCGCCAGCCCGGCCGGGTCGAAATCACGGAGGGCCTGCAGCCCGGGGACGTGGTCGTCACGGCCGGCCAGCAACGGGTCCAGAAGGATGGTATGCCGGTGCGCATCGTCGAGCTCAACCGCACGGCAGCGCCTGGACGGCAGCCGGAGCCGGCAGCCGCAGCGTCGGCCAGTGCCCGGCCGGCAATTTCCACACCAGTCCCAGCAGCAGTGGCCAGTGGCCCGAATCCCTGCGGGTTGAGCGCGACCGACAACCGCCTGCAACGACCGGGACGGCCCGCATCTCGGGCCTGAAGTCTCCAGGAGAGAGCGTCTGTGCAACTTCCTGAAATAGCGATTCGCCGACCGGTCTTCGCCACGGTGCTGTCGCTGCTGGTGGTGCTGATCGGGCTGGTCAGTTTCAATCGCCTGTCGGTTCGCGAATATCCGAAGATCGACGAGCCCGTAGTCACCGTCAGCGTCAGATACCCGGGCGCCTCGGCTGAGGTGATCGAAACGCAGGTCACCAAGCCGTTGGAAGATTCCATTGCGGGGATCGACGCGGTGGACGTGATCACCTCGATCAGCCGCGCCGAGCAAAGCCAGATTTCGGTCAAGTTCCGGCTCGAAAAGGATGCCGACGCCGCCGCCGCCGAGGTGCGCGACCGGACTTCGCGCGTGCGCAACCGGCTGCCCCAGGCCATCGACGAGCCGGTGATCGCCAAGGTCGAGGCCGACGCCTTCCCCGTGATCTGGCTGGCCTTCAGCAGCGATACGCACAGCCCGCTGCAGATCAACGATCTGGTGAACCGAATCGTGAAGTCTCGCCTGCAGACGGTCACCGGGGTTGCGGACGTGCGCATCTTCGGGGAACGCAAGTACGCGATGCGGGTCTGGCTGGATCCGGACAAGCTGGCCGGCTACCGCCTCACCACACAGGATGTGGAAGATGCCATCCGACGCAGCAACCTGGAACTGCCGGCAGGGCGCATCGAGTCGCAACAACGCGAGTTCAGCGTTACTTCGCAGACCGATCTGGTGCGTCCGGCTCAGTTCGGCGAGATTGTCGTCAAGAACGTCAACGGCTTCCCGGTCAAGGTGCGCGATGTGGCGAGGGTGGAGGAGGCTGCGGCCGACGAACGCAGCCGGGTCCGGCTGAACGGCAAGCTGGCGATCTCGGCCGGCGTGATCCGCCAGGCCACTGCCAACCCGCTGACGCTTTCGCAGGGCGTGCGCGAGATGATCCCGCGCCTGCAGGCGGACCTGCCGCCCGGCGTGTCCATCGACATCGCCAACGACAATTCGCTGTTCATCGACCGTTCCGTCAAGAACGTCTATCGCACCATCACCGAAGCCATCTTGTTGGTGGCGCTGGTGATCTTCGTCTTCCTGCGCACGGTGCGGGCCTCCATCATTCCCCTCGTCACCATTCCGGTGAGCCTGATCGGCGCCTTCGCGATGATGGCGCTGGCAGGTTTCACCATCAACACCTTGACTCTGCTGGCGCTGGTGCTGGCCATCGGCCTCGTTGTGGATGACGCGATCGTGATGCTGGAAAACATCTATCGTCATATCGAGGAGGGGCTGGACCCGTTCTCGGCCGCGATCAGGGGTGCGCGCGAGATCGGTTTTGCCGTGATCACCATGACGCTCACCTTGGTGGCGGTGTACGCGCCGCTGGCGTTCACACCGGGGCGCACCGGCCGGCTGTTCATCGAATTCGCGCTGGCGCTGGCCGGGGCTGTGGTGGTGTCGGGGTTCGTTGCGCTGACGCTCACGCCCATGATGTGTTCCAAGCTCCTGCGGCATAACCCCAAGCCCAACCTTTTTGACCGCGGCATGGAGCGTTGGCTCACGGCGCTTGCCGACCGGTATGGCCGCACATTGCGCTGGGTGCTGCTTAGGCGCTGGCAGCCCGGCGCAGGCCGGGTCGCCGGTGCGGTGCTGCAGGCCCGTTGGCTGGTGATCGGCGTGATGGCGTTGAGCGCGCTGGGGATCGTGCTGGTGTGGCCGACCATGCGGCAGGAACTGTCGCCGCTCGAGGACCGCGGCACCATCCTGGCGACGGTCAATGCACCAGACGGCTCCACCCTGGAATACACCGACCGGTATGCGCAAGCCCTGGAGCGCATCGGCCAGGCGTACCCGGAATTCGACCGCATCTTCGCCAACGTCGGCAATCCGACCGTGTCGCAGGCCAGCGTCGTGTACCGGGCGGTCGATTGGGAGAAGCGTCAGCGCAGCACCCTGGAGATCGCGCGCGAATTGGGCCCCAAGACCAACTCGCTGCCCGGTATCAACGCTTTCATCGTGACGCCGCCCTCGCTGGGTCAGGGCTTCCGTGAGCGGCCGCTGAACTTCGTCATACAAACATCGGACACCTACGAGAACTTGAGCCGGGTGGCCCGGCAGATGCTCGACGAGATCGCGAAGAACCCGGGCATCGTGTCGGCGGACATCGACCTGCGCCTGAACAAGCCCGATTTGCGAATCGAAGTGGACCGCGCCAAGGCCGCCGACATGGGTGTGAGCGTGGAGGTTGTTGCCAAGGCCCTGGAGACGATGCTGGGCGGGCGCAATGTCACCCGTTACAAGCGGGACGCCGAGCAGTACGACGTGATCGTGCAGACCGCGCCGCGCGGCCGCACCACGCCCGAGGACATCGACAGCATCAACGTCCGCGGCCGCGCCGACACCATGATCCCGCTGTCGGCGCTGGTCAAGGTCCGCGAAAGCGTCAGCCCGCGCGAACTCAATCACTTCGGCCAGCGCCGGTCGGTGTCGATCACCGGGAATCTGGCGCCGGACTATTCACTGGGACAGGCGCTCACCTTCATGGACCAGACCGCCGCCAAGGTTCTGAAGCCGGGCTACACGACGGAACTCAATGGCACCTCGCGCGAGTTCAGGAGTTCGCAAGGCGCGCTGGTCATCGTGTTCGTGCTGGCCCTGCTGTTCATCTTCCTGGTGCTGGCCGCCCAGTTCGAAAGCTTCGTCGACCCGCTGGTCATCATGCTGTCGGTACCGTTGTCGATGATCGGCGCGCTGCTGGCGCTCAAATGGTCGGGCGGGTCACTCAATGTGTATTCGCAAATCGGGCTGATCACGCTGGTGGGCCTCATCACCAAGCACGGCATCCTGATCGTGGAGTTCACCAACAAATTGCGTGAGCAGGGGCTGGAGCCCATCGATGCCATCGTGAAGGCCGCGTCGCAGCGCCTGCGCCCGATCCTGATGACGACCGGCGCGATGGTACTCGGGGCCTTGCCGCTGGCGATGGCGACGGGCGCCGGCGCGGAGAGCCGGGTGCAGATCGGCTGGGTGATCGTGGGCGGCATGTCGCTGGGCACGATGTTGACCATCTTTGTCGTGCCGACCATGTACATGCTGTTCGCGCGTAGCAAGGTTCCCGGTGCGAACACGGCCGAGACGCGCAAGGCCGTGCCGCATCACGACGAACTGATCGCCAAGTAGCAGTGCTGTCTAGACCGCGCCGTCGAACATCATCACATCGACAGTGTCCCCGGCGGCCACATTGCCCTGGGCGTGATGCAGCACGATCAGGCCATTGGCCCGCACCATGGAGCTGAGCACACCCGAGCCCTGATTGCCGGTGATGCAAACCTCCAGCGCGCCGTCCGCTGCGCTGTAAACGATGCCACGCTGGTACTCCGTGCGACCGGCCTTCTTGCGGATCGCCTCGGCGCTGCGCGCCCTGAGCAGTGGCGGCTGCGGTTCATGGCTGCCCATCATGCGCTGCAATGCGGGGCGCACGAACGCGAGAAAGGTCACCATCACCGCCACAGGATTCCCCGGCAGCCCGAACAGGATGGACGATCCGATCCGGCCGACCGCCATCGGCCGGCCCGGCCGCATCGCAATCTTCCAGAACGCGACGTCGCCCAGCT
>JBKJHN010000061.1:0-28080 GCA_046599015.1 Ramlibacter sp.
GCGGCAAGGCAACCAACTCATCTTCACCCCGAGCTTCGGCTACATGGAACCGACGCTGAAGGTGGCCAAGGAATTCCCGAACGTCAAGTTCGAGTCGATCACCGGCTACAAGCTCGCCCCCAATGTGGCGACCGCCAACGCCCGCTATTACGAGGGCCGCTATCTGGCGGGGATCGCAGCGGGGCGAATGACGAAGACGCATGTGGCCGGCTATGTCGCTGGCTTCCCCATACCCGAAGTGCTGCAGGGGATCAATGCGTTCACGCTCGGCATGCGCTCGGTGGATCCGAAGGCGCAGGTGAAGGTGGTGTGGCTGAACGCCTGGTTCGACCCGCCGCGGGAGCGGGATGCGGCCATCACCCTGTTCAACCAGGATGTGGATGTGATCGCTTTCCACACCGCTTCCAATGCGGTGATGGCGGCCGCCCAGGAACGCGGCAAGATGGCGGTGGCGTACCACTCCGACATGCGCAAGACCGCGCCGGATGCGCAGATCGTCGCTGTCACTCATCATTGGGGCGACTACTACCGCAGCCGGGTCCAGGCGGTACTTGAAGGGCGCTGGAAGAGCGGCAACTTCTGGGGCGGCATCCAGCAGGCCATGGTCCGTGCCGGCGACTTCGGACCCAAGGTGCCCAAGACCGTGCAGCAGGAGGTGCTGGCGCGGCAGGGGGACATCGCAAGAGGCAAGCTGCACCCCTTTGCGGGCCCGATCAGCGACAACGAGGGAAAGGTCGTCGTTCAGAAGGGGCAGGCCCTGACCGATGACCAGATCCTGGGCATGAACTGGCTGGTTGATGGCGTGCAGGGGAAAGTCGCAAAATAGCAGTTTGGATGATGCCGGATCAAGCTGGCATCACACGCCCCCATGAAAGCCTATCGAGCCGCCGTTCTGCGCTTTGCCGACGACCAGTCGGCTGTCTACGACAAGGATGGCCTGCTGGTGGTTGGGCCGGACGCCGGCGGACGCCAGATCGTGCGAGCCGTGGGCGACTACGCGGCACTGGCGCCGGACTACCCCGGTGTCGCCGTCGAACACCTGGCCGGCAGCATCATCGCGCCCGGCTTCATCGACCTGCTTATTCACTTTCCGCAGACCGACGTGATCGGTTCACCGGCAGCAGGGCTGTTGCCCTGGCTGGAGAATTACACCTTCCCGCACGAATCCCGGTTTGCCGATGACAAGCATGCGCAGGAGCAGGCCACGTTCTTTCTCGATGAACTGCTGCGTCATGGCGTCACCACGCCGCTGGCCTTCGCCAGCTCCCATCCGTCGTCGGTCGACGCGCTGATGGCCGAGGCCCAGCGGCGGGGGCTGCGTCTGATCGCCGGCAAGGTGCTGCAGGACCGCCACTCGCCGGACGGCGTGCGCGACGAAACCGAGCAGTCGCTGATCGACACCGAGAACCTGATTGGGCGATGGCACAACAACGGACGGCTCGGCTACGCGATCACGCCGCGCTTTGCACCCAGCTGCAGCGATGCGCAGTTGCGCGGCGCCGGAGAACTGGCCGCCAAATATCCTGAAGTGTGGATTCAGTCGCACGTGGCCGAGAATCTGGCCGAGGTCGCCTGGGCGCGCGAGCTTTTTCCCGATGCGCGCAGCTATCTGGCCGTGTATGAACAATTCGGGCTGATGCGCGAACGGGCGATCTATGCTCACTGCATCCACTTCGATGATGTGGACCGCGCCTTGATGCGCAGCACTGGGGCGGCGGCGGCCGTCAGCCCGACCAGCAACCTGTTCCTGGGCAGCGGCTTCTTCGATTTCGAAGGAGCCGACCGGATCGGCTTCAAATACGGGTTGGCCAGCGACGTCGGCGGCGGCACCAGCTTCAGCCCGTTCCACACCATGATGGCCGCGTATTACGTCGGCCGAGAGGGGCAAACCAAGCCGGGCGTGTCGCTCTCGCCCCAGCACTTGTGGTGGCAGCACACGGCCGGCGCGGCACAGGCGCTCGGCCTCGCAGGCGTCGTCGGCAATCTGCAGCCGGGTTGCGAAGCCGATTTTCTGGTCATTGATCCGAAGGCGACGCCGCTGCTGGCGCGCAAGACCTCGCAGGCGAACAGCTTGGACGAACTGCTTTTTTCATTGATCGTGCTGGGCGACGACCGGGTGATCGGGCGGGCGGTGATCGCCGGGGCGTGACGCGACGCAACCACTTCGACAAACCGGACTCAGGCAGGGATGCGCACCGGCAGTTGAGAGAAGCCGCGCACGAAAGTCGACTTGACCCGCGTCGGCTCTCCGACAACTTCGATCACCGGGAAGCGCTTCAGGATCTCTTCCCAGAGGATCTTCAGTTGCATCTCGGCCAGGCGGTTGCCGACGCAGCGGTGGATGCCGAAGCCGAACGAGAGGTGCTGGCGCGGGCGGGCTCGGTCGATGATGAATTCGTCGGCCCGCTCGATCGCGGTCTCGTCGCGATTGCCTGACAAGTACCACATGGCCACCTTGTCACCTTTGCGGATCAACTTGCCGCCGACCTCGCTGTCGGCCACCGCCGTGCGGCGCATGTAGGCCAGTGGCGTCTGCCACCGGATGATCTCTGGTACCAGGCTGTCGATCAGCTTCGGGTTGGCGCGCAGCTTGGCCCATTGCTCGGGATTCTCGTGCAGCGCCAGCAGGCCCCCGGTCATGCTGTTGCGCGTCGTATCGTTGCCGCCGACGATCAGCAGCACCAGGTTCCCCATGAGCTCCACCGGCGTCATGTTTCGCGTTGCCGCGCCGTGCGCCAGCATCGACACCAGGTCGTTTTGGGGCGGGACGTTGACGCGCTCGTTCCACAACCGGGTGAAGTAGGCGAGCATCTTGCCGAGCTCGGCCATGCGTTCAGCCGGGTCGAGTGCGTCGGGATTGATGCGCTTGTTCATCGTCGACACATCCGACCACCATGTGAGCAGCCGCCGGTCCTCGATCGGGAAATCGAACAGCGTGGCCAGCATCATCGTGGTCAGTTCGATCGACACCTTGTCGACCCAGTCGAAAGTTTCGTTGCGCGGCAGGGTGTCCAGCACCTTTGTCGTGCGCTCCCGGATCAGCGCCTCCATCGTGGCCAGGTTGGCGGGTGCGACGATGGGCTGCACGGCCTTGCGTTGCTCGTCGTGCTTGGGCGGGTCCATCGCGATGAACATCGGCAACTGCTCTTCGGGTGGTGGGTCGAACAGGGTAATGCCGCCGTGCGTCCATTCCGAGGAGAACAGCGCCGGGTGGGTGTCGACGTGCATGATGTCCTGGTAGCGCGTGATCGACCAGTACGGCCCCGCCCAGGGGCTGACCGCGTGGTGCACCGGGTCGTCACGACGCAGTCGCGCGAAGTAGGGCAGTTCGACCCCGTCGACGAAGTACTGCAACGAAGCCGGGTCGATCTGGTCCAGCGGCATGCTGGCAGCCTGGGCTTGAGCGGCGGCAAGGGCGGTGTTCATGGTCGTGCTTTCAGTGCTGGCCTTCGGGCAGTTTCACCACGATGCCGTCGAGCCCCTCGGTCATCGTGATCTGACACCCCAGGCGCGAACTGCCTTCCTGCAGGCAGGCGCTGAAGTTCAGCATCTCGTTTTCGTTGGAGGTGCGCTCACCCGCCAACGCAGACCAGGGCGCCTCGATGTACACGTGACACGTTGCGCAGGCGCATTGGCCGCCGCAGTCGCCATCGATGCCGGGCACGCCGTTGTCAGTGGCGGCGCGCATCAGGGTCGTGCCCACTGGCACGTCCACCGGATGGGCGCTGCCGTCGTACGCGATGAAGTTCACTCGGGGCATGTCACGGTTCCAGGTGGTGGCTGATGGCCGGACATCGATTTTGAGACGCCTCCGCTGGGTAATCGCATGTCGTAAACCCTCGCCATGCGCTCGATCGCCGGGCCGTCGCCGCAGGGCCCGCATCGCCCAACTCTAGAATACGCAGATTGGAGAACGCGCAATGAGCATCAAGAGCGACAAATGGATCCGGCGCATGTCCGAGCAGCACGGGATGATCGAGCCCTTCGAGCCGCGCCAGGTCCGCGAGCGGGACGGCCACAAGATCATCAGCTACGGCACCAGCAGCTACGGGTACGACATCCGCTGCGCGCCGGAATTCAAGGTCTTCACCAACATCCACAGCACGGTGGTGGATCCGAAGAACTTCGACGAGAAGAGCTTCGTCGACTTTCATAGCGACTGTTGCATCATCCCGCCCAACAGCTTCGCGCTGGCGCGCACGCTGGAGTACTTCCGCATCCCGCGCAACGTGCTGACCATCTGCCTGGGGAAGTGCGTGACGGGAGACACGCGCGTTGTGGACGCGGAGACCGGCGCCTACCTGCCGATCACGGAATTTTCCTGGGGGAAACGCACGATTGGCATGCACAACTGGAAGCTTCAACCGGCGCGGATCTCCGCCTTCCATCCGCAAGGCCGCAAGCCGGTGTTCACTCTCAAGACCAAGGCAGGTCTGCAGATTCGCGCGACGGCGAACCACCCATTCCGTCAATTGCATGCATGGACCGCGCTGGAGGATCTGAAGGCCGGCGACAGAATCGCTGTTGCACGCGAGATCCCGGTGTTCGGAAAGACGCCGATACCCGATTGGGAAGCGACGCTTTTGGGCTTGATGATCGCCGAAGGCCAATGCCATACGCCCGGACACAGCCCTACGTTCACGACAGGCGATCCTGTCCTCGCAGAGCTGGCGAAACAGTGCGTCCGCGCCAGCGGAATGGGTGAGGTCTCATTCAACGGTCACTTCGGCTACCGGCTCGTCAACAAGCATGGCCGTGGTGGTCGCCCTGAGCGCAACCGCTTCACGAGCTGGCTGGAGAACTATGGTCTGAACGTGAAGGCGAAAGGCAAGTTCGTGCCGCAGGCGATCTTCATGGCAGGGAGAGAGTCGACCCGCCTGTTCCTCCAGGCATTGTTCTCCGGCGATGGCGGGTTGTACCGGTCGGGCGCAGCATTCTTTCTCGAGTATTACTCAATGTCGCGCAGGCTGATTGAGGACGTCCATCACCTGTTGCTGCGGTTCGGCGTGTTCTCCCAGATTCGCGACAAGCAGACGCACATGGACACTACGGCGTATCGCATTCAAATCACGGATCGCTCGCAAATTCGCCGCTTTGCCGAGGAGATCGGTTTCTGTGCCGGCTCGATCAAGCAAGTGCGGCTGCAGACCGATGTTCTTCCGGCTCTGGGGCATGTTGTCGGACGCGTTCGCAGCAACTTCGACACCTTGCCGGCCGCCTGCTGGCCAATGCTGAACGTGGCGGCTGCCCGCCACGGGGTGAGCTTGGCCAGCCTGGGAGTGCCTCGCACGCAGCCAAGTCAATCTTTGGCGTACGCCACGGCGGCCCAGGTAGCTCATCTCACTGACGATGACGACTTGAGGCCGCTGGTGGAGGACGGTCCGGTGTGGGATGTCGTTGAGTCCATCGTTGCCTCGGGGGAAGAGGAGGTCTTCGATTTGACCGTGCCAAGCCTGCACAACTTCGTCGCGAACGACATGGTCGTCCACAATTCGACTTATGCCCGCTGCGGCATTATCGTCAACGTAACGCCGTTGGAACCCGAATGGGAAGGCTACGTGACGCTGGAGTTTTCCAACACCACGCCGCTGCCGGCCAAGATCTACGCGGGCGAAGGCTGCGCGCAGGTGCTGTTCTTCGAGAGCGATGAGGTCTGCGAAACCAGCTACAAGGACCGCGGCGGGAAGTACCAGGGGCAGACGGGGGTGACGTTGCCGAAGGCCTGATGATGATTGTCAGAGCGCGATGGACATCCGGCTCTACGACTCCGGCAACGCGTGGTGGACGTGGCGGACCGTGACGCCGTATTCGATTGGGCGACGCAGTGTCGCGCCGCACACGGCAAGCTCAATCTTCTGTTCAACAATGCCGGCGTCTCACTCACCTCATTCGCGGAAACCACGTCGCTCCCGGATTTCGAGTGGGTGATGGACACCAACTTCTGGAGCGTGGTGCATGGCACACAGGCATTCTTGCCGCACCTGCGCGCCAGCGGTGAAGGCCACGTGGTGAACATCTCAAGCGTGTTCGGCATCCTGGCCATGCCTACGCAGTCGGCGTACAACGCCAGCAAGTTTGCGGTGCGCGGCTACACCGAAGCGCTGCGTATGGAACTCGAGCTGGAAGGCGCGCCGGTCAGCGCGACGTGCGTGCATCCCGGCGGCGTGGCCACCAATATCGCACTGGCCTCACGGGTGGACCCCGACATTTCCCGCGTCAGTGGCATGGAGGCTCAAGCCCACCGGGATCGTGCCCATCGGATGATCCAGGTCACCACGGCCGAATCCGCGGCGCGCCAGATTATCGCCGGCGTCGAGCGCAACGCGCGCCGGGTGCTGGTCGGGCCCGACGCGCGCATGATGGATTTTTTCAGCCGGCTGCTCGGCCCGGCTTACCAGGTGCTGGTGCTGCGCAAGGTGCGGAAGATAAGGAAGACCGAACGCCGAGCGGGGACTGGCGCCGCCACGTGAGCAAACAGCAGCTTCGCAACGGGCCTTCGCACGCCTGAGCGGCTGCGGCCCGGGACGATCACAGCGCGCCTGCGAAGGCTGCGCCACTGTTACTTGGTGCGCGAGGTGCATGCCGCGATTTTGTCCTACAGCGGCTCGAGGCGAACTCGGCTTTGCCGTGAGCCGGGCGCTTCCTAGCATGGGCCTAACTTCAAAAGGAGCCTTCATGCTGCCCGCAACGCCTGCCAAGAACGGCGCATCCCCGCGCGAAAAAATGTTCTGGGCGCTGATTGCAACCCTGGCGCTGGGGCAGGTGGTGGCCTTGTGGATGCTTTGCAATCACCAGGTGCGCCAGGCCCAGGTGCGCCATCAGACGGTGCAGATGGAGCGGGTTGCCCTGCAGGACTGCCTTCGCTTCATTCCCCGGACGGCGCCCAGCCACTGCGCCGCGCGGCTGGCCGCCCGCCACGACCCCAGGGCCCTGGTGGCCGCCACGGAAAACACCGCCCATCTGAGCGCCGCCGGTTCTATATCGATGAGCAGCGCACGCCTGGTGAGCTTCCGGATGCGCTGAGTCCGCAGCATCGCACCGCGGGCGGCCCGGCGCCGCTTTTTTGTCCTGCACTGTCTCGCCGATTTCACTACGATCGCATCGCGCAGGCGTCCGACAGCTTGCCGGTTTGGGCGCCGACTGATAGGCCGCGGCGGCTGCCATAGGATGAATCCACACCGAACGAAAAGGAGTGCGCCATGAACAATGCCGTTGCCTCCCTCAGCCTGTCCTGGGCCAACCCGGCCTTGCGCTCCCTGGACGCTTCCGACCGACGCGCTACTGCCTCAGTGGACCTGCGTTCTTGAATCGGACGAAAAACCCGGCCTGGTCACACGCTAATACTCGGCGCCCTCCACCAGGAAGCGAACCCGGCGCACACCCTGCCATTCATCGGCATCCAGCCTGAATGCCAGCTTCACTCGGGCGGGTAGCGGCTCGGTGTGGCCGAACCAGATTCCGTCTACCGCTTGTCCGTGATGCCGCAGTTTCAGCTGCAGGTGCTTCTCGCCGACCAGGCGTTGCGAAATGATCTCGACTTCTTCGCTGAAGACCGGCGGCGCAAAACCCTGGCCCCATACCTCATGGTGCAGCGTGTCCACCAGATCGGGCCGGCGGTACTCGGGCGCCAGGGGCCCGTCGGTGTCGAGGCTGCGCATCAGCGTCGTCGCGTCCAGCCATTCCTGCGCCACCTGGCACAGCGCCTGCTCGAAAAGATCGAGGTGCTCGTCCGATATCGTGCAGCCGGCTGCCATGGCATGTCCGCCAAAACGCAACAGGACTTCGGGATGCCGCTTGGCTACAAGGTCGAGAGCGTCGCGCAGGTGAAAGCCTGGAATCGACCGGCCGGAGCCTTTGAGTTCATGCTCCTTGCCTGGCGCGCGGCTGGCTGCGAACACGAACGTGGGCCGGTGCTGCTGGTCCTTGATGCGAGAGGCCACGATACCGACCACGCCTTCGTGAAAGTCGGGGTCGAATACGCAAATCGCCGCCGGCGGCACTGCGCTCTCCTCAAACAGCGATTCGACGATTTGCATGGCCTGTTCGCGCATGCCGCCTTCGATGTCGCGGCGCTCCCGGTTGATGGCGTCGAGTGCGCGTGCCAGTTCGTCGGCTCGCAGCGTGTCGTCGGTCAGCAGGCATTCGATCCCAAGCGTCATGTCGGCCAGTCGGCCGGCGGCGTTGATGCGCGGGCCCAGCGCAAAGCCCAAGTCGAACGTCGTCGCCGCGCGCGGGTTGCGGGCGGCAGCCGTGAACAGGCTGGCCAGGCCGCAGGGCAGGGTGCCGGCGCGGATGCGCTTCAGGCCCTGCGCCACCAGGCGTCGGTTGTTGGCATCGAGCTTCACCACATCGGCCACCGTTCCCAGGGCGACCAGTGGCAGCAGGGCATCCAGTTTCGGTTGGCTCTGCGGGTCGAACACGCCGCGCCGGCGCAGCTCGGAGCGCAACCCGAGCAGCACGTAGAACATCACTCCGACACCCGCGATGGACTTGCTGGCGAAGCCGCAGCCCGGTTGGTTGGGGTTGACGATCACGGCGGCATCGGGCAACTGCGCTCCGGGGAGGTGGTGATCGGTCACCAGCACCTTCAGGCCCAGCGCGTTGGCCGTGGCCACACCCGCCACGCTGGCGATGCCGTTGTCGACCGTGATCAGGACGTCAGCCCCGCGTTCCTTCACGCGTTGCGAGATCGGTGGCGTCAGCCCGTAGCCGTCCACCACTCGGTCGGGCACCAGATAGTCGACGTGTTGCGCCCCGAGCAGGCGCAAGCCGCGAATTGCGACTGCGCAGGCGGTAGCGCCGTCGCAATCGTAATCGGCAACGATACACAGCTTCTGCCCGGCGGCAATGCTGTCCGCCAGCAGCACCGCCGCCTCGCCGAGGCCTTTCATGCCGTCGGGGGGCAACAGGCGCGCCAATGCGTCGTCGAGTTCGTCCATCGCCAGGACGCCGCGCGCGGCATAAAGGCGCGCCAGCAATGGGTGAATGCCGCCTTGCTCCAGTGTCCAGGCGGCGCGCGGCGGGATGTCGCGGATGCTGATTTTCATAGCGTGCCCAACAGCGTGGCTGCATTCTTGCGGCCGAACATGCCGCCCACACGGCGCCACCAGTCGCCGCGCCCCTGGTTCGACCAGGTTTGCGCATTGCGCTCGCCGCACAGGCTTAGCGTGATCGGGCGTCCGTCATCGAGCGATTTGCGCAGGCGGGCGCATTCGCCCGCATCCAGCGCCTGCCAGGCGCTGGCCCAGCCAGGCCAGTCGCCGCGCAGCGCGGGCTCCCGCAACGACTGAGTGATCTGCAATCCGGGCGGCAGCCCACTGGCGCGCGAGGCAGGCAGGGCCCCGGTTCCGCTCACCCAGAAGGAATTCACCGGGGGCAGGCCGGCGCGTACACGGTCGTCGGTGATCTCGTGCGTGTACAGCAGCATCTGCGTTTCCTGCTGCAGGCGCCGCACTGTGCCGGCCTGCGGCGCGCGCGGCATCCAGTCGTCGATGGCGCGCCCGATGACCCGATCCAGCGCAGCCGTCGCCATCTCGCCGAACACCTCGCCGCGCGCCAGCCAGAGCGTGGGTGCGCTGTATTCAAGGGTGATACCGTCCTGCTCGAAAAAGGGCAGGACGGTTGCGAGCAGCGTCCGGGATTCGGACTCTTCGAGCCGCAGGTCGTCAGGATGGCTCATGGCGACGTGGCCGGTTCCAACGACCCAATGGCATGGCGTGATCCAGGCCCAGGCCGCGCCGCCGCTGTCACGGCCGGATTGCTCCACCTGCCAGGCCGCCCAGGCAATCCGTCCGTCGGGGGCCGACAATCCGCATTGGCCGGCCAACACCCTTTCGTGTGGCATCGCCAGTGTATTTTCGTCGCCGCTGTCGGTCGCGATCGGTGTCAGCCGGGCCAGCAACTTCTCGAGATGGGGCAAGTTCAGAGTGCGCAGTGTCTGAATGCAGCCCTCGGCGCTCGCCGCGGCGAATGGAATCAACAAGTGGGCACCGTCTGACATCCGGGTATTGTCGAGGATGACACAATCGCCAGCATGAACAAATTGACTTGATGAGAATTCCATACGAACTGGTTCTGGGCTGGCGCTACACCCGCGCGGGCCGCGCCACGAGGCGCAATGGGTTCATATCGTTCATCTCCGGCGTTTCGATGCTGGGTATTGCGCTGGGCGTGGCGGCGCTGATCATCGTGCTGTCGGTCATGAACGGCTTTCAGAAGGAAGTGCGCGACCGGATGCTCAGCGTGGTGTCGCATATCGAGGTCTACGGCCCAGGCGGCGGCCCGTTGGCGGACGTGAACCGCACGCTGGCGGAGGTGCGCCGCAACCCGGAAGTGGTGGGCGCCGCGCCGTTCGTGGCGGCGCAATCGCTGCTGGCGCGCGGGGACGACATGCGCGGGACCATCGTTCGCGGCATCGATCCGGCGCTGGAGCCCCAGGTGACCGACCTGGCCGCCACCTCGCAGGACACACTGGTGAAACTGGTGTCGGGGCAGTTCGGCGTGGTCATGGGCGCCGAGCTGGCGCGCAACCTCGGTGTGCGACTGGGCGATCCGGTGACCATGATCGCGCCCGGCGGGCAGGTGACGCCGGCGGGCGTGGTGCCGCGCCTGAAGCAGATGACGGTGGTGGGCACCTTCGATTCCGGGCACTTCGAATACGACAGCGGCCTGGTGTTGCTGCACATGGACGATGCCGCGCGCATCTTCAACCTCGAAGGGCCGACCGGCGTGCGCCTGAAGCTGCGCGACCTGCACCAGGCGCGCGAAGTGGGTGCGCAGCTGCAGCGGTCGCTGTCGGGGGAATTCCTGGTGCGCGACTGGACGCGGCAGAACCGCACCTGGTTCGCCGCCGTGCAGCTCGAAAAGCGCATGTTGTTCATCATCCTCACGCTGATCGTCGCGGTCGCGGCGTTCAACCTGGTGAGCACGCTGGTGATGACCGTGACCGACAAGCGCGCGGATATCGCGATCCTGCGCACGCTCGGCGCGAGCCCCGCCAGCATCATGGGCATCTTTGTGGTGCAGGGCGCGGCCGTGGGGGTGATCGGCACGCTGGCGGGATTGCTGCTGGGTCTTGGCGTCGCCTTGAACATCGACGTCATCGTGCCGGCGCTGGAGCGCGCCTTGAACGCGAGCTTCCTGCCGCGCGATATCTACCTGATCAGCAAGATGCCCAGCGACCCGCAGCGCGACGACATCATGCCGGTCGCGCTGATCTCGCTGGTCCTGTCGTTCCTGGCCACGATCTACCCGAGCTGGCGAGCCAGCCGCGTCAATCCCGCGGAGGCCCTGCGCTATGAGTGATCAAATCAATAGCGTGGTCCTGCGGTGCGAAGGCATCACCAAGCGGTTCACCGAAGGCGGGCTCGACGTGGAAGTGCTGCGTGGCGTCGACCTTCAGGTCAATGCAGGCGAAACGGTGGCGATCGTGGGCGCCTCGGGGTCGGGCAAGAGCACGTTGCTGCATCTGCTGGGTGGACTGGATGCGCCTACCAGTGGCACGGTGCAGTTGATGGGCCAGGAGTTTTCCCGCTTGAATGCCGCGGCGCAAGGGCGTGTGCGCAACCGGCATCTGGGATTCGTCTACCAGTTCCATCACCTGTTGCCCGAGTTCAGCGCGCTCGACAACGTCGGCATGCCGCTGCGGATCCGGCGTGATCCGCCGGAGCAATGGGCCGAGCAGGCAGCGCGCACGCTGGAGGCGGTCGGCCTGGGCGAGCGGCTACGCCATCGTCCGGCGGAACTTTCCGGCGGCGAGCGCCAGCGGGTGGCGATTGCCCGCGCGCTGGTCACTCATCCCGCCTGTGTCATGGCGGACGAGCCGACCGGGAATCTCGACAGAAGTACCGCCGACGTGGTGTTCGACCTGATGTTGGAGCTTGCCCGGGAGCAAGGCACCGCCTTCATCCTGGTCACGCATGACGAATCGCTGGCGGCGCGCTGCGGGAGGCAGTTGCGGTTGAGTTCAGGCCGCCTGGCCTGAATTGCCGTAGTTGCACGAATCCCAGACGCTCAAGCGCCTTCACGATCGCGCAGCCCTTGCCATCTCTCCCACGATCCGCATGGTCTCCACGCTTACTGTTGTCACCCGCGCCAGCAGGTCGATCACCTTGTCCTTGTAGTCGGCGAAGCGGTAGGTGTCGAACTTTTCGCGGATGGTAGGGTCTTTGGGCTTGCGTTCCTTGTACTGATCCAGCACCCAGTCGAGCGCGCTGCGGTTGCCCAGCTTGTAAGCCCAGGCTTGCGGGGGCACGCCGCGCAGCGTGGTTTCGCTGTCGAGCGTGATGGTGCCGGCCGCGGGGTCGGACCGCAGCATCGCCTTGGGCGGCTGGCCGGCGGCACGGGCCTTGGCGTCGGGCGTGTCGGTGCGCGCGAGCGCGAAGGGTTCGACCTGTTCGTAGCCAATATGCAGCTTCATCAGCGCCTCGCCCCAATCGGCCCATTGCCAGAACTCGGCATAGAACGGAATGCGCGGGAACTCGCGCTTCAGGTTCTGCGCGTACTTCTCGCGGTACACCGGATCGTGCAGCACGGCGTAGCAGTAGTGGAAGATCGCTTCCTTGGTGATCTTGCGAGCGGCCTTGCCCCCGGCCTTACCCCCTCTCCCTCCGGGAGAGGGCTGGGGTGAGGGCTCGGCGTTTTTGTAGTGCGCGGTGAACTGTTTGAGCGCCCAGTCGGTGATGTTGTCGGCCCCGACTTCACCTCTGTCGAGACGACTGAACGGCAGAGCCACGGCTGCTGCTGCGGCGCCAACATAGTGATAGTCAAGGACGCTATCCAACGCCTGCACCATGAAGGGCTTTTGGGAACCCGCGTCTGTCAACACGATACTGCGGTTGGAGACTTGCCCTGCCTCACCAAAAAGATGCGGAGTTAGGTTTTGCATCTCGTTAAGCCGACTATCAAAGTACAAATTTCGCTTCACAAACGGCCGGTAGTTCGCCGCGACCACGCGGGAGTGATCGAACAGATAAGCCACGCCTTTGTTGAGATCGTTCTTGACTCCCCGACTCCACTTGATCGACGTATCCAGCATCGCCGCAACTTTCGAGCGGTCCTCAACTCTTTTGAGCTTTGCCAAGTCGGCGTTATAGGCGTCAATCAGCACGTGCACTTTTTGCGCAACGTGATCTACATCGTGGCCGTAGACCCATTCGTCTCGCGCGGTCACCACTCCCAACGAAAACGTTTTGAAAATCGCCCGCTCCCCCGCAGCCGTCTTCGCTCCCTTGGTTGCCTTACTGGCCAACGGAATCAGCGTATGAAAATCGTTGTTGGCCAGGTTCACCCAATTGCCCGTTTTGTCCGGCTGAACCTCGTCGAAGTCGAGATCGTGCATTCGGTGGTTGGCCAGGAAATCAAGCTTCTCTTCCGCCGTCTCCATCTCCGGCCTGCGCACATAGAACACGCGGCCCGGCTTCTTTTCCTTGGTGCCAGTCATTCGCTTGACCATGAAGCTGATCGCCACGCCGGTCTGGATGCCGAAAACGTTGTGTTTGGTGCCACTCAGCTTCGGGTTCGCGCGCACGTCGCCGCCCAGGTCCACCACGTAGATATCTGAAAACTCTTGCGCCACCGTCTTGCGAAAGCCATCGAAAGTCCGGCTCTCGATGAAGCTGCGGTTGCTGACGAAGGCCAGCACCCCGTTCTCGCTCAAGCGGTCGCTGGCCCACCGAAAAAACCGCGCATACATGTCATAAAGCTTGGTCTTCTGCGCCGTGCTCTGGGCGATGTAGGTCTGCCTGATCCGCAGGTCGATGTGCCGGTACTCGCGATTCTTGTTGTTGTCGTTCTCGTTGGCCTGGTTCGCGTTGTAAGGCGGATTGCCGATCACCACGCTGATGCGCTTGCTGTTCTGGCGCTTGATGCGGATCACGTTTTCCTCGCTGACACTGCCGAAAAGGTCCTGTACCGTGCCGCGTTGCGCCGTGTGCAAACCCACGTTGTCCAGCGTGTCCACGAAGCACAGGTTGGGAAACTCCTCGTACGCGCCGGTGATGGCGGCGTAAGTGGCCTCGATGTTCAGGTTGGCCACGTAGTACGGCAGGATGGCGACCTCATTCGCGTGCAGCTCGTTCTTGTACTTGTGCTCCAGTTTCTTGGGCTGGCCGCGAAAGTGCTCCAGCAGTTCGCAGATGAAGGTGCCGGTGCCGGTGGCCGGGTCCAGGATCTCCACGTCCTTGTCGATCAGGTTGCGGCCAAAGTGCTTTTCGCACAACCAGTCAGCGCCGTCGATCATGAAGCGCACGATTTCGTTGGGCGTGTAGACAACGCCCAGCCGGTCGGCGGCCTTGGTGTTGTAGACCTTGTAGAAATTCTCGTAGATGACTTTAAGGAAGGTCTGCTTCTCGCCGTGGCTGCTGATCTGCGCGGCCGCGGCGCGGATGGCGGCGTAGTAGGTTTCCAGGCCCTTGAGCGTCTGTTTTTTCAACGCGCCAATGAAGAATTCATTTTCCAGCGCGTACAGTTCGCGCGCCACGTTGTTCTCGTGATGGAACTCGCTGTCGAACACCTTGCTGAAGATTTCCTCGGTCAGGATGTGCTGGATCAGCATCTCGCGTACATCGGCCTCGGTCAACGCGGGGTTGATGGCTTCCTTGGCGTGCTCCAGGAATTTGGCCGAGGCAGCGCGGAACGAAGCATTGCTTTTGTCCTGTGCGGCGATCATGGAGCGCAGGGCTTCCAGCACGGTTGGCAGATCTTGCTTGAACTGCTGCACCGCTGCCCGGAAGTCGGCGATCTCGCGCCGCTCGAAGCCGAAAAACAGCTTGAGTAATTGCCCCAGCTTCGCGGTGTCGGTCATGTCGCCGCGCAGCACCTCCTCCTTGTGCTGGATCAGCACGGCAATGCGGTCGTCGCTGAAGATGATGTTGTCCTGCGGGTAGCCCTTGCGCAACTTCTTGTCGATCTCCTCGTCCAGATCGTCGCGTTCGTCCTTGGCTTCCCAGTAGCCCAATGGCATGCGCAGCTCGTGCATCAGCACGCCATCGACGGCGATGTTGGCCTTGGTGGCGGTCTTGAGCGGATATTCGGCCAGGAACACCAGCCCGTGCTGCTTGCCCCAGCTCTTGAGCAAGTCCTTGAACGCCTCGCGCACGATAGTTTCGCGTCGGCTGCCGCTGACTTTCTTTATGAGGTCGAGCTGCTTGAGGTAATCATTGATAAGCAGTTGGCTCATGAGGTCCCCGTTTGGCCCATTCTAGGATGAGCCGCAGCGCCCCCTCGACGACGGCGATGTTGGGTAGACGTAGCAGGTAGAGCTGCCTCCACGATGGGAGACAGGGCGCGCAACGACGCATGTGGACCTTAATTACGACCAGGAGCCCATTCATCCGCGCATCGCCTGAACCGGGTTACATTTTGCAGGCGGCGACGTAGGCATCGGGATGGTCATTGAAGATGGTCGCAATGGTCTTGTTGACGTAGCGGCCCTTCTCGTCCTTCACCACCTGGCGCAGGTAGTAGTTCTGGATCGGGAAGTGGTTCTTATTGAACTTGAAAGCGCCGCGCACCGATTTGAAGTTGGCTGCTTCCAGCGCCTTGCGTAGGGCCGCCTTGTCCTCGACCTTGCCCTTCACGTCGCGCACCGCAGCATCGATCAGCATCGCCGCGTCGTAGCCCTGGGAGGCGTATTCGTTGGGCAGGCGGTTGTACTTTTTCTCGAAGTCGGCGACAAATTTCTTGTTGGCCGGGTTATCCAGATCGAGGTTCCAATGGGCCGCGTTCAAGGCGCCAAGCGTCGGCTCGCCCACCGCCGCCAGAGTATCCTGGTCGAACGACCAGCCGGTGCCGAACAACGGGAAGTCCTTGTGGAGTCCGGCCTGGTGGTACTGCTTGATGAAGTTCACGCCCATGCCGCCGGGCAGGAAGAAGAACACGGCATCGGGCTTGGCGGCACGCAGCTGCGATAACTCTACCGCGTAGTCAAGCTGGCCTAGCTTGGTAAACACCTCGCCGGCATAGCCTCCCTTGTAATAGCGCTTGAAGCCATTCACCACGTCCACGCCGCCGGGATAATTCGGCGCGATGACAAAGACATTCTTGTACCCCTTGTCGTTGACGTTCTTGCCGGTCGCCTCGGAATAGCTGTCGCTGACCCAGGAGACGGCGAAAAACAGCGGATTGCATTTTTCCCCGGCCAGATCGGAGGGCCCGGTGTTGGCGCTGATGAGATAGGTCTGCGCCTGGAACACCGGCTGTTCGACCGCCTGCATGATGTTCTGGAACACGATGCCGGTGATGAAGTCGACCTTGTCGCGCTTGGTCAGTTTGTCCGCCAGTTGTTTGGCGATATCGGGTTTTTGCTGGTCGTCCTCGACGATGAGTTCGACCGGCAGACCGCCGACCTTGCCGCCGTTGTGTTCCAGCGCCAGATTGAAGCCATCGCGGATCGCACTGCCGAGCACGCCACCCGGCCCGGAAAGGGTGCTGATAAAACCGATCTTGATCTTTTCCGCCGCGTGGACGGATACCGCGGATACGGCGGATACCGAGAGGGCGCCAGTAGGGCCAGACGGAGCAGCTTGGTTTTCATGACTCTTCCTTGGTTATCGATACGTTGGGTTGTCATGGGGCTTACGCTTGGCTTGCCGCGCCGACGATGTCGTAGGCGCCCAGATCGACGTCCTTGAACTTCACCCGCGCAAACTTCTCCTTCGGTGCGCCGTAGGGGACCAGCGCGTCCATGCCCATCTTGGTGACGGTACCGCCGCCGCCATCTGCATTCATGCTGACCATGGGATTGAGAATATGCCCATCCTGGTTCGGCATCAGCACCAGATCCTCGTCCGGATTGAAGCGGGTCGTGATCGCCCAGTCGACATCAATCGCGTCGCGCAGATCAACGTCGGTATCGACGACGACCACGCGCTGCAACGAACGGAAGGCGCGGAAGGTTTCACGTATGACTTCCTGGCCGATGCCGGTACGGGTATTCCTGACCTGAACCACCGCCTGGTAGAAGCCACAGCCGCCGTGCGGCAGGTACACCGCCACCACCTCGGGGATGGCGCGTTTGACGGCATGGAAGATCGCTGCCTCGGCGGTGAGTCCGACTGCATTCCATACCTCCATGCCGGACAGCACGGTATTGAAAACCGGCTGCTCGCGCCGCGTGATCGCCTTCACCGTCATCACCCAACGCTTGTCGCGTCCGCCGTAGTAGCCCGTCACCTCGGCAAAGGGCGCTTCGACCTCGCGCACCCCCGGGAGAATCTCCGCCTCGATAACGAACTGGGCGTCGGCGTAGGCCGGGACATCGACCGTTTGCGCCTTGACGAAGTCGATGCCGCGTCCGATCAAGTGGTGCGCCACCGCGTTCTTGCCGTCACCCAGGCGCGGCAGGGTGGACACGATCCAGGGCGCAAGTCCGACACCGTTATTGATGGTCACCGGCAAAGGCTGGCCGCGCCGCTCCATGATGTCGACGTACTCGCCCAGATGGCGGCCGGGATCGATGAGGAAACTCAGCCGGTCCTTGCGCGTCACCATCATGCGGTGAATGGAGATGTTGGGTGCGCCGGTGAGCGGATTGCGCGCCACCACGAGCGAGGAATCGATATAGCGGCCGCCGTCCTTGAGCGCATGAAGCGGGATCGGCAGTCGCGAGAGGTCAGCCTTGTCCTCCACCACCTGATTGGCAGGCGCACTTTTCAGCAGCCGGCCAGGCAGCGCGCTCTTGTCCTTCTGCCAACCCACGATCGCGTTGGCGATGGCGAACGGCACCTGTTCGCCGGGCATGCCGAACAATTCGCCGACCGTACCGCGGTTCCACAGCAGCCCGGTCAGGACCGGAAATTCGCTACCCGAGACGCGCTCGAACAGTACCGCTTCGCGCCCTTCGAAGCGCTTGGCGATCGCTGCAAGTTCGAAGCGCGACGCGACCTCGGAGCGGACCCGCACCAATCGGCTGCGCTTTTCCAGAAAGGCGATGCAGGCGTGCAGATCCACAAGGCGTTTGGCCGCCCCGCGTGGAACTTCCGCAGCCGATCCGGTCCGCTTTCCAGCGTGTTTCATCTTCCCGCCCCTCCAGAGCGACCCTACTGAATCGACTTATACATCCACGCCCTGCGCCTAGGTGATTTTCCGGCCCAGCGGTCGCCAACACGCCTCGTTCACAGAATCCGGTTGAACCAGAGCAGCGACAGGCCGGCTGAGATCAGCGCCAGGGTGGCCGCCGCCAGGGCGAAAAGCGCCGAGACTTCGGTTTCCTTCTTTTCCACAGTCAGCCTCGAACTCAGGGTTTCATAAACCTTCTTCAGGTCGGCCGCGGTGCCGGCATAGAAATAATCGGCACTGGTCTTGTTGGCGATGGCTTTCAGGGTCTCCTCGTCCAGGCGCACCCGCATCGACCAGCCTTCGAATCCGATCGTCTCGCCGTCGACAGTGCCAATGCCCACCGTGTAGACGCGCACGCCGCGGTCGGCGGCCAGCTTGGCGGCTTCCAGCGGATCGACACCGGTGGTGCGCTGGCCATCGGTCAGCATGATGATGGCCGCTGACGTATAGGAGCCTGGCGCTACCGGCGTGAACTCCTTCTTGTCCTTCTTCTCGGCGTCGATCGCGGAGCCACGCTGGCGCTCCCGCCCGGTCTGCATCGACTGCAGGTCAATGCCCGCGTCGGGGAACAGCGTTGCCAGTGAAATCACGATGGCATTGCCGGTGGCGGTGGCGCGCTGGAGCTGAAAGCGGTCGATGGCGGTGACCAGATCTTCGCGATTGACGGTCGGCAGCTGGGCCACTTGAGCCGAACCGGCGAAGGCGACGATGCCGACCTTGACGTGGCGCGGCAGCTCGCCGATGAAAGCCTTGGCGGCGTTCTGCGCGGCCACCAGCCGATTGGGCAGCACATCGGTGGCGCGCATGCTGCCAGACACATCCATCGCCAGGATGATAGTCTGCTGATTGGAGGGCAAGGTCACGACCGCGACCGGTCGCGCCGCGGCCAGCAGCATCGCCACCAGCGCCAGCAGGAACAAGGCAGGGGGGATGTGGCGCCGCACGGTCTGCCCGGCGCCCAAAGCCTCCTTGACGATGGACAGCGAGGCGTAACGCAGCGCAATCTTCTTCTTGCGGCGCATCAGCCACGCATACAGCAGGACCAGCAGCGGCGTTGCCACCAGCAGCCAGAGGAATTCAGGCCAGAGGAAATTCATGGTCGGCTTTGTGGTGGCGCTGGTCAGGCCGCACGCCGCAAGTGGGCGGGCAGGCCCCCGCCCGCGGAAAGCCGGGCGCGGCGCTTGCGCATCTCGGTAAAGCGCACGACAGCGTCGACCAGATCGCCGTCGGTGGACAGCTCCAGCGCGTCGACACCGGCGCGCACGAAGCTTTCGCGCAACTCGGCTTCGCGTTGCGCGGCAATGCGCGCGAAGCGCTTGCGAAAACCAGCATCGTGCGTATCGACCAGCAGTTGTTCGCCGGTCTCGCTGTCGCGGATGGTGAGCAGGCCCAGGTCGGGCAGGTCCAGTTCGAGCGGGTCGAGCAGGCGCACAGCCACCACCTCATGACGCTGGGCCAGCAGGGCCAGCGGCCGCTCCCAGCCGGGTTCGCTGATGAAGTCTGAAACCACGAACAGCGTCGAGCGGCGTTTGATCAGGGACGCCGCCGACTCCAGCAGGTCGCGCAGCTTGGTGGTTCCGGTTTCGGCGTGGGCCGGCCGCTCCTGCATGCTGTGGAGCAGGTGCAGCACATGACGCCGGCCGCCGCGCGTCGGGATCACGGTGTCCACGCCCGATCCGTAGAGCATGGCGCCCACGCGGTTGCCGTGGCGCGTGAGCAGTCGGGCCAGCACGCCGACGAAATCGGCCGAGACGTTCCGCTTGCGCTGTTCGCCGGAACCGAAATCGACGGAAGGGCTCAAGTCCAGCAGGAACCACGCGGCCATCTCGCGGTCTTCGGTGAACACGCGCACATGTGGAATCTGCAACCGTGCCGTGACGTTCCAGTCGATGTGCCGCACGTCGTCGTGATGCTGGTACTCGCGCAAATCGGCCAAGTCAAGCCCGGCGCCGCGCAACAGCGTCCGGTAGTCGCCCTGGAGCAGCCCGTCCAACCGCCGAATCGCCGTCCATTCAAGACGGCGCAACACGCTTTCCGCCGACGCGCCGGCAACACCCAAGTTCGCGGCGCCCCGCGCCGCGTTATCGTCCCCAGCCAGCGACGGGCCGCCCCTAGCAGGCGGCGCCCCCCTGGGGGGTACGGCGCCGCCGTTGGGGGCACCATTAGGCTGCGAGCTTTTCATGTTCGAGCGGCTTGGGCGGCGAGGGGATCTTGGCCATGATCTTGCCCACCAGCGCATCGGCCGACAGCCCTTCCGACAAAGCCTCGTACGACAGCACCAGCCGGTGCCGCAGCACATCGGGAACGAGGTCGGTCATGTCTTCGGGCAAGGCGTAAGTACGGCCGCGCAGCATGGCCAGCGCCCGTGCGCCTTCGGCCAGATTGATGGTGGCGCGGGGACTGGCGCCAAAAGTGATGTACTTGCCCAGCTCCTTCAGCCCATGTTTTTCCGGGGTGCGCGTGCCGGACACCAGCCGGACTGCGTACTGCACCAGCGAAGGATCGACATAGACGCGCCGGCATTCGCGTTGCAGGGCGGCCAGTTGCTCGGTGGTTGCCACCGCCGTGACGTTCACCGCCGGACCGGTGACCCGCTCGACGATGACGAATTCTTCCTCGTCGGTCGGGTAGTCGACCAGCACCTTCATCATGAACCGGTCGACCTGGGCCTCGGGCAGCGGATAGGTGCCTTCGGTCTCGATCGGGTTTTGCGTGGCCATCACCAGGAATGGACTGGGCACCTTGTGAGTCTCGCCGGCAATGGTCACCTGGCGCTCCTGCATCACTTCCAGCAGCGCACTTTGCACCTTGGCTGGCGCGCGGTTGATTTCATCGGCCAGCAGCAGGTTGGTGAACACCGGCCCGAGCGCGGTGCTGAAGTCGCCGGTCTTCTGGTTGTAAATGCGCGTGCCGACCAGGTCGGCCGGCACCAGGTCGGGGGTGAACTGAATCCGCTTGAACTGGCCGTGAATGGTATTGGCCAATGTCTTCACCGTCAGTGTCTTGGCCAGCCCGGGAACACCTTCCACCAGCAAGTGGCCCTGCGCCAGGATGGCGACCATCACGCGTTCGAGGAAACGGTCCTGGCCGACCACCACCCGCTTGACCTCGTAGAGGATCTGCTCCATCAACTGGGCGGTGTCGCTGTCCTGGCGGGTGAAGGATTCCATGGGCATGGGGTTCTGTGTCAAAAAAAGGAAGAGCGGCTGCTCAGAACGGCGGCAGGCCGGCGGCGGCGGCGGCATTCTCGATCGGCACGGCAAAACCGATACCGATGAAGGTGCGCGCGGGGGTGGGGTTGAGAATGGCGGTGACGATGCCGACCACTTCGCCATCCATCGTCACCAGCGGGCCGCCGGAATTGCCCGGGTTGGCTGCGGCATCGAACTGGATCAGGTTCGTCATTTCCTGCTTGCCCTCCGGGGAACGGAAGGCACGCTTCAGGCCCGACACCACACCGCCGGATGCCGATGGGCCAATGCCAAACGGAAAACCCACCACCATTACCTTGTCGCCGGGTGCGAGGTCCGCGGTCGAGCGCATCGTGGCGGCGATCAGGTCATCGGGAATCTTGCTGGCCTGCAACACCGCAAGGTCGTTTTCGGCCTGCACGCCGCTGATGCTGGCCGTGCTTTCCAGCCCGTCGGAAAAGACGACCTTGATGCGGTCCGCGCCGGACACCACGTGAAGGTTGGTGAGGATCACGCCTTTGTCGATGATCACCACGCCCGTGCCCACCCCATGCTCGACCTCATCGTCGAGACCAACCTTGTCCACCTCGCCGGTAGCGGGGCCGAGCGGCTTGGGCCTCGCACCTTTGGCACCGCCCCGTGCCATCGCGCTCTCGCCATCATCCTTGAGCCGGCTTTTCTTCACATAACTGATGACCCGCACCACCGAGGGACGCACATTCTCGTAAGCCTTGGCGTACTCCGAAGGCAGCACTTGCGTCTCCAGGGTCTTGAGCACGGCGGCATTCACGTCCTCTTGAGTGAGCTTGCGATGGCCCGGTCGCAGCCCCAGGCTCAGGCTGAAAACCAGCAGTGCCGTGAGGATCAATATCGCGCCCCAAAGCATCCTGGGGCTTGAGGGGGAGACGTGAAAACGGCGGGATCGGGCTGCCGCAGCGTCTGGCGACGCAGAGGCAGGCTCGATCGCCGGGGCCGGGGGGTTCTGCCCCGGCCGGCTCGAGCGGCTTGAGCTGTAAAGGGCTGGCCTGCGCATGCGTTCACCTACGACAAAGCGAAAACGCACGGTATCACGGTTTGCGCCGGCCTGCACGGTTGGCGGCGCCTGGGGCATCATGGGCGCAATGAGTGCGTGGATTGATACACACTGCCACCTTGATGCGGCTGAGTTTGGCGCGGACGCCGATTCGGTGCGCGAGCGCGCGCGAGCCGAAGGCGTGGTGCATTGCGTGCTGCCGGCCGTGGAAGTGGGCAACTTCGCGGCGGTCCGCGATCTCGCCCACCGTCACCACGACAGCTATGCCCTGGGCATTCATCCGCTGCGCACCGGTGAAGCCGATCCAGCGGATCTGGAGCGGCTCGATCAGGCGCTGAGCGAGGCCAGGTCGGACCCCCGGCTGGTCGCTTTGGGCGAAATCGGCCTGGATTATTTCGTGGCTGGCCTGGACCCGGATCAGCAAGAACTTTATTACCGGGAACAACTCTCATTGGCGCGCCATCACGGACTGCCCGTGATCCTGCATGTGCGGCGGTCGGCCGACCGGCTGCTCAAGCATCTGCGTCGCGCGGGAGTGACCGGCATCGCGCATGCCTTCAACGGCAGCGTGCAACAGGCGGGCGAGTTCGTCAAACTGGGCTTCAAGCTCGGCTTCGGCGGTACGGTCACCTTCGAGCGGGCACTGCAGGTCCGGCGGCTGGCCGTGGAACTGCCGCTGTCCGCGCTGGTGCTTGAGACCGACTCGCCCGATATTCCACCGCATTGGTTGTATCGAACAGCACAGGAGCGCGAGTCGGGCGAGCCGCAGGGTCGCAATGAACCCGCGCAGTTGCCGCGAATAGCGCAGGTGGTGGCAGCCTTGCGCGGCATCGAAATGGAAGAACTCGCGCAAGCCAGTGTGCGCAATGCGATCGAGGCGTTGCCCGCACTGGCCGGCCTGCTGGAGTCCGGCTCGGCGGCTGGCGATAATCGGGCGCAGTGAAACGAAGCCAGCCCACCTCTTTGCCCACCGTCAATTTCTCCGAGCAGGGCGACGTGCGCTACTTGCACCTGGGCACCCAGTGGATCCAGGGCTCCATGCTGCTGGACCAGCCATTCGAGATCGAACTGGATTATGTGCAGCGCATGATGGCCTGGCTGCTGTTCGTCGAGCCGGCGTCGCTCGCCAGGCGCCACGCCATGCAACTGGGCCTGGGCGCCGGCTCGCTCACCAAGTTCTGCTACAAGAAGCTGCGGTTGAAGACGACCGCCATCGAACTCAACCCGCAGGTGATCGCGGCCTGTCGCCTCTGGTTCAAGCTGCCGGCCGATAACGCGCGCCTGTCGGTGGTCCTGGGTGATGCGGCCGAGGTGGCAGCGCACCCGCATTGGCGCGGCAGCGTGGATGCGCTGCAGGTGGACCTTTACGACCATGAAGCCGCGGCCCCCGTGCTCGACAGCGAAGCCTTCTACGCCGATTGCCGCCAGCTGCTGACCGAGGAGGGCTGCATGACCGTCAACCTGTTCGGCCGCGCCTTCAGCTTCGCGGCCAGCCTGGAAAAAATAATCGCGGCATTCGGGCCAGGCTCGGTGTGGGCGTTTCGCCCGACGCGCGAAGGCAACACCATCGTGCTGGCGCAGCGCACACCGCAGCGGATGGGCCGGGCCACGCTTGCCCAACGGGCGGAAACCATCGAAACTCGCTTCGGCTTGCCCGCGCGCAAATGGTTGCGCGTATTCAAGCCCGCCGACTGACGCTTCAACATCATGCCGGTCACCACCGCCAAAACCAAAGTGAAGCCTGCGACCGTGCACACCGGCCCGGTCGACTGGCGCCGTCTGGTCGACTGGCTGAGTCATGATGGCGTGATCTCCCCAGAGGAAGCGCAGCGCACGGTGGCACGCTGTTCGCAGGCGGAAAGCTCGCAGCATCCGCTGGTGCGCCTGGCCGCAGTGGCGATGGCACGCGCCAGCAATGGCAAGCCGCTGGACGTCGAGTCGTTGACGCAGTGGCTGGCCGGGCGCACGGGCCTGGACTACCTGCGGATCGACCCGCTCAAGGTCGACGTGGGCAAGGTCGCCGAAACCATGAGCGCGGGTTACGCAGAGCGGCATCGGGTGTTGCCGGTTCAGGTGACCGGGCGCGAGGTGGTGGTCGCCACCGCTGAGCCCTTCCTTACGGACTGGGTCGACGAGGTCGAGCGCCAGTCGCGCCGCACGGTCCGCCGGGTGCTCGCGAGCCCGGGGGATATCCACCGTTATACGGCGGAATTCTTTGCGCTGGCCAAGTCGGTGCGGGCGGCACAGCGGGCCGGCGGCAACGCCGGCGCAGCCAGCTTCGAACAGCTGGTGGAACTGGGCCGAAGCAACAAGCAACTCGATGCCAACGACCAGGGCGTGGTGCAGGTGGTGGACTGGCTCTGGACCTACGCTTTCGAGCAGCGCGCCAGCGATATTCATCTGGAGCCGCGGCGCGAACAGGGCGTGATCCGGTTTCGCATCGACGGCGTGCTCCATCCGGTGTACCAGATGCCGCTGGGCGTGCTCAATGCGATGACGGCGCGCATCAAGCTGCTGGGCCGCATGGACGTGGTCGAGAAGCGGCGGCCGCAGGATGGCCGCATCAAGACGCGCAATCCGCGCGGCGACGAGATCGAGATGCGCTTGTCCACGCTGCCCACCGTCTTCGGCGAGAAGATGGTGATGCGGATCTTCGACCCCGACACGGTCGTCAAGAATTTGGATGCGCTGGGGTTTGCGCCGCACGATTCCGAGCGCTGGGAGGCGCTGGTCAAGCGGCCCTACGGGATCGTCCTGGTGACCGGGCCGACCGGGTCGGGCAAGACCACCACGCTGTATTCGACGCTCAAGCGGATCGCAACCGAACAGGTCAACGTGAGCACGGTGGAAGATCCGATCGAGATGATCGAGCCCGCCTTCAACCAGACCCAGGTGCAGCCGCAACTGGATTTCGGCTTCACGGAAGGGCTGCGCGCGCTGATGCGCCAGGACCCGGACATCATCATGGTCGGCGAAATCCGCGACACCCGCACCGCGGAGATGGCGGTGCAGGCCGCATTGACGGGTCACCTGGTGTTCTCGACGCTGCACACCAACGACGCACCCTCCGCCATCAGCCGGCTGATGGAGCTCGGCGTGCCGCCCTACCTGATCAACGCCACCTTGCTGGGCGTGCTGGCTCAGCGGCTGGTGCGAACGCTGTGCAAACAGTGCCGCGTGCCGGACCAAGGCGCTTCGCGCGAAGCGCTGGACGCGGTCGTCCGGCCTTGGAAGATCAGCGGGGGCTACCGGCCATACAAGGCCGTCGGCTGCGTCGACTGCCGCATGACCGGCTTCCTGGGCCGCATGGGGCTTTACGAACTGTTGACGGTGAGCCAGGTTTTCAAGGAGAAGGTGACGCATGAGCCCGGGATGGACAATTTGCGTCGGCAGGCCGTGGCCGACGGCATGCGGCCGCTGCGTTTGGCCGGGGCGTTGCGCGTGGCCGAGGGCTTGACCACCCTGGAGGAAGTGCTTACTGCGACGCCCCCGCTCGAGTGAGTCTGGCATGGAAGAGCAGCGCGGGGTAGGTGATACCCACAACACGGCAATTAAATATTGACACCACAATCGCGCATCGGAAATCCTCTGCAGGAGACAACGTGAAAATAAAGAGTCAAAAAGATTTCTTTTCCGGCCTGATGTTCCTTGGCGTTGGCATCGCCTTTGCCTGGGGAGCAACCACCTACAACATCGGCGAGGGCGCCCGCATGGGACCCGGCTATTTCCCGCTGGTGCTCGGCATCCTGCTGGCCGCCATCGGAGCGTTCACGGTTTTCGAGGCGCTGGTGGTGGAAACCCAGGACGGCGAGCCCGTCGGCAGCATCGCCTGGAAGCCGCTGGGTTACATCATCGGTTCCAACGTGGTGTTCGGCATCCTGTTGGGCGGGGTGCCGCGCCTCGGCATCCCGTCGTTCGGTCTGATCGTCGGCATCTACGCACTGACGTTCGTCGCCGCCCTGGCGGGAGACGAGTTCAAATTCAAGGAAGTGGTCGTGCTGGCCACCATCCTGGCGATCGGCAGCTACCTGGCTTTCATCGTGCTGCTCAAGCTCCAGTTCCCGGTGTGGCCCAGTTTCATCGTAGGTTGAGAAAAGGATCACTCAATGGACTTGATTTCCAACCTGTCGATCGGCTTCGGCGTCGCCTTCACCCCGATCAACCTGCTGTACTGCTTCGTCGGCGTTCTACTGGGCACACTGATCGGGGTGCTGCCGGGCATCGGACCGGTGGCGACCATCGCCATGCTGTTGCCGGCCACTTACGCGCTGCCGCCGGTGTCGGCCCTGATCATGCTGGCGGGTATTTATTACGGCGCCCAGTACGGGGGCTCCACCACGGCCATCCTGGTCAACCTGCCGGGCGAGTCATCCTCGGTGGTAACCGTGATCGACGGCTACCAGATGGCCAAGCAGGGCAGGGCCGGGCCGGCGCTCGCGGCCGCCGGACTGGGTTCGTTTTTCGCCGGCTGCGTCGGAACACTGATCCTGGCGGCGTTTGCCGCACCGTTGACCGAGGTCGCCTTCAAGTTCGGTCCGGCCGAATACTTCTCCCTGATGGTGCTGGGCCTGATCGGCGCCGTGGTGCTGGCCTCCGGCTCGCTGATCAAGGCGATCGGCATGATCGTGCTGGGCCTGTTGCTGGGCTTGGTGGGCACCGACGTCAATTCCGGTGTCGCCCGCTTCTCGTTCGATATCCCCGAACTCACGGACGGCATCGGCTTCATCGTCATCGCCATGGGCGTGTTCGGTTACGGCGAGATCATCAGCAACCTGGGCAAGCATGCCGACGAACGGGTGATCTTCACCGGCAAAGTGACCGGCCTGTTCCCGACCAAGGAAGATTTCAGGAACATGATTCCGGCGGTGCTGCGCGGCACCGCCCTGGGGTCTATGCTGGGCATCCTGCCCGGCGGCGGCGCGCTGCTGGCCGCCTTCGCCGCCTATACCGTCGAGAAGAAAACCAAGCTGCGTCCCGGCGAGGTTCCGTTCGGCAAGGGCAATATCCGCGGCGTGGCGGCGCCCGAGTCGGCCAACAATGCCGGCTCGCAGACTTCTTTCATCCCGTTGCTGACGCTGGGCATTCCGCCGAACGCCGTGATGGCGTTGATGGTCGGCGCCATGACCATCCACAACATCCAGCCGGGCCCGCAGGTGATGACCAGCAACCCCCAGCTGTTCTGGGGCCTGATCGCCTCGATGTGGATCGGCAACGCGATGCTGATCATCCTGAACCTGCCGCTGATCGGCATGTGGATCAAGCTGCTCACGGTGCCCTACCGCTGGCTGTTCCCGGCGATCGTGCTGTTCTGCGCCATCGGTGTGTACTCCACCAACAACAACACCTGGGATATCTGGATGGTGGCGATCTTCGGGGTCATCGGCTACGCTTTTATCAAGCTCGGTGCCGAGCCGGCGCCGCTGCTGCTGGGCTTTATCCTGGGGCCGATGATGGAAGAGAACCTGCGGCGCGCGATGCTGCTGTCGCGCGGTGACTGGAGCGTGTTTGTCACGCGCCCCCTCTCGGCAGGGTTGCTGGCGGCCGGTGCCTTGCTGCTGGTGATTGTCTTACTGCCCGCGGTGAAGAACAAACGCGAAGAGGCTTTCGTCGAGGATTAACCCTTGTTGATTGCCCGCTACGGCGCCTTCGGGCGCCGTTTTTTTTGGGTTAAACAGTTCAAACCTGCATCGTTGGATTCGCTGCCTTGCTGGCGCTGGTTGGTATGCAAACCGTTGCACAATATCGGGATGAAACGCTTACCCATCATTTTTTCCGCTGTAGCCGGCTTGGCGCTTGCTG
>JBKJHN010000250.1:0-10438 GCA_046599015.1 Ramlibacter sp.
CATCTAGAGCCACCCGGTTTTGGTCAGCCCGGGCAGGTTGATGGCCAGGAACTTGGTGAACATCCAGAAGACCGGGGCCGACAGCGCCACACCGGCTATCAGGTCCGTCACCAGAACTCGCCTCTGGCTTGCCTGCTGGCCGGCGGCGCGGCGCAGGCCTTGCACGGCGAGCATGTAGCACAGCGTGCAACTGAGGATGAAGCCGATGCTGGTGATCAGCGCGGCGTTTGCCAGCAGGCCCGCCGAGACCCAGGCCAGCCCCGGCCAGAACGCGCGCTCAGATCCGGAAGGCTCCTCCATCGCGCGAAATCCGCCGGTGCGCGCCTCGCGGATGATCATCACGCCACACACAGCGAGTGCTACGGCCATCAGCCACGGCAGGAAGTTGGGCCCGACACCGCCGTAACCCGCCCCCGACGGAATGGAAATCGCCCCGGCGGCCAGGCCGAGCCCGATCAGGAGCACTCCGGCGCCGACGGCGGTCTGGGTTGCGTTCTGAATTGGTTGTGTCATGGTTTCTTCTTCCATCAGCACATACGAAAACGCCCGGCTTCAGCCGGGCGCCGCGGACTCGTCGCGCGCGTCAGACCATGCCGGATTTGACCATGGTAGCCCGCAGACTCGCAAAGTCGTCATCGACGAATTTCTCGAAGGCATCTCCGGACAGCACGGCAGAAGTCCAGTTGTTCTTTTCGAGAGTCTCGGCCCAGGACTTGGTCTTCAAGGCTGCCAGCACCAGGTCGGTGAGCGCCTTGCGCTGCGGCGGCGTGATTCCCGGTGCACCGTACACGCCGCGCCAGTTGCCGATTTCGACGTTGATGCCCTGCTCCTTGAGCGTCGGCACACTGACTCCCTTCAGGCGAGTGCCCGACGTGACGCCGATCGCCTTCATCTTGCCAGTGGTGATGTACTCGGCGAATTCGCTGTAGCCGCTGCCGCCGACCGTGACGTTTCCGCCAAGGATGGCGGCGGTTGCCTCGCCGCCGCCCCGGAACGCGACATAGTTGATCTTGGCGGGATCGACACCCACTTCGCGGGCGATCATCGCGGCGGCAATGTGTTCGGTGGATCCGCGCGAGCCGCCGCCCCACTTGACGCTGCCGGGGTCCTTCTTCAGCTGCGCGACGACATCGGCCATGGTCTTCAGCGGCGAGTTGGCGGGCAGCACGAAGACGTTGTATTCGCTGGTGAGGCGCGCGATCGGTGTCGCCTGGCTCAGGTTGACCGGCGGCTTGCCGGTGATGATGCCGCCCAGCATCACCGCGCCCATCACCATCAACGCATTCGGGTCGCCCTTGCTGCCGTTAACGAACTGGGCCAGGCCCAGCGCGCCGGCTGCGCCGCCCTTGTTCTCAAAGTTGACGCTGTCCACCAGTTTGCCGTCTTGCAGGGCCTTGCCCAGCGCGCGCCCCGTGGTGTCCCAGCCGCCGCCCGGATTGGCCGGGATCATGAACTTGATGCTGGGGGCCGCGTGAGCGGTCAGGGGCAAGGCCCCCACGGCAGCGAGGGCGGCCAGGGACTTGAGGAAAGTGTCGCGACGCATGAGGGTCTCCTGATGGATTGGAATCCTTGCCATCATGCGCTGTCTGCCTGTCATTCGGCTGTCCAGCGCATTGGGGAAACTACTGAAGCCCGGCCGCAGGAGCACTCCCCTGCGGGCGCTACCCTCAAGCCAGATGAAACTGCTGCTGGTCGAGGACAACGCATCCATGCAAGCGACCCTGCAGCGGGCGCTGAGCCGCCGCGGCTTCGATGTGTGGCCATGCACCGACGGCGCTGAGGCCCTGGCCCGATGGCGCGCCGCGCCACCTGACGTGGTGTTGCTGGATTTGTCGCTGCCAGGGCTGGACGGCTTGCAGGTGCTGGAGCAGGCCCGGCAAGGCGGATTGTCGACTCCCGTGCTGATCCTGACGGCGCGCGGCACCGTCGGTGACCGCATCATCGGCCTCAACAGCGGCGCCGACGACTACCTGCCCAAGCCTTTCGACCTGGACGAACTGGAAGCCCGGCTGCGCGCTCTGCACCGCCGCCGCGCGCCCCGGGAAACCGAACCCCTGCCGCTGACCGTCGGTTCGCTGCGCCTGGACCGGGAGAGCGGCGCGATCTATCACGGTGCACAGGTGCTGGAACTGACACCGCGCGAATTGGCTCTGCTCCAGGCCTTGATGGCCAAGCCGGGACATGCCGTGAGCAAGGAAAGGCTGTTCGAGCTGGTGTTTCCCGACGAGCCCGAAGTGCAATACGAAGCCGTGGAAGTGGTGGTCTACCGGCTGCGCAAGAAGTTGGCCGCCACCGGCGCGACGCTGGTCACGCTGCGCGGGCTGGGCTATCTGCTCAAGGTGGGTGGATGACGCGAGTGAAGCGGGCGATCTCCCTTCGCAGGTACCTGCTGCTCGGCATTCTCCTGCCGGTCGGCCTGTTCGTCGTGGTTAACGCGGTCAGCCTCTACCGCCAGACGCTGGCGGCGGTCAACATCGCCTACGACCGGACGCTGCTGGCGTCGGCGAAGTCCATTGGCGAGCTGCTGGACGTGCGCGGCTACGACGAGGCGGCGCAGTTGCGAGCCACCGTCCCCTACGCGGCGCTCGAGGCGTTCGAGGCCGACAACCAGAGCCGCATGTTCTACCGAGTCTCTACGTTGCGCGGCGATGTGGTCTCGGGCTTTGCTGAACTGCCCTTCTGGAAGGGCCGCCTGCCCGACCGCGCCACCTACGCGGCACTGGTCGACTTCTATGACGGCCACTTCGGCGACGAACCGGTGCGTGTGGCCGTCCTGCTGCAACCGGTGGTGAGCGAGACCGGCCGGGCCATGGCCGTTATCCAGGTGGCCGAGACCTTGGAGTTGCGCCAGACCTTGACGCGCAAAGTCCTCATCGACACACTCTGGCGGCAGGCGGTGCTGGTGGCCGTCATCGCGCTCGTGGCGATCGTGGTGGTGCAGCGCGCGACCCGGCCGGTGCGCCGTCTCAGCAGCGAGTTGCAGGCGCGGCCGGAAGGTGATCTGACACCGATCGCCGCACCGGACGCACCCCGTGAGTTGCTGCCGCTGGTCGACGCCACCAATGAAGTCATGGCGCGGCTCTCGCAGCTGCTGGAAAACCAGAAGCGTTTCGTGCGCGACACGTCGCACCAGTTGCGCACGCCCCTGGCGGTATTGACGACGCAGGTGCAGTCCGCGCTGCGAGGCGACGTGGAGCCGCGTCAGGCGCTACTGGAAATCAAGGACACGGTCGAGCGCGCCACGGTGCTGGCCAACCAAATGCTCTCTTTGGCGAAGGTCGAGCAACTGCGCCAGCAGCGGGACGCGACGGCGATCGACCTGGCCGAGGTGGTGCGCTCGGTGGCGCTGGACCTGTCGCCCCTCATTGGCGAAAAGGACCTCGACTTCGAGATCGTCACGGTGCCGGCGCCGGTGCGGTCACACGACTGGATGCTGCGGGAACTGACTCGCAACCTGCTGCACAACGCCATCAAACATACTCCGGCCGGAGGTGCTCTGGCCGTGCGCGTGGCGGCCGACGCTAACTTCGTGGCGTTGACGCTCGCCGACAGTGGTCCGGGCATCCATGCCGACCTGAGGGGACGGCTGTTTCAGCCGTTCTCACCGGGCGATTCGCGCAGCGGGTCCGGGCTGGGTTTGGCCATCTGTCACGAGATCGTGCGGGCCTTGGGTGGGACGATCAGCCTGGACAACCGCGAAGCTCATGGGCGCATCGAGGGGCTGGATACAACGGTGCGCGTGCCGCTGGGGGAGAATCACGCCTGATGGAAAAACTTCGCATCGACAAGTGGCTGTGGGCCGCCCGGTTCTACAAGACGCGGACGCTCGCGGTGGAGGAAATCGTCAAGGGCCGGGTTGAAGTGAACGGCCAGGAAGTGAAACCGGCGCGCGAGGTGAAGGTCGGCGACACAATCTCTTTGCGTCAGGGTCCGGTCAAGCGCATCGTCGTGGTCAAAGGGCTGTCCGGCATGAGAGGTCCGGCTCCGGTTGCCCAGCAGCTCTATGAAGAAACGCCCGAAAGCGTCAAGGCACGAGAGCAGTCCGCCGAGCAGCGCCGCCTGGCGCCGGAGCCGGCGCATTCGATCGAGCAGGGCCGCCCCACAAAGCGCGGCCGGCGCGAACTCGACGATGCGCAGCGCGGCTGGGGGGATCGGTGGAGCGCTTCTGTGGATGGGGATAAGTCGTAGAAGATTTGTCATCTCGGGCCTGTCCCGCAATCCATCGATGCGCGTCGATACCTGGATCCTGGGTCAAGCCCGGAATGACAGCCCCGCGCCGAGCCGCTCCTTCAGCAAAACCACCGAACTGTCCACCGTCGTCAGCACCGGCAAGCCCGTCGCGGCGGCCACTTGCGCTTGCGCGCGTGCCATGCTGAATTGCGCCAGCGCGATCACGCGGCAGCCGCGCTGCACGGCTTCGACCGCGGCTTGCGCGATCAGCTCGTCATGGCGCTGGGTGTCGCCTGTATTGAGGGCGGCCAAAGCCCCGGGCGCCAGAACGCATTCGAGCTCCACACCCGATGGAAACTCGGACGGCATCGAACGCAATGTCCCTTCGAAAGTAGCGACCAGACCGACGCGCACCCCCGTCGCCGCAGCAGCCGCCACCATCGCTTCGTTGGGCTTCAGCACGGGGATCGGCGCATGATTGCGCGCCACCTCCTCGATGCATGGACCAAAGGCGGAACAGGTGAACAGGATGGCGTCGCTGCCGCAATCGATGGCGTACTGCGCAAGCCGCTGGAAGCGCTCGTGCATTGCCGCGTCCAGGCTGCCGCTGGACGCAAGATCCGCGGACAGGCTGTCGTCGACCAGGTTCATGCACGTCGCTTGCGGCCAGTCGCGGGCCATCGCTTCGTTGATCGGCGCGATCGAATGCATCAGCGCGTGGAGGAGGGCGATTCGCGGGGAATGGACAACCTGGCTCACGCTGGCGCCAGTCCTGCGCGCCCGCGCATACGCGAGCCTTGCATCCACCACACCAGCAATGCCAGCACCGCGGCGGGAATAAAGACCCAGTGCTGCGACGGCCGGTCCGGGTTCGGCACTTTCAACTCCATGATTTTGTAGCCTTGCTCCAGGCCAAGCTTCTTGGCACGGCTTCCAAACTTCACCTGCGCCACTTCCAGTTCACTCCCCAGCTGGCTGAGTGTCACGCCCGCATCGCGCAGCCGCTCGCGACCGGTGCTGCCCTTGCCCATCGGAATGGCCACGGTCTTGGTCTGGGGTTTGCCATCGAGTGTCTCGCCCGCAATGCCAACCACCAGCCATTCGTCTTCCGTGAGCGTCTCCGCCACTTTGTAGATGTCCGCTGCGGGTGCGCTCACGTACTTCGGCGAGAAC
This sequence comes from Ramlibacter sp., assembly GCA_046599015.1. GTDB lineage: Bacteria > Pseudomonadota > Gammaproteobacteria > Burkholderiales > Burkholderiaceae_C > Ramlibacter. Next base: position 5,344 of record JBKJHN010000250.1, read on the forward strand.
TGGTCGATCACCCAATCAGGCCGGAAGAACAGGAAGGTTGCGACCAGCAGCAGGCCCACTTCGAGCCAGCTGCAGCGCGTGCGGAACCACTTCATGGTGGCGGCTGCGAAGAGCAGCGAGGCCACGGTGCCGGTCACGCACACCAGCACCACCTCCACCCAGGAACTGACGCCGATCAGCAGGATCTGGGGATTGAATATAAAGACGAAGGGCAGCACCGTGGTCCGCAGGCTGTACCACGTCGCCTGCCAGCCGGTGGCGTTGGGATCTTCGCCCGAGATCGCGGCCGCCGCATAGGATGCCAGGCCGACGGGTGGTGTCACGTCGGCGAGGATGCCGAAATAGAACACGAACAGGTGCACCGCAATCAGTGGAATGACAAGCCCGCTGCGAGCGCCCAGTTCCACGATCACCGGGGCCATCAGCGTGGCCACGAGGATGTAGTTGGCCGTGGTCGGCACACCGGCCCCGATCAAAAGGCAGATGAATGCGGTGAGAATCAGCATGATCAGCACATTGCCCGCCGAGACCAGTTCGACGAAGTCCGTCATCATCAGGCCCATGCCAGTGAGCGTGATAACGCCCACGATCAAGCCCGCGCTGGCGCAGGCCACGCCAATGCCAATCATGTTGCGGGCTCCGAGCACCAAGCCCTTCCACAGATCGGCCACACCGCGCATCACAGCAGGTCCAAGCGAGTCGGCCAGGCCGCTCGGACGGAAAATCGAGAGCATCACCGGCTGAAGCAGCACCATGGCGATGGTCGCGATCGTTGCCCAGAACGCCGAGAGGCCCGGCGACAGTTCTTCCACCATTAACGCCCATAGCAGCACCACCACCGGGATGAAGAAATGCAGGCCCGCGCGCACGGTGGGCCAGGGCAATGGCAGCTTCACGTCCGCCGCCAGAGGATCGTCGACCGGCACGTCGGGATAGCGCGAGCTATACGCCATCAGCGCCAAATACGCGACGCCGCAGAGTGCCGCCAGCGCCCAACCGGCCCAGGGTCCGGCAACCCACTGGACGGCGTTGATCGCGTAGTAGATCGCCGCGCAGGCCGCCGCTGTGCCCGACAGCCCCAAGGCCCAGCCGATCGCACGCTCGCGCCACGTGGGGACTTGCAAGCGCACCAGCGGCTTCAAGTCGTACTTCAGCGCTTCCAGGTGCACGATGTAGAACAGCGCGACATAGGACATGATGGCCGGCAGGGCGGCGTGTCTGATGATGTCCGAGTAGGGGATGCCCACGTACTCCACCATCAGGAATGCCGCTGCGCCCATCACGGGCGGCATGATCTGGCCATTGATGGAAGACGCCGCCTCGATGGCGCCGGCCTTCACGCCCGAGTAACCGGTGCGCTTCATGAGCGGAATGGTGAAGATACCGCCCGACACCACGTTGGAAACCGAGGAGCCGGAGACGATGCCGTTCAAGGCAGACGACACCACCGCCACCTTGGCCGGGCCGCCGCGCAGATGTCCGAGCGTCGCCAGCGACACCTGCAGCATGTAGTTGCCCGCCCCGGCGATGTCGAGCAAGGTGCCGAACAGGACGAACAGGAAGATGAATTGCACGGACACGCCCAGTGCCACACCGTAGACGCCCTCGGTGGTCAACCACATGTGTGAGATGAACCGCGACAGTGAAACGCCACGATGCTGGATGGCCTCCGGCATGTACGGGCCGAGAAACACGAACGCGATGAACACGCCAGTGGTGACCAGCATGCCGAATCCCATGGCTCGGCGCGTAGCTTCGAGCATGATCGCCACGCCGGCGAGACCCACCACGACATCCATCGTGGTGGGCGAGCCCGGCCGGGTGGCCAGGTCCTTGTAGAACCAGAACAGGTAGGCGGCGCAGAAAGCGCCGACGAACGCCAGCAGCCAATCCGTCCACGGAATGACCGTGCGCGATGACCGCTTGAATGCGGGGAAAGCGCAGAACGCCAGGAAGACCGCGAACGACAGGTGGACGGCGCGAGCTTCTGTGTCGTTCAGGATGCCGAAGCCGAAGGTAAAAGGCAATGGCGAGGCATACCACACCTGGAACAGGGACCAGAGCGCGGCGAGGACCGCCAATGCGATACCGATGGCGCCGCCCGGTTCGCGCCCGCCGAGGTCGGCTTCCTTGACGAGCTGGTCGAGTTCTTCGGTCGAATGCCTTTCAAGCGGCGCCATGGCCGGCCGCGCAACTTACTTGATCCAGCCCTTTTCCTTGTAGTAGCGGGCGGCGCCCTCGTGCAATGGCGCCGACAACCCGTCCTTCACCATGTTTTGCGGTGACAGATTGGCCAGGGCGGGATGCAGCTTCTTGAACTCGTCGAAGTTGTCGAACACGGCCTTGACCACCTGGTAGACCGTCTCGGGCGGGGTCTTGGCGGAAGCGACGACCGAGGCCAGCACGCCATAGGTTGTGGTGGGCTCCGGATTGTTCGGATACAGGCCAGCGGGGATGACGGCCTTGGCGTAGTACGGCTTCTCGGCAATGAGCTTGTCGACCGCCGGGCCCGTGAGCGAAACCAGCTTGGCGCCGCAACTCGTGGTGGGATCCTGGATGTTTGCGCTCGGATGGCCAACGGCATAGTAGAACCCGTCGATCTTGCCGTCGCACAGCGCCGGACCGTGTTCGTCAGCCTTGAGCTCCGAGGCCAATGAGAAATCACTCAGTTTCCATCCCATCGACACCAGCAACTCTTCCATCGAGGCGCGGGTGCCCGACCCCGGATTGCCGACGTTGAAGCGCTTGCCCTTGAAATCGGCAAAGGTCTTGATGTTGGCTTCCTTGCGCGCCAGCACCGTGAAGGGCTCGGGGTGGACCGAGAACACGGCGCGCTGGTCGCCCCAGGCAGCGTCCTTGAACTGACCCAGGCCCTTGGTCGCGTTGTACTGCACATCCGATTGAGTGAAGCCCAGGTCGAGTTCGCCCGCCTTGATCGTGTTGACGTTGAACACCGATCCGCCGGTGGATTCCACCGAGCAGCGGATGCCGTGCTTGGCACGATCCTTGTTCACCAGCCGGCAGATTGCGCCGCCGGCCGCGTAGTAGACCCCGGTCACGCCCCCGGTTCCGATGGTGACGAACTTCTGCTGGGCAAAAGCCGGCGCGGCGGCCAGCCCGGCTGACAGAGCGGCAGCGGCGGCCAACGCCTGGAACACGAATTTGCGGGACATGTGAGCAACTCCTGGTTATTGAATCGTCAGATCGATTGAATGGAAGCCTCGATCGCTGCCTGCAGACGCTGGGCGATGAGGACCAGGTCTGAATCGCCGGCGATGAACGGCGGCGCCAGCAGCACGTGGTCACCATAGCGGCCATCCACCGTGCCGCCCATCGGGTAAACCATCAAGCCCCGGGCAAATGCCTCCCGCTTGATCCGGGCATGCAATTGCAGGGCTGGATCGAACGGCGCCTTGCTGGTGCGATCACGCACCACTTCGATGCCCCAGAACAAACCACGTCCGCGGATGTCACCGGTGTTCGGATGGGAACCCAACGAGTCCTGCAGCAAGCCTTGCAGCCTGGCTCCGCTCGCACGCACTCGCGCCAACAATCCGTCGCGCTCGATCACCTTCTGCACTGCCAGGGCGGCTGCGCACGCGACCGCGTGGCCCAGGTAGGTATGCCCGTGCTGAAAGAAGCCCGACCCCTTGCTCATCGCCTCCACAACTTTCTTCTGCGCCAGCACAGCACCGATCGGTTGATACCCGCCGCCCAGGCCCTTCGCAACGACCAGCAGGTCCGGCACAACGCCCTCCTGCTCGCACGCGTGCAGGCTTCCGGTGCGCCCCATGCCGCACATCACCTCGTCCAGGATCAACAGCACGCCATGCCGGTCGCATACGTCGCGAACCGCCTTGAAGTAACCCGGTACCGCTGTCAGCACACCCGCGGTTGCTCCGCCCACCGTCTCAGCGACAAAGGCAATGACCTTGTCGGTGCCCAGCCGCTGAATCGTTGCATCGAGTTCGCGGGCCAGGCGCAGGCCATATTGTTCGGGTGTTTCGCTATCCTGCAGTTCCCGGTACGGATAGCACGCAGACACATGCGTCGCCGGAATCAGGATCGGCGCAAATGGTTCGCGGCGCCACTGATTGCCACCCACCGATAAGGCGCCAAGGGTATTACCGTGGTAACTCTGGCGACGCGCGATGAAATGGATGCGCTGCGGCTGGCCGATCTCGACGAAATACTGTCGCGCCATCTTCATCGCGGCTTCGATGCCTTCCGAGCCGCCGCTGACAAAGTACACATGGCTCATGCCCAGGGGCGCACCGTCGATCAGCCGCTGGGCCAACTCTTCGGCAACCTGCGTCGTGAAGAAGCTGGTATGGGCATAGGCGAGCTGATCGATTTGTGCGTGCATGGCAGCCAGCACATCCGGATGCCCGTGGCCCAGGCAGGAGACCGCCGCGCCGCCGGAAGCGTCGAGGTACTGTTTGCCGCTGCTGTCGGTGATGTACATGCCACTGCCGCTGCTCGCAATCGGCGGGACGTGGCGCAGGTTACGGTGAAAGACGCTGGTGCTGGTCATTGCAACTGGAATTATGCGGCGGTCAAGCTCGACCATTGTCGGCGGCTTCCGACATCAGCCGGTGTGCGCCGCCGTCAAGAGGAGATGCAGCGATCTCAGATACTTACCTGCTGCCTTTGCAGCAAGGAGACATTCATGAAACCCAACAGGACGACTTCGATCCTGCAACGTGCGCCGGTGATCCTCGCCGTCACGGCCGCCTCGTATGGATTGGCGGGGGACAACGGCGGCAAGTCGCGCCGGCCCGTCACCAGCGATTCGCGTCCCCGCGCCAACTCCCCGGCGCGCCGGGAAGCCGTGCGCGGTGGCTCACCCAGCCGACACTGAACCAGGACCTGATCCATTCAGCAGCCGCCCAACCGGGCGGCTTTTTTTTTTTTGGTGCGCCCAGCATGGGCGCACTTCTGGAGGTGCAAGTCCTCCCGCGAGCTGGCCACAGTGAGCGAAGTGAAGCGCAACTGCATGAGGGCGACCGAGTGTGGGAAGGAAGCGTGGAGCGTAAACCGCGAGTCGAGGAACACGAAGCGCATAGGAGGCGGCACCGAGCAGGGCGAGCAGGCC
>JBKJHN010000077.1:0-8407 GCA_046599015.1 Ramlibacter sp.
CCATCGCGAAAAATTCGCTGGCCGAATTCCAGTTCATGCTTTCACCTCCTCCAGCCGATGCGCCTCGCGCGCCTCGCGCACCTCGGGCAGCTGACGCACCCAGTCGGTGTGCGCCTCGCGCTCCAGAATGATCGTTCGGACCCGCTTGAGCGCCACCGCCACCGAGTACATCCAAAAACAAAGCGCCATCAATAACATTCCCCAAAGCATGGTCTGCGCCATCGAAGGCGCCTTGGTCAGGGACACCGAGGAGCCCTGGTGCAACGTGTTCCACCATTTGACCGAGAAATAGATGATCGGCACGTTGACCACGCCCACCAGCGCCAGGATGGCGCCAGCCTTGTCCGCGCGGCGCGGATCGTCGATGGCCGCCTGCAAAGCCATGAAGCCTAGATACAAAAAGAACAGGATAAGTTCCGAAGTCAGGCGCGCATCCCACACCCACCAGGTACCCCACATGGGTTTGCCCCAGAAGGCTCCGGTCCAGAGCGACAGGAACGCCATCAACGCCCCGGTAGGCGCCAGGGCCTGCGCCATCATGCCGGACAGGCGCGTGTTCAGCGCCAGCCCGAGGCCGCACCAGGTGGCCATCACGAGGTAGATGAACATCGACATCCAGGACGCGGGTACGTGGACGAAGATGATCCGGTAGCCCTCGCCCTGGGTGGCATCCGTCGGAGCCACGAAAAAACTGATCCACAAGCCCGCCGCGCCAAACACGGCTGCAAGGGCCCAGAACCACGGCTGCAACTTGCCGGCCACGGGATAGAAGCTGGAGGGGCTGGCCAGCTTGAACCAGTTGACGACGCGGTTGCTCATTCCAATGCAATCCTCAAGGCCGCAGTGGTCGCCCACGGCGCGAAAAACACGGCCAGCGCCAACATGGCAGCCAACAGTGACAAATGGCCGGTAGCACCGAGCCCCGAGACATGGGCCTGGACGGCGCCGGCGCCGAAAATAAGGGTGGGGATGTACAGCGGCAGCACCAGCAGCGAGAGCAGCACCCCGCCGCCCCGCACCCCCAGCGTGAGCGCCGCGCCGATGGAGCCCACCAGCGACAGGATTGGAGTGCCCAGCAACAAGCCGAGGACCAGCACGCCCAGCGCACCCGCGTCCAGATCGAATTGTAGGCCCAGCAGAGGCGCCAGCACGACCAGCGGCAACCCCGACAACAGCCAGTGGGCGGCGTTCTTGCCGGAGACCAGCAAGCCCAGCGGCGTGGGCGAAAGCACCATTTGCTCCAGGGTCCCATCGGCATGGTCGCTGGCGAACATGCGCTGCAGGCCGAGCATGGTGGCCAGCAAGGCGCCGACCCACAGCACGCCCGGCGCGATTTTGCGCAGCAGCGCCGGTTCCGGCCCGATGCCCAGCGGAAACAGGCTGGTGACGATGACGAAGAAGAACAGCGCCGTCAGCACTTCGGTCTTGCGACGCATCGCCAGGAGCAGATCACGGCGCATCACGGCCAGCATTGCCTTCACAGCTCCAGCCCTTTGCCGCCCTCGACGGGTATGGCCTGGTGGCTGGTGACCACCGCCATGCCACCGTCGCCGACATGCTCACCAATGAGGGTGCCCAGAAGTTGAACCGCGCGCGTGTCCAGCGCGGTGAACGGCTCGTCCAGAATCCACAGGCGGGCCTTGCGGGTGACCAGCCGGGCCAGCAGCACGCGGCGCTTTTGTCCCGCTGAAAGAACTCTCACGGGCAAGTCTTCGCGCCCCTGCAGGCCGAAGCGCCGCAGAGCGTCAACCGCTTCGGCCCGCGGCAACTTCGCGCCGTCAAGCTCCGAGGCGAGTTGCAGGTTCTCCAGTGCGGTGAGTTCGTCCTTCACGGCGGCGTGATGGCCCAGGAACAGCAGGTCGGACCGAAAGGCTTCGGAATCGTGGCTGATGGCTTTGCCGTCCCAGCGAATCTCGCCCTCCGCCGGCTGGGACAGTCCGGCCAGCAGCCGCAGCAGGCTGGTCTTTCCGCAACCGTTGGCGCCGCGCACATGCAGCCACTGCCCCGGCTCGACCGCGACTTCAACCCCCGTGAACAGGGAACGCTCCCCGCGGGTGCAAGACAAATTGGAGGCAGTCAACATGGTGTGATTGTCGGCAGGCGCGGGATGCCCGCCAACGCGGCGAAACCCGGCTGGTTGACTTAGGTCAACCGGTACGGCACTCGGCGCGCGAACGTTACCGGCCCGCTGCCAGCCGGCCGTGATTGTAAACTGCCGCGCTAGGGCCGAACCGCCACGTACCCCTTCGGCAGACGGTGGGCCACCCCCTTGTGGCAGTCGATGCAGGTGTGGCCCTCTGCCCGGGCCTTCATGTGCATCCGGTACGGGTCGATTTTCTGCAACGCCGGGCTCATGGCGTCAAAAGCGTGGCAGTTGCGGCATTCGCGGGAATTGCTCTGCTTGAGCCGGTCCCATTCATAGCCGGCCAGCACCAGGCGCCTGGCCTCGAACTTTTCACGCGTGTCGATCGTGCCGGTGATCTTGGGCCAGAGCTCCAGCGTGGCCTCGGCCTTGCGCGCGATCATGTGCGCCCATCCCCGGGGAACATGGCAGTCGGAACAGATCGCCCGCACGCCGCTGCCGTTGCTGAAATGCACGCTCTGCTTGTACTCCTGGTACACCGTGTCGCGCATTTCGTGGCAGGTGGTGCAGAACTCCAGGGTGTTGCTTACCTCCACCGCGGTGTGGAAGCCGCCCCAGAACAGGACGCCGGCGACGAACGCCAGCACCAGCCCCACCACCGAATAAGCCCGCCTTTTGCGTGGCGGCGGCATCGGTTGGGCGAGGGGTTCGGATTCGCGATTCTCGGTGGAGGGTATGGCCACGCAGCCAGCTCAAATCGAGGCATGTTGATCCGAAGCCGCGCGGCTGGATATAAGCGCAAGCTTAAAGAAAGCATCGGAGATATCCGATGAGGCTGCTGGCGGGTTACCGGCGGCGGCGAGTCATCATTCGCGCACCGGATCGAGCAGGTTGTGCTCGATCGCGTAACGCACCAGGTCGACTTGCCCGGCGAGGTTCATCTTGGCCAGGATGTGCGATTTGTGCGTGCTCACGGTCTTGATGCTCAGACACAGTTCGTCGGCGATCTCGGTCAGGCTGGCGCCGCGCACGATGCGGCTGAAAATGCCGTATTCGCGGTCGCTCAGGAGCGTGTGCGCAGCGCAATCGTGGCCACGGGAGACGTTGGTGGCCAGCAGCTGGGCTACCTTGTCGCTGACGAACGCCTGGCCCGACGCCACCCGGCGGATGGCGGGCAGCAGCATGTCGCTGTCACCCTCCTTCGAAAGGTAGCCGGAGGCGCCGGCGCGTATCGCCCGTACCGCGAACTGCTCCTCCTGGTGCATGCTGAACACGAGGATCGGCAGTTTGGGCCTTTCCATCTTCATCAGCTTGATCAACTCGAGCCCGCTGCGCCCAGGCATCGACATGTCGAGCACCACCACGCCCCAATCCCGCTCACGGACCTTCTCGAGGGCCGCGCCGCCGTTGGCCGCCTCACCCGCCACCTCCAGGTCGGAGGTATCCGCCAGGATTTTTTTCAGGCCATCCCGGATGATGGCGTGATCGTCGGCGACCAGCACCTGGATCTTCATGCTGCTTCCTTTTCCAGGGCCGCACGGTGCAGCGGGAGCGCCACCTCGATAGTGGTGCCCACCCCGGGCACGCTGCGGATGTTGAAGCGGCCGCCAAGCGCCGCCGCGCGCTCGCGCATGCTGACCAGACCAATGCCGCTGCCGCGGCGCGCCCCGGCGGCAATGCCGCTGCCATCGTCGCTGACGGTGAGCAGCAGTTCGTTGTTGTCGGCTGTAAGGCAGACCTTGACTTGATTGGCCCCGGCATGGCGTACGACGTTGGTGAGCGACTCCTGCACGATACGAAACAACGCCGTGGCCAGCACGTCGTCCTTGACCAGCTCCTGCGCCTGCAGGTCGAGCACGACCTGCAGGCCGCTGCGCTTGGTGAACTCCGACGTGTGCCAGGCCACCGCCTCGCCGAACCCCAGGTCGTCCAGGATCGGGGGACGCAGGTCGGTGGCGATCCGTCGCACCGACACGATAGCAGCATCCAGCAGCTGCCTCATGGCGAGAACCTCTTGCGGCGTGGTTGCCCGGCCCTCTTTCATTCGCGCGCCCAACCAGGAAAGCTCCAGCTTCAGTCCGGTCAGTTGCTGTCCCAGTTCATCATGCAGTTCCATCGCGATCCGGCTGCGCTCCTGCTCGCGCACGCGCTGCAGCGAAGCTGACAGGCCGCGCAGCTGCCTGTTCATCTCGCGCAGGTCTTCCTCGGCCCGGCGTCGCTGCGTGATGTCCCGCAGTACGGCGGTGAGGTGCGGCTTGCCATCGATCATGGTCTGCGAGGCCGTGCATTCGATCGGAAACTCGGCGCCGTTCGCTCGAAGCCCGGTAATTTCGATATTTTCGGCAATGGTGCGGGCCTCACCCGGAGTGCCGGTGACACGCTCCATGTCTAGCGCGTGCGCCTCACCGGCCCGCGCCGGCAACAGCCGCGACAATGGCTGCCCCTGGACCTGCGCTTCAGGCAGCCCGAACATGCGCTCGGCGGCCGGGTTGAACAGCGTGATGTTATGGGAGGCGTCCACCGCCACGATGGCGTCCATCACCGAAGTGATGGTCTGATGGTGCCGGTCATTGGCTTCGCGCAACGCACGCGCGAGCTCGGCTTCGCGGGTCACGCCGCGCACCAAAAGCCCGGCGGCGGTGGCGACGAAGGCGCAGACCAGAACGGCGCCCAGAACCACGACGATGGAGTTCTCGCGCCATTCGGCCAGCGCCAACTCCTGGTCGTTGGGCACACCTACCAGCAGGGGGAATCGCCCGGTCCGGCCGATCGCAAAAGCCTGCCGGCCGCCATCGCCGCTGGCATGGTCCCTCATGCGCAGATCGTCTCCGGGTTGCGGCAACAGGCCTTTTCCGAGCTCCGGCGCAAATTCTCCGATCAGGTTGTCCCGAGGCGGCACACTGGCCACCAACGTGCCATCGGCCAGGTACAACGAAAATGGCCGCAGCTGGTCGGGCTTCATCTTCCTGTACAGGTCTTCCAGCTGGCTTAGCTCCAGGACAGCCACGGCCACGCCCCGGAAAGTTCCATCCCCGCCACTGAAAGGGCGCGCGACATGCATCGTCCAGCCGCCGCCCGCCAGATCGCGCTGCGGCCTGCCGACGAACAAGCCTTCGGCCCCGGCGGCAGCGAATGCCTTGAAGTATTCCTTGTCCGCATGCGTGGACTGCAAGGTGTCGTCTGCACGCGACGAATTCACCATCGCGCCCGTACTGTCGAGCAGGAACAGGGTTCCGACCTCGGGCACTCCCGATATCCGCGCAACCAGCAGCAACCGCACCGCTGCGCTGTCCAGCCCCAGCGCGCCGCCATAGGCAGTCTGCATCCGCTCCTGCACCCCCCGCACCACCAGGTCGGTCCGGTCGAAGCTGTGTTCGGTCGCCTCCCGGATCATGTGGGTGAAGGCCAGAGTGTCCAGGCGCGCCGCTTCCAGCTGGCGCTTGCGCATGTCCAGCAGCAGGAAGGTAACGGCCACCGCGATCATCGCGATCGTCAGCGCAGCCAGCAGGCAAATGGCACGACTGGGACGAATTTGCATGCGCATGAATGTTGTCGGCGAGCGCCTGGCCGCACGTTGATAGGAGTTGTCCCATTCCACACCATCGGGGCAGCAAGCCGTTGACTTACGTCAAGTCGCCAGTATGCTGCTGGTGCAGACTTAACATCAAACAAGACATTGTTACCCCACGGTAGCGGTCAGGGCGCACAACAGAGCCCTTTCCCGCGGCAATCCGGGGCAACCCAGACATGTCCTCAGACAGAACACCCATGCAAAAAAACTGGCTTCTCTCACGGCTGTCGCGGCTTGCCTTCGCCTTCTGGATGGTCATGGCCGGACTGGCTTTGGGCGCACATGCGCAGCAGCCTGACGCCTCCCTTGACAAGGCCGCCTGCCTGAAATGCCATGACGGCAAGAAGGGCAAGCTTGAAACACCCACCGCGAGCGGCAAGCCGCGCGCATTGCGCACCGTTGCGCCTGACCGGCACGCCAAGAGCGTTCATGCCACGATGCAATGCGTCGTTTGCCATACCGGCATCCAGGACAACGCGGAAAAAGGCGCCCATGCCAGGAGCGCGGCGGAGCCGGCCACCAAGCCGGACTGCGCAAGCTGCCACCAGGAATTGTGGGAGCAGACGCAAAAAAGCGGACGCGCCGCCGAACGACCCGGCCTGGGACTGGTCGCGCAAAACATCGAGGCTTATCGCAATTCGTTCCACGCCAGGCCGAACGCCGACGACAAGACCCAGCCCAACGCATCCTGCGACAACTGCCACGACACGCATACCTTCAACGTCCCGGCCAAGAACACGCCCGAGCACACGCAGTTCCGCCTGGGCATCTCCGAGCAGTGCGGCACCTGCCACGCCGACCAGCTGGAAACCTACCGGACCTCGGTGCACGGACAGGAAAACAGCAAGGACAAGCTGGCCAAAACCGCGGCCTGCTCCGACTGCCACACATCGCACGCCGTCGTCAACACCTCCACCAATCCGTTCAAGCTGGCGGTCACTGCCACTTGCGGCAACTGCCACACCGAGCAATTCGACAGCTACAAGGACACCTTCCACGGCAAGATCACCACCCTGGGATATGTGTACACAGCCAAGTGCTACGACTGCCACGGCTCCCACGACATCCTGCGGGTGAAGGACGCGAAATCGAAGGTCCACCCGGACAACCGGATGGAAACCTGCCGCAGCTGCCACAACCCCAAGAAGGGGCTGCCCGATGTGCCCGCGGGCTTCGCCAGCTTCCTGCCGCACGGCAACGCCCACGACTTCGACCGTTATCCGCAGATCTGGATAGCTTTCCAGATGATGGCGGGCCTGCTCATCGGCACCTTCGCGTTCTTCTGGCTGCACACCGCACTCTGGTTCTTCCGCGAGTACAAGGAGCGCAAGGCGCGCGGCGGACACGAGCTCATCCGCGTCGACGAAGTCCCGCCGGCGCTACGGCAGAAGCACGTTCAGCGGTTCAGCCCGATCTGGCGGATTGCGCACCTGACGTTCGCCCTCGCCCTGATGATCCTGACGCTGACCGGCATGCCGCTGTTCTACCCGGACGTGGCTTGGGCCCCGGCCATCATGAAGGCGCTGGGCGGGCCACAGGTCGCCGGGGTCATCCACCGGGTGGCGGCGGTCGTCTTCGCCGGCGTGTTCTTCTGGCACCTGATCTACATCGCCATCCGGGTCGGCCGCAACTGGAGCAACTTCAAGATCTTCGGCCCCGAATCGCTGGTGCCGAACCTGAAAGACCTCCAGGACATCATCGGCATGTTCAAGTGGTTCTTCGGCAAGGGTCCGCGTCCGAAATTCGACCGCTGGACGTACTGGGAGAAGTTCGATTACTGGGCGCCCTTCTGGGGGGTGACGATCATCGGCGTGAGCGGCCTCATCATGTGGCTGCCGGGTGTGTTCGGCTCATTCCTGCCGGGCTGGGTTTTCAACGTGGCAGCCATCTTCCACGGCGAGGAAGCGTTCCTGGCGGTGGTGTTCCTCTTCACGGTTCACTTCTTCAACAACCACTTCCGACCGGACAAGTTCCCGGTCGACGTGGTGATGTTCACCGGCACTTTCCCGCTGGAGGACTTCAAGAGGGAACATGCCGTCGAATACCAGCGTCTGGTCGAAACCGGCGAGCTCGAAAAGCGCCTGGTGGATGCGCCCTCGGCCCTGAAGGTGAACTTGTCGAAGTTGCTGGGGTTCACCCTGATCGCGATCGGACTCATCTTGCTTACCCTGGTCGGCATCGGCTTCTTTACGGGTGGATGATGAACGCGATAGGACTATTCCGAGGTGAATCTTGAGCCGGTTCCGATATCGTCGCCAGCAGCCGGCTTCCAGAATGGCGGTAGGTCGATGAACCAGATTTGCGGGCATGGCGCGCGCGAAAACGGCCGCTCACACGAGAGATGCGGCGAGGCGGGTTGAGCGTCAGCTGGTCCGGCAGAAGAAGTTAGCAAGCACTAGTCATTTAGACAATGGAGTCACGTATGAAGCTCTCTTTAGTTCGGTGCGCGGCAACCGCAGCAGCCGCTCTGGCCATGGCCCTGTCGGGCTGCGGAGGCGGAGGCGGAGGGAGCTCAGATCCAGGGCCAGCGCCTACCGTGGCTCAGGCGATCGCCAGCGCAGCCTCGCAGCCGTCCAATGACACGTCGACCCACGACACGGCGTCGTTCCAGGTGCCGCAATCGGCCGGGGTCCCCGCCGTCGCGGTGGCTGGGCCACCCAAGGTCAACTTCACCGTGTTCAGCGACGGCGCCGTCAAGCAGGGCCTGGCGCTATCCAACGTGAGTTTCATCATCGCCAAGCTGGTGCCGGGCA
>JBKJHN010000101.1:0-22335 GCA_046599015.1 Ramlibacter sp.
GGCTTATAGGAGCGCCTGAGTACCACGGTGCTCAACGCCTATGTCGGGCCCAAGCTCGAACACTACCTCGACCAGTTGCTGACCCGGCTCGCCGCCGCCGGGTTCGAAGGCCTGCTGCTGATCATGCAGTCCAACGGCGGCGTGATCTCGCCGCAGGCAGCGCGCGACAAGGCAGCGCTGACCCTGCTCTCGGGCCCGGCCGGCGGCCCCGGCGCCGGGCTGTTCTATGCCGGCGCCCATGGCCAGGACCGCTGCATCACGACCGACATGGGCGGCACCAGCTTCGAGGCCTCGGTCGCGGTTGGCCAGGCCCTGGTCAAGAATGACGGTGCGATCGCGCGCCATTCGATCGCGCTGCCCATGCTCGACATCCACACCATCGGCGCCGGCGGCGGCTCGATCGGCTGGCTCGATCAGGGCGGCATGCTGCGCATGGGCCCGCAAAGCGCCGGCGCCGATCCCGGCCCGGCCTGCTATGGACGCGGCGGCACGCTGCCGACCACGACCGATGCCAACGTGGTGCTGGGCTATCTCGATCCGGAGTTCTTCGCAGGTGGCCAGATGAAGCTGGATGTCGCAGCGGCGCGGCGCGCCATCGAGGAACACATCGCGAAACCCATGGGCTTGACCATCGAGCAGGCGGCTGCCGGCATGTACCGGGTCGCCTGCAACAACATGGCGCAAGGCGTGCGCGAAGTCACCATCAAGCGCGGCTTCGATCCACGGGAGTTTCCGCTGATCCCTGGCGGCGGCGCCGGCCCGATCCATGGCTGCCTGATCTGCAGCGAACTCGAGATACCGCTGCAGATCGTTCCGCGCGAGGCCTCGGTGCTTTGCGCCTTCGGCATGCTGATGTGTGAGTTGCGGCACGACTATGTCCGAACCTTCGTCGCACGACTGGAAAGCCTGGACTGGTCGCGGCTCGAATTGCTGGTGGAGACCATGTCTTCCGAAGGTTCACGGGCGCTGGCCGATGAGCGCATTCCAGCCGCCCGCCGCCGCGTCGAGTTGCGGCTCGACTGCCGCTATGTCAAGCAGTACCACGAGGTGTCGGTGCCGGTGCCGCTGGACGTGATCGTCCGGCACGACGGCGCAGCCGTGGCGCGCGCCTTTCATGCCGAGCACCTGCGCTTGTACGGCTATGCGCTGGAATCCGAAGGTTCGCCGGTGGAGATCATCAACGTCCGGCTGCAGGCCGTCGGCGCCACCGAGCGGCCGACCTACCGGACTGAGGCCAGCGGCGCCAGCGATGCGACGGCGGCGCTGAAGGGCCGGCGCAGCATCTACATACCGGAGCGCGATGCTTTCGCGCAAGTGCCGGTTTACGACGGGCACCGCATGCAGTGCGGCCATCGCATCACGGGCCCGGCGCTGGTCGAGCAGCAGACGACGGCCATCGTGATCAGCGACGGCTACGACTGCGTGGTCGATAAATTGGGCTCATTCGTTCTTTACGCCAAGGGGCGTGAGGATCTGGTGGCCAGCAGCATCGAAGTGGAGGAGATGGCGTGATGAAGATCGATCCGATCCTGCTTTCGGTGTACGCGCGCACCTTCAAGTCGATCACCGACGAGATGAGCATCTCGATGGAGCAGACCACGCGCTCGCCGATCCTGTGCGAAGCCAAGGACTATGTGACGGGCCTGTACGACGAAGACGGCCGCATGCTGGAGCAGACCGAGAACCTGCCGATCCTGGCGTTCTCGCTGGCGCCGGTGTGCAAGCACATCCGCGAGCTGTTCGACGGCGACATCCATGAGGGCGACGTGTTCTTCCACAACGACGTCTTCACGCTGGGCAACCAGAACAACGACGTCGCCGTTTTCAAGCCGGTCTTTTTCAAGGGCGAGCTGGTCGGCTGGACCGCCGTGAAGGGCCACCAGGCGGATATCGGAGGCGCGGTGGCCGGTGGCTACAACCCGAACGCGGTGGAGGTGTGGCAAGAGGCTCTGCGCATTCCGGCCGTGAAGATCGTCGACCGCGGCAAGCTGCGCCAGGACGTGTGGAACCTGATCTTTGCCAATGTGCGGCTGGACATCGTGCAGCATGACATGAAGGCCGAGATGGGCGCCTGCACCGTCGGTGAGCGCCGCATGCTCGAACTGCTGAAGAAGTACGGGGTGCCGAGTTATCGCGCCCACAAGCAGGCGCTGTTCGACGCCACGCGCCGGATGATGGAAGCCGAGATCGCCAAGATTCCGAACGGCCGCTACAGCGGCGAAGGCCGGGTGTATTACGACGGCCGGCACGAAGGCAGCACCTTCACGATCCGGGTCGACATCGAGGTCGAGGACAAGCGCATCAAGTTCGACTATTCGCGCACCGATGCCCAGACCAACGGCTTCGTCAACGGCACTTTCACGTCGAGCGCCTCGGCCACCATCCTCACCCTGCTGCAGATGGTCAACCCCGACATACCGCACAACGAAGGCATGGTCGAGCCGATCGAGATCGTGATTCCAGTGGGCACGATCCTGAACGCCGCCTATCCCAAGGCGACGACTTTCGGCAACCACCTGTGTCCCCCTAACGCGGACGCAATCCAGCGCGCGCTGAGCCCGGTGTTGCCGGATCGCGTCACTGCCGGTTGGAACAACCTGCTGGCCTCACTCACCACCGGCATCGACCCCCGCACCGGCGAGAAGTACGTGGACATCGGATTCATGGGCCTGAAGGGTGGGTCTGGCGCGATGCAGGGCTGCGATGGCTATGACCATATCGGGATGATCGATGCCTCCGGCGGCGTGCTGGACCAGGACTACGAGATGTTCGAGCAGCAGACGCCGCATACCTTGGTGAGGCACGAATTGCTGACCGACTCCGCTGGCGCCGGCCAATGGCGCGGTGGGCTCGGGGTCGAAACGATTTTCGAGATCGGCTCCGACGACACCCAGCTGGTGACCTTCGGCGATGGCGATTTCGAGGGTGCCTTCGGCTTGGCCGGTGGAAAGGGTGCCGGCCTCAACTTCATCAGACTGCGCTATCCCGACGGCCGCGAAGTCGTGCCGCGCAACAAGGACCTGATCACCGGCGTGCCGCGCGGCACGGTCTACCACCAGGTGGCCAACGGTGGCGGCGGTTGGGGTGACCCGACGCGGCGCGACCGCCATGTGCTTGCGGAGGAAGTGCGCAATGGCGTGATCAGCCGAGCGGCCGCTGTCAGCGACTACGGCATGACTCCAGCGGAACTGAAGGATCTATGAACTTCGACCTCACCGACGAACAGCGCGCGATCCGCGATGCGTTCGCGCGGTTCAGCGACGAACAAATCGCGCCGCAAGCCGCGGCGATCGATGAGGCGCGCGTCTTTCCGCGCCAGCTGTTCGGACAACTCGCGGACCTCGGCTTCTTCGGCCTGCGTTATCCGCAAGACGTGGGTGGCTCCGGGCTGGGCCTGACCGAGTTCGCGCTCGCGCTCGAAGAGATTGCCCGTGGCTCGATGTCGCTGGCCGGCGCGGCAGCGATGCAGTCGCTGATGGGCACCAAGTTCCTGCAGATGCTGGGCAATGCCGACATCATCGAGCGCCTGTTCAAGCCCGCGCTCAAGGGCGAGAAGATCGCCGCCCTGTGCATGACCGAACCCAATGCGGGTTCCGACCTGGAAGGCATCGCCACTCACGCAAAGAAGGTCGAAGGCGGCTATGTGCTCAATGGCCAGAAGACCTGGATCACGTCGGCGCCGGTCGCCGATTTCTTCACGGTCTTCGCGCGCGCGGGCGACGAGAGGAAGCTGACGATCTTCCTGGTCGAGCGCGATTTCAAAGGTTTGGTGGTCGGGCGCGAGATCCACAAGATGGGCGTCTGGGCGTTGCCGACATCCGAAGTCGCGCTGTCCGACTGCTTCGTGCCCGACACGCACCGGTTGTCGGAGGAAGAGGGCGATGGCGAGGCGCACCTGCGCAAGACGCTGGCCGAGATTCGCATCATCACCGGCGCGATGGCGCTCGGGGTGGCGCGCGCAGCGCTTGTCGAAAGCGTTCGTTATGCGGGCGAGCGGCGCCAGTTCGGCAAGCCGATCAACCGCTTTCAGGCGATCCAGTTCAAGCTGGCGGAGATGGCGACCGACCTCGAGGCGGCCAGACACCTCGTCTATTACGCCGCGTGGCTGCATGGCGCGGACCGTCCGCATCACAAGGAAGCGGCAATGGCGAAACTGAATGCGACAGAAGCTGCCGCACGCATCTGCGACCAGGCCGCGCGGGTGCTGGCAAGCTACGGCTATGCGATGGAGTATCCGGTGCAGCGCTACCTGCGCGACGTGCGCTTCACGCTGATCGGCGGCGGCACCAGTGAAATCCTGAAACTGATCATTGCCAAGGAGGTGTCCTCGTGACCCAGGACAAACGCATCCGCGTGTTGCTGGCCAAGCCCGGACTGGACGGCCACGACCAGGGCGCCAAAATCGTTGTGCGGGCGATGATGGATGCCGGTTTCGAAGTGATCTACACCGGCTTGCGACAAACGCCCGAGCAGGTCGCGCGCATCGCTCTGGAGGAAGACGCCGACGTGATCGCCTTGTCCAGCCTGGCCGGTTCGCACCTGCCGTTCTGCCGCAAGCTGAAACCGCTGCTCGAGAACGCCGGCCTGACCGACAAGCTGTGGATGATCGGCGGCAATCTGCCGGCGCAAGACCACGATGCGTTGCGAGAGCTCGGCTTCAAGGGCATCTTCCCGACCGGCTCCAGGCTCGACGCCATCACAACTTACGTCCGGGAGAACGCGCCATGAACGCCCGCGCACCCACGCCGATCAAAGCGGTTGTCAACGAGTCCGGCATCGAGGTCAAGCCGCTCTATACGGCGGCCGACGTCGAACAAAGCGGCGGCTTGAGCATGCTCGGCGAGCCCGGCGAATACCCGTTCACGCGCGGCATCCACCCGCTGATGTACCGCAAGCAGCCGTGGACGATGCGCCAGTACGCGGGCTTCGGCAATCCGCGCGAAACCAACCAGCGCTTCAAGTACCTGATCGCCAACGGGCAGACGGGACTGAATGTCGCGTTCGACCTGCCGACCCAGATCGGCCTGGATTCAGACGATCCGTTGGCCGAGGGCGAGGTCGGACGGGTGGGCATGTCGATCGACACGCTGCGCGACTTCGAGTTGGCGTTCGACGGCATCGACCTGGAGAAGATCACTGTTTCGCTGACGATCAATGGCGCGGCCGCGATCCTGATCGCGATGTACCTGGCCATGGCTGAAAAGCGCGGCTACGACATCAAGAAGCTGCGTGGCACGGCGCAAAACGACATCCTGAAGGAATTCATCGGTCGCGGCACCTGGATCTTTCCGGTTCAGCCGTCGATCAAGCTGGTGGGTGACACCATCGAGTATTGCGCCGAGCATGCGCCCAAGTACAGCCCGGTTTCGGTGTGCGGCTATCACATCCGCGAATCGGGCGCGACGCCGGCGCAGGAGATGGCCTACGCCTTCTGCATCGCCAAGGCTTATGCCGACGAGGTGATCGCACGCGGCCTGAGCGTCGACGAGTTCGCCGGGCGGCTGTCGTACAACTTCAACATCTTTGGCAACATCTTCGAGCAGGTCACCAAGTTCCGCGCCGGCCGCAGCCTGTGGGCCAAGATCATGAAAGAGCAGTACCACGCAAAGGAGCCAGGCTCGATGTGGCTGCGCATGATCGCCGGTGGCGGCGGCGGCGGGCTGACCTTCGAGCAGCCGGAAGTCAACATCGTGCGCGGCGCCTACTACGCGCTGATCTCGGCACTGTCGGGCGCGCAGACGATGGCACTGTGCTCCTACGACGAGGCTTACACGATCCCGACCGAATACTCGGCGCGCATCTCGCTGCGCACCATGCAGTTGCTGATCGAGGAGATGGGCCTGACGCAGACGGCGGACCCGCTTGGTGGCTCTTTCTACGTCGAAACGCTGACCAACGAGATGCGCGCCAGGATGGAGGAGATCATGGCCGAGACCGACGCCCAGGGCGGCATCGTCAAGCTGGTGTCGGAGGGCATCGTCCAGTCGAAGGTTTCGGCGCAGGCCTACCAGATGCAGCGCGACATCGAGTCGGGCAAGTTCCCCAAGGTCGGAGTGAACTGCTATCGCAACGAGAGCGAAGACGATCATCGGGTCGAATTCCATCCCTACGACGAAGACGGCGCCCGATTGCAGATCGAGGGACTGAACCAGATCCGGGCGGAGCGCGATGTGGCGCAGGTGGAGGCCTCGCTGGTGCGACTGCGCGCGGACGCCCAGGCCGGGCGCAATGTGATGCCGGCATTGATGGAGGCTGTGAAGTCCTACGCCAGTGTCGGTGAAATGACGCAGGAATTGGTGGACGTTTTTGGGCGCTACCGCGAACCGATCAGGTTTTAGCGGTCGGCCCTACAGGAACATGCAATGAAATCCATAGAACGCTATTTCGCTCCAACCAGACTGGTTCAGGCGCTGGCGGTGCTCGCCGGACCGGGTGGCGCCACCGTGCTGGCCGGCGGCACCGACCTGATGCCGCAGGCCAACGCCGGACGGGTGAAGCCGACGGGAACGCTGCTCAACATCCGACGTGTCGAGGCCCTCGACCTGGTGCTGCTGGACGGCGACAGCCTGGTGCTGGGCAGCGTGGTCACCATCGCCCGGCTGCAGCATGATCCGCTGGTGCGCGAACATGCGCCGATGCTGACCGAAGTGGCCGACCATTTCGCCAGCCAGCAGATCCGCAACAGCGCCACGCTTGGGGGCAATATCTGCAACGCATCGCCCGCAGGTGACGCGTTGCCGGCGTTGCTGGCGCTGGATGCTGTAGTGGAATTGGCGTCGCTTACAAACGACGGGTCGGTGCTGACACGGCGAGTGCCGATCGACGTCTTTTTCACGGGTCCCGGCCGTACGCTGCAAAAACCCGGCGAGCTGTTGACGGCAGTGCGGGTACCGCTGACGAAAAGCGGGAGGGTGTCCAGGTTCTACAAAGCAGGCACGCGGCCGGCACTGGACATTTCAACGATCGCTATCGCGTTCGCCGCCCGTCGCGACAGTGAAGGCCGGCTGCACGAGGTGCGGCTGGCGCTCGGTGCGGTGGCGCCGACACCGTTGCGGGTGCCGCGCGCCGAAGCCCTGCTGGAAGGAAAGGTGCTCGATGCAGCGCTGGCCGATGCTGCGGCAAAGACCGCAGCCGCCGACGCCCGGCCGATCGACGACGTGCGGGCGAGCGCCTGGTACCGCAAGGAGCTGGTTCACAACATGACACGAAGGGTGCTGAGCGATGTCGTTCAAAACTGAAATCAGCTTCATCCTGAACGGGGTGAAGCAAAGCGCCGCTGTCGGCGCGGGAATGAGCGCGCTGCAGATGCTGCGCGACGTGCTCGGGCTCACCGGCACCAAGTATGGCTGCGGCGAGGGAGAATGCGGCGCCTGCACCATCATCGTGGACGGCCGATCGGTCAACTCGTGTCTGCTGTTTGCGGTGGATTGCGATGGGCGCGAGCTGACCACCATCGAGGGTCTCGCCGCCGACGCCAACGCCAAGGCGCTGCAGGAGGCTTTCGTCGCCCATGGCGCGGTGCAGTGCGGCTTTTGCACACCGGGCATGGTGGTTCAGGCGACCAACCTGCTCGCGACGCAGCCGCAGCCTGACGCCGCGGCGGTAAAACGTGGCATCGAAGGCAATCTGTGCCGCTGCACCGGGTACCAGAAGATCGTGGAAGCGATCGTCGAGGCCGGGCAGAAGGCAGCCATTGGGAGAGCGCCATGACGGAAACGATCAGCCAGCATCCGGCCAGCCTGATCGGCCAGCGCATCCCGAAGATGGACGCGCCCGAGAAGGCCAGCGGCAAGACCCGGTACATCGACGACATCAACCTGCCGGGGCAGCTCCATGCCGCGATCCTGCGCGCGGGGCGTGTGCATGCGCGCATCCTGCGCATCGACGTGTCGCGCGCGCGTGCGTTGCCGGGTGTGCACGCGGTGATCACTGCCGCCGATATCCCCAATCAGCGGCCGATCGGCGTCGCCAAGGACCACTTGCCGCTGAAGACCGACCGGGTGCGCAGCGTGCGCGATGAGGTCGCGGCGGTTGCGGCCGAAAGCGAAGAGATCGCGCGCGCGGCGCTGGCGCTGATCGAGATCGAATACGAAGACCTGCCAGTGATCACCGACCCGCAGTCGGCGATGGCGCCGGGCGCGACGCTGATCCACCCGCCGATAGCCGGCGCGTCGGCCAATGCGTCGGTGGCTCTGGCCGGCAAGGCGGACAACATCGCCATGCGCTTCGATTACGCGCACGGTGATCTGGCGCAGGGGGAAGCCGAATCGGACGTGATCGTCGAAGACAGCTTCTACCTGCACTACGTCACGCACTGCTGCATGGGCGTGTCGGGCGTGATCGCCGAGTTCGATGCCCGCGGCCAATTGCTGCTGTATTCGAACACCCAGGTCCCGTTCCTGCACAAGCGCGAATTCGCCGAGATCCTCGGCATGGATCCCGGACGCATCCGCATCATCCAGCCGCCGATCGGCGGCGGCTTCGGCTCCAAGCTCGACATCTACCCGTTCGAGATCATCTGCGCCTACCTTGCACGCGTGACAGGGCGGGCCGTGAAGATGGTCTTCAATCGCGAAGAGGAGTTCCTGGCATCGCCGACGCGCCAGCCGGTGCGCCTGACCTTGCGCTCCGGTTGCAAGCGGGACGGCACCTTGACCTTCCGCAGCGTGCACACCTTGCACGACAACGGCGCCTACACCTCGTGGGGCGCCACCACGCCGTTCGTGATGATGCAGACCTTCTCGTCGCTGTACCGGGTGCCGGTCTGCGACTACCACACGCTGGCGGTGTACTCCAACAATCCTTATGCGGGATCCTTCCGCGGCTATGGCAACCTGCAGGCCACCTTCGCCGTGGAAGCGCACATGGACATGCTGGCTGAGGCGATCGGCATGGACCCGCTGGAGTTGCGGCTGAAGAACGCCCAGGTCACCGACGAGGTGAGCGGCCAGGGCATGATATTTCGCAGCTGTGGCTTCCAGGAGTGCCTGACCACCGCCGCCGGGCGCAGCGACTTTCAGCGCAAGCAGCGCGAGTACGCCGCGCAGCGCGGCGAGCCCGGGCGCTTCAAGCGCGGCATCGGCATCGCGTCGATGCTGCATGTGGGTGGCGGCGCCAAGATCTATCCCTCGGATGGCTGCGGCACGATCCTCAAGCTCGACGACTTCGCCCACCTGACGCTGATCACCGGCGCCTCCGAGATCGGCCAGGGCTCGGAGACGGTGCTCTCGATGCTGGTGTGCGAGGAGCTCGGGCTGCCGATGTCCTCCGTCACCGTCATCAACAACGACACCGACATCACACCCTGGGACGTGGGCGTCCATGCGAGCCGCACCACCTTCATCGCCGGCAATTCGGCGATCGGCGCGGCGCGCAAGGCCAAGGCCAAGATTTTGGCCGCGGCGGCGACGCGCTTCGAATGCGCCGCCGAGACGCTGGACTTGCGTGGCGGATCCATCGTTCGCGCGGCGACCGGCGAGTCGCTCATCGACCTGGCCCGGTTCCTGCGCAATCTTCACTTCAGCGATCGCGGTGAACTGGTGATGACGAGCTTCTATTACGAGCCGCCGAGCGAGCACCAGGACAAGGATTTCAAGGGCAACGTCTCAGCCGCTTACGCCTGGGCAACCCAGGTGGTCGAGGTCGAGGTCGACACCGACACCGGCGCCGTCCGCATGGTCAAGGTCACGGCGGCGCACGACGTTGGACGGGTGCTGAACCAGCTGGGCATCGAAGGGCAGGTGGAAGGCGGCATCGTGATGGGCCAGGGCTACGCCTTGACCGAGAGCCTGATCATCGAGGGCGGGAAGATCCGCAATCCCAACTTCCGCGATTACAAGCTGGTCACCGCGCCCGAGATTCCCGAGATGGACATCAGTTTCATCGAGTCGATGGACGGCGAAGGCCCGCAAGGCGCCAAGGGTGTCGGCGAAGCCCCGGCCATCTGCATCGCCGCCGCCACTGCGAACGCGATCTACAACGCCACCGGCGCGCGCATTACCACGCTGCCCTTCACGCCGGAGCGGGTCTACCGTGCGCTCAACGGCGCGCTGCCGGCGCTCGATCCGGTGACCACTGTGACGACGCTAACAGCATGAAGCGCAGGACCATCCTGTCGATGGAGCAGGCGCTGTCGCTGCCGTATGCGACGCTGCGCTTCGCGCAGCTCGGCTGGCGCGTCATCCGCATCGAGGCGACCGGAGGTCAAGGGCTGCGCGGCGACCCCAACCGCTATATCGGTTCGCGGGTAGCCGACGACGACCGGCGCAGCTATTTCATTGCCCCCAACGTCGGCAAGGAGGCGATCGTGCTCAACCTGAAGGACCCGCGCGGCCGCGAATTGCTGGCTCGACTGATCAAGGAGCTCGAAGTCGACGTGTTCTGCTGCAACACCGTGCCTTCGCGCTACGCCTCGCTTGGCATCGATGCGGCCACCCTGCGCGGGGCGCGTCCGGAACTGATTTGGGCGGGCATCTCGGCCATGGGGCCGGCCTTTCCGGAAACGCCTGGCTACGACCCGGTGATCCAGGCGATGGCCGGTTACATGGAAGTCACAGGCAACCGTGACGGCCCGCCGATGCTCACTGGCATTCCGGTGATCGACCTCAAGGCCGGCGACGAACTCTACGCCAACGTGATGCTGGCCTTGCTGGAGCGCCACGAAACCGGGGCCGGCAAGGAGATCCACATCTCGATGCTGCAGGCCGCGGCGTCGTGGCTGATCACAGTGCTGCCGCTGCTCGACTTCGATTGCAGGCCGGACGAGATCACGCGCGCGGGCAATGAGCATCGCAAGTTCATTCCCACCAACGTCTACCCGGCGCGCGATGGCTTCGTTTATCTCGCGATCGGCAGCGACGTGCAGTGGCGCCGGCTCACCGCGATCCCCAAGTTTGCGGTGGTTGCCAACGAAGTGCGGCAGACCAACGAGGGGCGGCATTCGCAACGCGCCGAGATCCATCGCGACATGGCCGCCGTCACGGTGCAGCACACCGCCGACGAGGTCCTGGCCGACCTGCGCGGCGCGACCATTCCGGCCACCCGCATTCACGATATCCGGCAAGTGCGCGAGCTACCTGCGTTGCGTGACAAGCTGACCCGCACAGTGATGCCCGACGGCCGGACGCTGAACATGCAGCCCATGGCGGTCGACCTGCCAGAAGGCGCGAGCGCGCTGGGCTTTGCGCCGAAATACGGCCAGCACACGACGCCTGTGCTGGTCGAGGCCGGCCTCGACGCAGGCGAGATCCAAACCCTCTACGGTGCCGGCGTTGTCGCCTGACCGCATCATGAAACCGGAGCTTGTATGAACGCCGCGATGTCGGTGCTGCCGCGCACGGAACCTACAGTGGTAAAGATGCTCGCGGCCGCGGCGGCGAAGTTCCCGAATACCGAGGCGCTGGTCTTCGGTGGACGGAGGCTCGACTATGCGAGCTATCTTGCGTGCGTCGCCGGCTTTGCGGCCGAACTGCAGTCGCTGGGCGCTAGTGGCGGCCGCGTGGCAACCCTGTTGGGCAATTCCATAGAAGCCTGCATCGCGGCCCTGGCAGCATTGGCAGCCGGCGCGCAGCAGGTGCCGCTCAATCCGCAGTACACCGCGCACGAGCTCGCGGCGATCTTCGAGGATGCGACGCCTGCCGTGCTGGTGGTCGACGCGGCACTGGCCCCAATAGCCGAGCCGGTCGCACGACGCGCCGGCGTGGCGCACGTGATCGTCGTCGGTGAAGGCGCACGGTTGCTCGATGGTTGGCGGGCCGGTCAAGTCAAGTTGCCGCCGGCTCCACCTCCGGATTCATTGGCGCTGCTGCAATACACCGGCGGCACCACGGGCCGGGCCAAAGGCGTGGAACTGACGCACGGCGCAATTGCGATCAATGTCGCGCAGCGCGAGGCGTTGCTGCCGACCCGGCAGAGCGACCGCATCCTTTGCATGATGCCGCTGTCGCATGCTTACGCGATGGCGATGGGACTGTTCCTCTCGCTGCACTGCGCCGGCACGCTGGTGATCCTGCCGCGCTACCAGCCGGACGAGGTGCTGGATGCCGTGGCTCGCGAGCGCATCGGTGTGTTCCTCGGTAATCCGACGGTGTTCGTCGGGCTGCTGGCGCACCCCCGTTTTGCCCAGACCGACTGGCACAGCGTGCACACCTGCTATTCGGGCTCCTCCGCTTTGGCCGCCGCCACGCTGGCTCGCTGGCGCGACGCCGTGGGGGCCCCGGTGTACGAGGGTTATGGCCTGACCGAAGCCGGGCCGGTGCTGACATTCAATCCGGTGCATGGGCCGGTCAAGGCCGGCAGCGTTGGAATACCGGTGCCGCTGACCGAAGTCGAAGTGGTCGACCTGGCAGCCGGCGAGCAGGTGCTGCCTCCTGGCTCCGCCGGCGAGATTCGCGCACGCGGCCCGCAGTTGATGCGCGGCTATCGCAATCGTCCCGACGAAACTGCGCAAGCGCTGCGCGACGGCTGGCTGTACACCGGTGACATCGGCGAGTTCGACGCCGAAGGCTACCTGTACATCCGCGACCGCAAGAAAGAGATGGTGATTGTCGGCGGCTACAACGTCTATCCGCGCGAAGTCGAAGAGGTGTTGTTCGCGCATCCCGATGTCGCCGACGCTGCGGTGGTCGGTCGCCCCGATGCTTACCGCGGCGAGGTGCTGGTGGCGCATGTGGTGCCGCGGCCTGGCTGCAAACCCGACGCCGACGCGCTGCTGGCGTACTGCCGCGAGCGGCTCGCCCGCTACAAGCTGCCGGCGCACTGGCGCTTCGCCGATGCGCTGCCCAAGACCGCGGCCAACAAGACCGACAAGAACGCATTACGGAGATTGAAATCATGACTCGCCGGCCCGCCAACCCCCTGCTCGAGACCAGCGATCGGCCGGCGCCGCGCCGCGTGGCCGTGATCGGCGCCGGCACCATCGGTCCCGACATCGGCTACTACCTCAAGGCGGCGCTTCCCGGCCTGGAACTGGTGTTGCTCGATGTGCGCCAGCCCGCAGTCGATGCCGCTCTCGTTCGATTGAAAGGCTACGCCGAGAAGGCGGTAGCTAAAGGCAAGATGAGCGAGAAGGCGGCGCAGGCAACGCTGGCCGGCCTCACAGGCAGCACCGACTACGACGTGCTGCGCGGTTGCGATTGGATCATCGAAGCGGCCACCGAAGACCTGCCGCTGAAGCGCCGCATCTTCGCCGAAGTCGAGAAACGCGTGAACACGCGCACGGTGATCACTTCCAACACCAGCTCGCTGCCGGCCCAGCGCATCTTCAGCGAGATGGCGCACCCTGAGCGGGCGACGGTCACGCACTTCTTCGCCCCCGCATGGCGCAACCCTGCAGTCGAAGTAATCGATTGGCCGGGCGCCGAGCCGGGGCTGCTGGCCTGGCTGCGCCGGCTCTTCGCGCAAACGGGCAAGCTTCCACTTGTGACGGCGGACGTGCCCTGCTTCATGCTCGACCGCGTGTTCGATAACTGGTGCAACGAGGCTGCGCTGCTCCTGAGTGAGGCGAGTGCGGCGCAGATCGACAGCGTGGCCGCCGAGTTCGTCCACGCCGGTCCCTTCTTTGTTTTGAACCTGGCCAACGGCAACCCGATCATCATCGAAACCAACACGCTGCAGGCTGACGAGGAGGGCGAGCATTACAGCCCCGCGCCGGTGTTCCGCTCCGTCGATCGCTGGAAAACCGTCGCCCCTGGGCGCGAGGTCGAAGTGGCGGAGCCGTTGCGCTCGCGCATTCGCGATCGCTTGCTGGGCGTGCTGCTGTCGCAAAGCGTCGATATCCTCGACCGCGGTATCGGCGACGCAGCCGATCTCGATATCGGCTGCCGTCTGGCGCTGGGCTTCCGGCGTGGGCCGATGGAACTGATGCGTTCCATCGGCGCGCAAGAGTGCACGCGTGTGCTCGAGCGATTCGTGCGAGAGCGCCCAGGTATGCCGGGGCCGCGCCGCGAGCCGGCGGCGTATCTGCCGGTCGAACGCCATGTACTGGTGGATTGCATCGATCCCGGATCAAAGTCCGGGACAGGCTCCGGATCGCAGTCCGGGGCAGGCTCTGTGGTGGTCATCACCTTGCGCCGGCCCGAAGCGCTGAATGCCTTGCATGACGAGTTGACCGACGAAGTGCTCGCTGTGATCCGCCGTCACGAGTCGGAGTCCGAGGTGGCGGGTTTCGTGATCACCGGCTACGGCACCAAGGCCTTTTGCGCCGGCGGCGACATCGGCAACTTCCCCTCGCTGCTGGGCAACGCGGAAGGCGCCGCGCAGTACGCGCGCGACTGCTCGCGGCTGTTGATGCATCTGGACGGCATGCGCAAGCCCGTGATCGCGGCTCTGAATGGCATGGCGCTGGGTGGCGGGTTCGAACTGGCGATCCGTTGTCATGCGTTGGTAGCCGACCGAAGCGTATGGATGCAACTGCCCGAGGTGACGCTGGGCATCCTGCCGGCGATCGGGGCGATGGTCGTGCCCTATCGGCGCTGGCCGAATGCGGGCGCTATTTTCCACGGCATGCTCACGCGGGGTGACCGGCTGAAGGCGGCCCAGGCGCATGAGCTGGGAATCGTCGACGAGCTGGCCGACGGCTTCGATGACCTGATCTCGCGGGCCATTGCTCGCGTGCACGCCATCGCCGGGCGCGTGCCCTCGATTTCCGAAGCGCCGGTGGCGGTGCCGGCGTTCGACGCGGGCGCGGGTGCAGGCGCGGATGGGCGCGTGTTGAGCGCCACGGTGATCGGCATCATCGAACGCGCCGTGCGCGACGCTGCCGCACGAGGGACCTTGCGCGAGGCACTGGAGGTTGGTTATGAAGCCTTCGGCGCAGTTGCCTGCACCGCCGCGGCGCGAGAAGGCATCACCGCATTCGGCGAGCGGCGCGCGCCGGATTTCGCCACGACCGGCTGAGATGGAACGCTGCATGGAGTCAATTGAATGCAGCAGCAAATGTTGTCAGTGAAATCACATTAAGGAGACATACGATGAGAAAGCATTCGATGGTTGCGGCTGCCGCTCTGACGGCGCTGCTGAGTACTTTGCCCGCCGGCGCGCAGACGGTGCTGACCGCTTCGTCCTGGGTTCCGCCGAATCATCCGCTCACGGCCGGCGGGCTGGTCGCCTGGACCAAGGAGGTCGAGCAGGCGACGCAGGGGCGTGTGAAGTTCAATCTGCTGCCCAAGGCGCCGGTGGCGCCGCCGCAGACATTCGACGCCGTGAAGGACGGGATCGTCGACGTGTCGTTCACGGTGCAGGGCTACACCCCCGGCCGCTTCGTCCTGACCAAGATGACCGAATTCGGCTTCCTCGGCGACTCGGCCGAGTCGATCTCGGTCGCCTACCAGCGCATGCATGAGCGCCATCTGGCCAAGTCCGATGAGCACAAGGGCGTGAAGGTGATCGGCGTCTTCTCTCATGGGCCGGGCCAGATCTACACCGTGAAGAATCCCGTCAACGCGGTGGCCGACCTCCAGAACATGAAGGTGCGGGTTGGCGGCGGCGTGGTCAACGACTACACCCGTGCGCTCGGAGCCAGTCCGCTGCTCAAGCCGTCGAGCGAGTCCTTCCAGATGCTGCAGAGCGGCGTGGCCGACGGCATCTTTTTCCCGAACGAGTCGATCACTGGCTTCAAGCTCACCAGCCTGATCAAGCATGGGACGCTGGTACCAGGCGGGCTTTACAACACCAGCTTCGTGATGATGATGAACGAGGCCAAGTACAACGCGCTGCCCAAGGCGGATCGCGATGCCATCGACAAGGTTTCCGGCGAGCATTTCGCCCGGCTGGCGGGCAAGATGTGGGATGCTGCTGACGCCGCGGGGTTGAAGGAAATCAAGGCGGCCGGCATCGATGTTCGCACCGCCAGCCCGGCGTTCGTGGCCGACGCGAAGGCCAAGGTCGACCCCATCGAGCAGGCCTGGTACACCGAGGTCAAGGCCAAGGGATTGGACGGCGCGGCGCTGATGAAGGAATTCCGCGCCGAGATCGCCAAGGTCGCGGCGGGCCGGTAAGTGGCAATGGCGTACCACCTTCACGCGGCAATCACCGAGGCCGGCGTTGTGGCCGAGGCGCCGCCGCTGTTCCTGCGCCGGACCGATCGGGTGCTGGGTGCGATCGCGGCGCTGGCACTGGTGGGCATGGTGCTGCTGACCTGCATCGACGTGATCGGCCGCTACGTGTTGAACCGTCCGCTGACCGGCGCTTTCGAATTGTCCGAGATGGCGATGGGTGCGCTGGTCTTCGCCAGCCTGCCGCTGGTGACGCTGCGCCGGCAGCAGGTGACGGTGGATCTGTTCGATTGGCTGGTACCGGCGTCGTGGCGGACTGTTCAGGATGCGGTGGCCAGCGTGGTGGCGGCATTGTGCATCGTCGTGGTCGCCTGGCGCCTCTGGGTCAAGGCGGTGGACATGATGGGCACCGGCGAGACCACGGCGGTGTTGAAGCTGCCGGTGTATCCGCTGGTGTACTACATGGCGCTGCTGAGCTTGCTCACCGCGCTCGTGGTCCTGGCCATGATGTGGTTCGATACCACGGCACGATCGCAACAGCCATGACCGAAGCGCTGATCGCCTTCGGCGCGATGCTCCTGCTGGCATTCGCGCGGCTGCCGATCGCTTTCGCCATGGGGCTGGTCGGCTTTGCCGGCTTCGCGCTCAAGACCAACGTCCCGGCCGCCCTGGCGATGACCGGCGCCCTGACCTACGAGACCGGCCTGTCGTATGCACTTTCGATCGTGCCGTTGTTCGTGCTGATGGGCAATCTGGTCACGCGCGCCGGCCTCTCGGAACAGTTGTACAAGGCCTCGCACGCCTTCCTGGGCCACCGGCCGGGCGGGCTTGCCATGGCAACCATCGTGGCCTGCGGCGGCTTCTCCGCGATATCGGGCTCCTCGGTTGCCACCGCGGCCACCATGGCCAAGGTGGCGGTGCCGCCGATGCAGCGCTTCGGCTACTCCGATGCGCTCGCCTCGGGCTCGGTGGCAGCCGGTGGCACGCTCGGCATCCTGATCCCGCCATCGGTCGTGATGGTCATCTACGGCATCCTGACGCAGCAAAACATCGGCAAGCTTTTCATCGCCGGGATCCTGCCCGGGCTGCTCGCGATCTGCTGCTACATCGCCGCGATCTGGGTCACCGTCCATTTCGACCCGGCTTCCGGTCCGCCGGGCAAACCGATGCCACTCATCGAACGCTTTCGCACGCTGAAGGATGTCTGGGGCGTGCTGGTGCTGTTTGGCGTGGTGCTGGGCGGAATCTATGGCGGTGTCTTCACGCCCACCGAAGCGGCCGGGATCGGCGCCGCAGGCGGTTTTCTGTTCGCGATCTGGCGTTGCGGCTGGGATACGGCCATGTTGCGCGAAGTGCTGGTCGAGAGCGCGGCCACCACCGGCATGATGTTCAGCATCCTGATCGGGGCGTTGATCTTCGCCAATTTCGTCAACCTGACGACGATGCCGGGCGAACTGATCGCGCTGACCGAGCGTTTCGCCGCGACGCCGATGGTGGTGATCATCGTGATCTGTGTCATCTACGTGCTGCTCGGCTGTGTGCTCGAAAGCATGTCGATGATCCTGCTGACGGTGCCGATGTTCTTCCCAGTCGTCCAGCATCTCGGGTTCGACCTGATCTGGTTCGGCATCATCGTGGTGGTCGTCACCGAGATCAGCCTCATCACACCACCGGTGGGACTGAATGTGTTCGTTCTGCGCAGTGTGCTGCCCGACATCCCGACGGCCACGGTGTTCCGTGGCGTCATGCCGTTCGTCGCTGCCGATATCGTGCGCCTGGGACTGCTGGTGGCGTTTCCGGCGATCTCGCTGGTGCTGACGCAGTTCGTCCGTTAGGAACGACGGCATTCGAGAGGAGTCCGCTGCATGACCCTGAACGACATCCACATCGACGACAAGTACCGGCTGGGACGGGGCCGCGTCTTCATGACCGCGATGCAGGCACTGGCCCGGCTGCCGATGCTGCAGCGCGAACGCGACCGCGCGGCCGGACTCAACACTGCCGGCTACGTTTCCGGCTATCGCGGCTCGCCGATCGGCGGGCTGGACACCGCGCTGCATGACGCCGAGCCTTTTCTCGCGGCCCACGACGTTCGCTTCCATCCCGGACTCAACGAGGATCTGGCCGCCACCGCCATGTGGGGCACCCAACAGTTGCACCTGCTGCCCGATCCGCGGCGCGACGGCATCTTCGGCATGTGGTACGGCAAGGGGCCCGGCGTGGACCGCTGTGGCGACGTGTTCAAGCACGCCAATTTCGCCGGCACCTCCCGGCACGGCGGCGTGCTGGTGGTGGCGGGCGATGATCACAGTGCCCGCTCTTCAGCGGTGGCGCATCAAAGCGAGCACGTGTTCTCGGCTTGCGCCATTCCCGTCCTCGCGCCCGCCGGCGTGCAGGACATCCTCGATCTCGGCCTGCACGGTTGGGCCCTGTCGCGCTACTGCGGTTGCTGGGTGGCGATGAAGCTGATGTCCGACACGGCCGAGAGTTCGGCCAGCGTGCTGATCGATCCAGACCGCGTCACCATCGCCTTGCCACGCGACTTCGCATTGCCCGCCGACGGCCTGAACCTGCGCTGGCCGGACCCGCCGCTGGCGCAGGAACGCCGGATGCAGGAGTTCAAGGTGTATGCCGCGGCGGCGTATGCCCGGGCCAACAACCTGAATCGCCTGGTGTTCGATTCGCCGCGGCCCCGCATGGGCATCATCGCCTGCGGCAAGGCCTGGCTCGATACGCGCCAGGCGCTGGCCGACCTGGGAATCGACGCGCGTGTTGCTGCCGATATCGGCTTGCGCCTTTACAAGGTCGGCATGCCGTGGCCACTGGAGGCTGACGGGGTTCGCCGCTTCGCGCGCGGCCTGCAGGAAATCCTGGTGGTCGAAGAAAAGCGCCAGATCATCGAATACCAGCTCAAGGAGATGTTGTACGACTGGCGCGACGGTGAGCGTCCCAGGGTGGTCGGCAAGTTCGACGAAAGCGGCGAGTGGCCGGCCCCGCCGCACCAGTGGCTGCTGCCACCCACCGGCGACCTCTCGCCGGCGATCGTGGCGCGCGTGATCGCCGGCCGCATCGCATCGTTCCACGACAGCGAGCAAGTGCGCGATCATTTGGCGCTGCTGCAGGAGCAGGAGCGCAGGGTGGCCGGCCCTGCCGCTACCTTGCAGCGCACACCCTACTTCTGCTCGGGCTGTCCGCACAACCAGTCCACCCGCGTACCCGCCGGGTCCTGCGCCCTGGCCGGTGTCGGCTGCCACTTGATGGCGGTGGGCATGGAGCGCAACACGCTCACCATCAGCCAGATGGGCGGGGAGGGCGTCACGTGGTTGGGCATGGCGGCCCATTCGGGCACCCAACATGTCTTCGCCAACATGGGCGACGGCACCTATTTTCATTCCGGCCTGCTGGCCATCCGCGCGGCGATCGCGGCCGATGTCAACATCACCTACAAGATGCTGTTCAATCACGCGGTGGCGATGACTGGCGGACAGCCGATCGACGGCACCCTGACGGTGCCTCAGCTCACCTGTCAGCTCCATGCCGAAGGCGTGCGACGCATCGTCGTGCTGGCGGATGATCCCGGCAAGTATCCGAAGGGGGCTGGCTTTGCGCCTGGGGTCGAGGTGCGCGATCGCGAAGACCTGGAAACGGTGCAGCGCGAACTGCGCGAGCTGCCCGGTGTGACGGCGCTGGTGTACGACCAGACCTGCGCTGCCGAGAAGCGGCGCAGACGCAAGCGGTCCGCCGCCGTCGCGGCGCCGGCACGACGCCTCTTCATTCACGAAGGCATCTGCGAAGGTTGTGGCGACTGCGGCCTCAAGTCCAATTGCCTGTCCGTGGTGCCGGTGGCGACCGAGTTCGGCGTCAAACGGGCGATCGACCAGTTCTCCTGCAACCTGGACGCCAGCTGCCTGCGCGGCGCTTGCCCCAGCATCGTCAGCGTCGAAGGCGCAACGTTGCGGCAGCGTGGTCCGGCAACGGCGATCACCCCGCAGCCCGGTGGCGATGACGATTTGCCCGAGCCCGCGTTGCCAGCGCTGGATGCACCGTACTCGCTGCTGGTCGCCGGTGTCGGCGGCACCGGCGTGGTGACGATTGGCGCGCTGCTCGGGATGGCGGCCCATCTCGAGGGCAAGGCTGTCACGGTGCTCGACATGACGGGGATGTCGCAGAAAGCCGGGGCCGTCACTTCGCATGTGCGCTTCGCGCGCAACGCCGAGCAATTGCACGCCGCCCGGATAGCGGCAGGCCAGGCGGACGTGGTGCTGGCCTGCGACCTGGTGGTCGCCGCGGGTGCGGAGGCGCGCGCAGCGATGCGGCGCGGACGCACGCGGGTGCTGGTCAACACCGCGCAGACCATCACCGGCGAATTCGTGCGCCATCCCGACCAGGTCTTTCCGTCCACGGCCATGCAGCAGTCGCTGCGCGACTCGGTTGGAGCCGGCGCGGAATTCATCGACGCAACACGGCTGGCGTCGCTGTTGCTGGGGCACTCCATAGCCACCAACATGTTCATGCTGGGCTTTGCGTGGCAGCGCGGCTGGGTGCCGGTGTCGCGGGCCGCGCTGATGCGCTCGATCGAACTGAATGCCGTGGGGGTCGCCGGGAACCAGCTCGCATTCCAGTGGGGCCGGCGTGCCGCCTGCGATTCGGAACAGATCGAGCGCCTCGCGGCCCGGGCCGAAACCGTGCCGGCCGCACACCGGATCGCGCAGGGGCTGGACGAAGTTATCGCCCGCCGCCGCGAATTCCTGGTGGCCTACCAGAGCGAAGCGTATGCGCAAGGCTATGTCCAGCTGGTCGAGAGCGTGCGCCTGGCCGAGGCGGGCGCCGTGCAGGGAAGCACGCGACTCGCGGAATGCGTCGCACGCAGTGCCTTCACCCTGATGGCGTGCAAGGACGAGTACGAAGTGGCCCGCCTGTTCGGCGACACCGAATTTGAACGAGCGCTGCGGGCCGAGTTCGATGGCGACATCCGCATTCGGCTGCACCTCGCTATTCCGATGTTCAGTCGCGCCGACCCTGTGACGGGCGAGGTTCGCAAGCGGTCGTATGGACCGTGGATCCTGTCGGCGCTGCGCCTGCTGGCCAGGCTCAAGGTGCTGCGCGCCACTCCGTTCGATCTGTTTGGACGCAGCGCCGAGCGGCGGCTCGAACGCACGCTGGCGGCGGATTATGCGCGAACCGTCCGCGCGCTGATGGCCGATCTGCGTGCCGACAACCACCAGCTGGCGTGCGAGATCGCCTCGCTTCCCGAGCACATCCGCGGGTTCGGCGAGGTAAAGCAGCGCAACGCGGCGGCGGCGCGCCAGCGGCAGCAGAAGTTGATGAGCGATTGGCCGCGGCCGACCCGTCCAGCAGCTTCGTGACAGTTGCGCGCGTCGGCACCCAAACCCCCCGCGACGCCCTGAAGGGCACGACAGCATGCTAGGCTGGCGCCATGAGACGCCGTACTCTGCTGTTGGGCATGGTTCCCGGGCTTGCATGGACGAACGCCCCCGGGCAAAACACCGCACCCGGGGCACCGCTGACGAAGCCGATTCCCTCATCGGGCGAAGCCATCCCGGTTGTCGGCCTGGGCAGCTGGATCACCTTCAACGTCGGCGATGATCCTGGGGCGCGCGCCAATTGCGCCGAGGTGATGCGCAACTTCTTTGCCGCAGATGGGCGCCTGATCGATTCGTCACCTATGTATGGCTCGTCGCAAGGAGTCATCGGTGAAGGCCTGCAGAAGCTCGGCGTCCCGCGCGAGCTGTTCTCCGCCGACAAGGTCTGGACATCGTCCGGTGGCGTAGCGCAGGTTGAGGCCTCGCGCCAGCTTTGGCGCGTTTCACGCTTCGACCTGCTGCAGGTTCACAACCTGCTGGCCTGGCAGGAGCAGCTGCCCTTGTTGCAGGCGATGAAAGCGGCAGGGCGGCTGCGCTACGTCGGCATCACGACCTCGGAAGGCCGCCGTCATCGAGACATGGAACAGATCATGCGCAACCACCGCATCGATTTCGTCCAGCTTACCTACAACCCGGTCGACCGCGAAGTCGAGCAACGGCTCTTGCCCCTGGCGCGCGAGCGCGGCATTGCCGTGCTGGCGAACCGGCCGTTTCGGGAAGGTGAGCTGTTGCGCCGGCTGCAAAGGCATCCACTGCCCGCATGGGCGGGGGAAATCGACTGCGCGAGCTGGGCCCAGCTGGTGCTCAAATTCATCGTCTCGCATCCGGCATTGACCTGCGCGATTCCCGCCACCAGCAAGGTCGCGCACGTGCGCGAGAACATGGCAGCCGCGCGTGGGCGCATGCCTGATGAAGCACTGCGGCAGCGCATCGCCGCGCACATCGCCGAAAAGCTCTGA
>JBKJHN010000246.1:0-12869 GCA_046599015.1 Ramlibacter sp.
CAGGATGGCGATCGACGATGTCGCGTACACCATCGAGGCGTAACCGAACAGGCGCTTGCGCGAAAACGCGGGCACGACCTGGCTGATGATGCCGAACGCCGGCAAGATCATGATGTAAACCTCGGGGTGGCCGAAGAACCAGAAGATGTGCTGGTACATCACCGGGTCGCCGCCGCCGCCGGGATTGAAGAAGGTCGTGCCGAAGTGGCGGTCGGTCAGCGTCATCGTGATGGCGCCGGCCAGCACGGGCATCACCGCGATCAGCAAGTAGGCCGTGATCAACCAGGTCCAGCAGAACATCGGCATCTTCATCAGCGACATGCCCGGCGCGCGCATGTTCAGGATGGTGACGATGATGTTGATCGACCCCATGATCGACGATGCGCCCAGGATGTGCAGCGCGAAAATACCGGCGTCCATCGAAGGGCCCATCTGCAGCGTCAGCGGCGCATACAGCGTCCAGCCAGCGGCCGGGGCGCCGCCGGGCATGAAGAACGAGCCCCCCAGCATCAGGCCGGCCGGAATCAGCAGCCAGAAGCTGAAGTTGTTCATCCGCGCGAAGGCCATGTCGGCGGCGCCGATCTGCAGCGGGACCATCCAGTTGGCGAAGCCCACGAAGGCCGGCATGATCGCGCCGAACACCATGATCTGCCCATGCATCGTGGTGAGCTGGTTGAACAGCTCGGGGTTGACCAACTGCAGCCCGGGCTGGAACAGCTCGGCCCTGATCAGCAGCGCCAGCACCCCGCCGAACATCAGCATGGCAAACGCGAACAGCAGGTACATCGTGCCGATGTCCTTGTGATTGGTCGCATAGACCCAGCGGCGCCAGCCGGCCGGCGCGCCGTGGTGTTCGTCATGCGAATGATCGTGCGGGGGATGGTCGAGAACGGCGCTCATCTTGGTGAATTCCTAATTTCCATTTACTTGCCGCGCAGCGCCAGCACGTCCGCCGGCTGCACGATCTGGCCCGTCTTGTTGGACCAGTTGTTCTTGGTGTAGCTGATCACCGCGGCGATATCGGTGTCCGACAAGTGCTTCCAGGCCGGCATCTGACCGGTGGGTAAGTTCTTGCCTTCGAGCAGGATCTGGATCTGCTTGCTCTTGTCAGCGTCGAGCACGATCTGCGAGCCGTCCAGCGGCTTGTTCGGGCCGGCGCCCTTGCCGTTGGCCTGATGGCAGGCGACGCAGTTGGCGGCATAGACCTTCTCACCTCGCGCGGCAATGTCGGCCAGCGCCCAGACCTTCTTGGGATCATCCTGCCTGGCCGCGATCTTCTTCATTTCGCCGTCGACCCACGCGCTGTAGTCCTGGGCCGACAGCACCTTCACGTGAATCGGCATATAGGCGTGTTCCTTGCCGCACAGCTCGTAGCACTGGCCATAGAAGTCGCCAGTTTTTTCGCTGCGGAACCAGGTGTCGCGCACAAAACCGGGAATGGCGTCCTGCTTGACACCGAAAGCCGGCACGCCCCAGGCGTGAATCACGTCGCTGGCGGTGGTGACGATACGGATCTTCTTGTTGACCGGCACGACCAGCGGGTTGTCGACCTTGAGCAGGTAGTTGTCCGGCACCTCGCCCTTGGCGCCGTTGTTGGACATTTCGCGGTGCGTGCTGTCGATCGTGGACAGGAAGGAAACGCCCTCGCCCTCGCCCTTCAGATAGTCATAACCCCACTTCCACTGAGAGCCCGTGGCCTTGATGGTCAGGTCGGCATTGCTGGTGTCCTTGGACGCGACCAGCACTTTGGTGGCAGGCAGGGCCATGCCGATCACGATCAGGAACGGAATGACGGTCCAGATCACCTCGACGGTGACCGACTCATGAAAGTTGGCCGGCTTGTGGCCCCGCGACTTGCGATGTTTCCAGATGGAATAGAACATCACGCTGAAAACCGCGATGAACACCACCAGGCAGGTGATGAGCATGAACCAGTGCAACCACGCCTGCTCGACCGCGATACGGCTTGCGGCGGGATGGAGATTGAGCTGGCGCACTGCGGGGCCGCCGGGCAGGTCGTTGACCGCATAGGCGGCGGGGCTCAGGGCGCCAAGTGCCAACAGCGGCGAGGCCAAGTTTTTCAGAATGCTCTTCATGTTTTTTGCTAGCTTTAACCTTTTTCAAACCCGTCCCGCCCGTGATCGCGCAGCGCCCTGCGGATCTCCTGCGCCAGCACCGGCCGCAGCTCGGGGCGCACGAAGCGCCCCACATTCACCCGGCGCCCCTGCCCGGACAGCTCGATCAGAGACCGGCCCCCGGCCCCGGGTTCCACCCGAACCCAATCGCGATTGAACTCCGCCCGTTGCAGGTGGCCCGCACTTTCCAGCTCTACCACGAGCTGCCGCCCTTTCAGGGAGATCTTTTCCCGGTCTCCGGCGTGCCGTGCATAAGCCAGGAAAGCGATACCGACACCCGCCAGCTCGATCCCGGCAAACGGAAGAATCAGTACTGCGCCCTGATGCCAGAAAAAAATCCCGATCCCCAGCGACACCACGCACAGCGAGGCATACAGCCACCCCAGTTGCACCGGCGTGACCGAGCAGTTGCGCTTCAAAAACCAGTGAATATTCTGGCCCTGGACAGTGGCGAAATGAAATACCGGCATCGACACAGGTGACGCTCAAAAATCAACCCGGCATTGTAGCGCGGGTTGCCCCTGCCACACCTGCACTGGGCGCGTGTTGATGTTCCACAAAGACTGCTGCTCAATTCTGCGAAAGTTTGCCCGACTGCAACATGGACCGCATTTCTTCCAGCGACACCGCACTGGTGGGTTCCAGTCTGGCCCTGGGCGCCGGTTTGACTGCATGACCATAGACGATTTCGAAAGTCAGTGCGAGGCGCCCGTCCGGCTGGCGCAGTGAGCGCGCCAGCTCCTGCCACAGGCGCTCACGCCACGCGCGGCCGCGCAGCGCGGCAAACCGCTTCAGGTGCAAATTGGCGCCGAGCCCACGCAGCTCGGCGAGCAGGCGCTGCGGAGTTTCCCAGGTCAAGGTAAGGCGCTCCATGTCCATCACTGGCTCGGCAAAGCCGGCATGAACCAGCATGTCGCCCCAGTCGTGCATGTCGGTGAAGTCATGAGCCGGTGGCGGCCAGCCCGCTTGACGGTAAAGCGCTCGCAACTCGCGCAGTGTGTCCGGGCCGAGGCACGAAAACATGAGGAAGCCGCCGGTTGCCAGCGCACGATGCCACTGGACAATCAAAGCCTGCGGGTCGGCCGCCATATGCAATGCCATATTTGCCCACAGCATCTGCACGCCGCCGTCGGGCACGGCGCCGTAGCGCGCAGCCGGCCCTGTCCAACGACGCCACCACGGGCCTGCGCTGCGCTCCAGGGCCGCGCGCGCGCGATCCGGCGTCGCCGCCGTGACGAAAGATTCGGATTTGGGGTAGCGCCTTCGCAGCACCGAATGGGCTGCCAACCCGCCGCGCAAAGGCTCCCAGTGGCCCCAGGTCTTCGGCTCGAGGCGGATCCACTGCAGGCGGTCCTCCATGCGACGCGCCACCTCCTCATGCAGCCATGGCGATTCGGTGGAATCGAGGCGCTCCCATCGCTGCGCGGCGGCCGGATCGATGGTGGGAGGGCGCTGGTCGGCCATGGCAATGTCAACGAGTATATTGAGCTGATGTTGAGCCGCTTGATTCAGGGGCTTTCGGCCGCTCTTCCGGGCCAATGCGCGGTGTGCCATGCCTGGCCGGCCCAGCCGGTGTGCGAGGCCTGCATCGCGCGCTTTGCCCAGCCCCGGGCCCGTTGCCTGCGTTGCGCCATCCCGGTTCCGGAAGGCGTCGTGGAATGCGGGCGCTGCCTGACCCAGCCTCCGCCGCTGGACGCCTGCCGCGCCGCCGTGTCATACGAATACCCCTGGTCGACGCTGATCACGCAATACAAGTTCAATGGACAACCCGGTTGGGCGCGCGGCTTCGCCACCCTGATGCGAAGCGCGCCCTGGGTGGAACCGGCGCTGGACAAGGCTGACCTCGTGCTTGGCATGCCGCTGTCGGTGCGACGATTGGCCGAGCGGGGCTTCAATCAAGCCCTGCTGCTGGCGCGCGCCCTGGCACCGCACAAAATCGATCCCAGCCTGCTGCTGCGAGTGCGGCATACGGAGGCGCAGATGGCTCTGGATCGAGGCGAGCGCTTGCGCAACGTCAAGGGGGCTTTCGCGGTGGACCCACTGCGGGTCGCGCAAGTGCGAGGCAAACAAATCGTCATCGTCGATGACGTGATGACCAGCGGCGCCTCCCTGTTCAGCGCGGCCGAAACATTGCGACAGGCCGGTGCTGCGCAGGTGGAGGCGGTCGTGCTGGCGCGCACCGACGAGCCGGCAGCGGCATAGCAGGATGTTCCACATCGTCCTGGTCGAGCCCGAGATCCCGCCCAACACCGGCAACGTCATCCGCCTGGCGGCCAATACCGGCTGCACGCTGGACCTGATCGAACCGCTGGGATTCTCGATGGAGGACCGGCAGATGCGGCGCGCCGGCCTCGATTACCACGAGTACGCGCAAGTGCGGCGCCATGCGAACTGGCCGGCTTTCATGGCCGCCATGCAGCCGGATGCGCGACGCCTCTTCGCCCTGACCACGCGCGGCACAAGGCTGGTTCATGAAGCCGCGTTGCGCCCGGGCGACTGGTTCGTGTTCGGATCGGAAACACGGGGCCTGGCGCCGGATCTGCGCGATGCATTCCAGCCGGATCAGCGCCTGAAACTGCCGATGCGCGCAGGCCAGCGCAGCCTGAACTTATCCAACGCGGTTGCGGTAACGGTGTTCGAAGCCTGGCGGCAGAATGGCTTTGTCTAAGGCTTTGCCTACGGATAACGGCGTGCCAGCGACTCGGCGATGCACACCGGCTTGTCGCTGCTCTCGCGCTCTACCGTCACCAGTGATGTCATCTGAAAACCGCCATTTTCGATCGGCTCGCAGGCCAGCAGCTTGATGTGGCCCCGCAGGCGGCTGCCCACTGGAACCGGTGCGGTGAAGCGGACTTTGTTCAGGCCGTAATTGACCCCCATGCGCGCGTCGCGGATCTCCATCGCGCTCTGCAGGAACTGGGGCAGCAGCGACAACGTGAGGAACCCGTGCGCGATCGGCGCGCCGAACGGCCCCGCCTTGGCCCTTTCGACATCGACGTGAATCCACTGGTGATCGCCGGTCGCCTCTGCGAACAGGTCAATCTGCTGTTGCGTGATGGTGAGCCAGTCGCTGACGGCCACTTCCTGGCCGACCAGACCCGCAAGCTCGGATAAAGCGTAGGTTTTCATGGTTTAGGTGGCAACCGCAGCATCGATCACTTGTCGAGCCAGCGGCAGATGCCCTCCCATTGTTCCAGATCGCGTTCGACCCGGCCCGGCGTCACATCGAACAGCGTCAGCCCGCGCGCGGCCAGGTGGATGTAGTTTTGCGTGTGGCGCAGGTAACCGAGCACCGGCAGGCCCAGCCCATCCACGAATTCATGCAGCTTGTCGGCGGCGATGGTGCGGGGATCGACCCGCATCCCGACGATCCCCACCTGCATGTTGCCGGCGTTGCGGTGCCCGGCCAGCTCGTCCAGGAAAGAGCGCGTCGCGAATATGTCGAAGATACTCGGCTGCACCGGCACGATCACCTTGTCGGCCAGTTGCAGGACGTTTTTGAACAGCTTGCCATGCATGCCGGCCGGCGTGTCCAGCACCACGTGACTGGTGCCTTTGGGCGGCTTCACGATGTTGTCCCTGCTGAGTTCCCAGCTGCTGAGCGTCCTGGCGCCGGCGGGTCGCAAACCCAGCCACAATCGCGACGACTGCTGCCGGTCGGCGTCGCCCAACATCACCGAGTGGCCCTTGCTGGCGAAGTAGCCGGCGATGTTGGTGGCCAAGGTGGATTTTCCGACTCCGCCCTTGGGATTGGCAACGACCACGACCGGCATGATGGGACTCCTTGTACTTTGCGCTATGTTAGCGGTATGGATGAGATGGCAACAGAAGGGCTTTCCAGCGCAGCGCTGGTGCTGGCCGCCCACCCCAACTGGCGGGACTCGCGCGTCAACGCGCGCCTGCTTGCGGCAGCGCGCCAGGTGCCGGGCGTCAGGGCGCAGGATCTCTACGGCATCTATCCCGATTACGACATCGATGTAGCGGCCGAACAGGCTCTCGCCAGCGCCTCGCCCCTCATCGTGTTGCTCCATCCGGTCCAGTGGTACTCGATGCCCGCGCTGCTCAAGCTGTGGCTGGATGAAGTGCTTACTTACGGCTGGGCCTATGGGCCGGGCGGCACGGCGTTGCAAGGAAAGGGCTTGTGGCTGGTGGCGACGACCGGCAGTCCGGAGAGTTCGTACCACCCGGGCAGCTACAACCGCTACTTCTTCGACGCCTTCCTGCCGCCGTACGAACAGACTGCGGCCCTGTGCGGCATGCGCTTCCTGCCGCCGTTGCTGCTGTATGGAGCCAACCGGGCCAGCGAGGAAGAAGTCGCCAGCCACGTGCAGGTGTTTCAGCGCCGGCTGGGCAGCTATCCACAATGGCCCGAGCTCGAAGACCTCGACCCCTGCCCGGCCTGCGAAGTGCCCACCGGCGACAGACCCAGCCATGATTGAACAGGCGCCCGCATGGCTGACCAACAGCCTCATCTACTTGGGGGCGGCGGTGATCGCCGTGCCTTTGTCGCGCGCACTCGGCCTGGGTTCGATCATCGGTTACCTGGCAGCGGGGATTGCGATCGGTCCGTGGGGCCTGGGCCTGGTCAGCAACGTGGAGGACATCCTGCACTTCGCCGAGTTCGGCGTCGTGCTGATGCTGTTCCTGGTCGGCCTGGAACTGGAGCCACGCCGGCTCTGGAGCCTGCGCCGGTCGATCTTCGGCTGGGGCAGTGCGCAGGTGCTGGGTTGTGCCGCGCTGTTGTGTGCCGCGGCGATGGCTGCCGGCGTGTCCTGGCGGGTGAGCCTCGTTGCCGCGCTCGGCCTCGCGCTGTCGTCCACCGCAATCGCCTTGCAGGTGATGGGCGAGCGCAACCTGCTGCCCACCTCCAGCGGACGAGCCGGCTTTTCGATCCTGCTGTTCCAGGACGTGGCGGCGATCCCGATACTGGCCTTGCTGCCGCTCCTGGGCGGGGTCGCCGAGGTTGCCGACGGCTCCAGCCGCTGGCTCGAGGCCGCCAGGATCCTCGCCGTGATCGGCGGCATCATCCTGGGCGGACGCCTGCTGCTGCGCCCGCTGCTGCGCTGGATCGCCAAGAGCAAGACGCCGGAGATCTTCACCGCGGCCTCACTGTTGCTGGTGGTGGCCATCGCCGCGCTGATGCAAATGGTTGGACTGTCGATGGCCCTGGGCGCCTTCCTGGCCGGCGTTCTGCTGGCGGAGAGCGAGTACCGGCGCGAGCTCGAAACCGACATCGAGCCGTTCAAGGGCTTGCTGCTGGGGCTGTTCTTCATCGCCGTCGGCATGAGCATCGACTTCGGCGTGCTGATGGGAGCGCCCCTCCTCATGGCGGCGATCGTGCTCGGCTTCCTGCTGCTCAAGGCCGTGGTGATCTACACATTGGCGCGCTCGATCCAGCTGCCGGTGCAGGATCGCCCGGTCTTCACTTTGCTGCTGGCGCAAGGCGGCGAGTTCGCCTTTGTGGTGTTCCAGGCGGCGAGCGGCGCCCGCGTCATTCCGACGGAAACAGCGTCGCTCCTGATCGGGGCCGTTGCGGTATCGATGCTGCTCAGCCCCTTGCTGCTGGTTTTCATCGACAAGGTGGTGCTGCCGCA
The DNA here is from genome assembly GCA_046599015.1 of Ramlibacter sp. Lineage (GTDB taxonomy): Bacteria > Pseudomonadota > Gammaproteobacteria > Burkholderiales > Burkholderiaceae_C > Ramlibacter. The sequence continues at coordinate 7,730 of JBKJHN010000246.1, forward strand.
TTACGCCGCGGGGCAGCGCGTCCAGCTGGACGAAATCAGCGAGCCGCAGCACGCGCCGGTCATCATCGCCGGCTTCGGGCGCTATGGCCAGATCATCGGGCGAATGCTCGGCGCCCAGGGCATCGCGGCCACGGTGCTCGATCACGACGCGGACATGATCGAAGCCGCCCGCTCGTTCGGCTACAAGGTTTTTTACGGCGATGCCACGCGGCTGGATCTGCTTCGCGTTGCAGGGGCCGGTACGGCCCAGGTGCTGGTGATCGCGGTGGACGACAAGGAGCAGTCGCTGCGGATCGTCGACGTGGCCCGTGAACATTTTCCGCATCTCGAGTTGGTGGCGCGGGCGCGCGACGTGGTCCACTGGAACGAGTTGCGTGATCGCGGTGTCACCCGCGTTGAGCGTGAACTGTTCGAATCCAGCCTGCGCAGCGCGCGTACCGTGCTGGAGGTATTGGGCTTCGCCCCGCACGCGGCGCGCGGCCAGGCCATGCGCTTCCGGCGCCACAACCTCGAGCTGTTCGAGCAGATGTATCCGCAGTCCAAGGACCGGTCCAAACTGATCGCCGTCGTCAAGCAGGGCCGCCGGCAGTTCGAAGAGCAGATGGCGCAGGAACGCGCGGAGCACGAGCAGCGCCGGCGCGACGCGCAGGAGCGGGCCGAGCGCGAGCGCGCATAGGCAAGCATGCGCTGCTTCAACCCGCGGCACTCAGGCCCGTGACAGGAACCCGTCCCACACCAGCTTGCAGCCGGTCAATAACATGCCCGCGTGGACGAACCGGTAGAACAGCTGAAGGGAACAATCGTCGCCATGAGCAGCCTCGTCACCGATGTCCTGATCGCCGGGGGCGGCCCGTGCGGCCTGCTGCTTGCCAACGAACTCGGCCGCCGCGGCGTGCGCAGCCTGCTGGTCGACCCCAAGCCAGGCACCGCCTTCAATCCGCAGGCCAATGCCACCCAGGCCCGGACGATGGAGCACTTTCGCCGGCTGGGCTTCGCGCACGAAATCAGGACACAGGGCCTGCCGGCCGACCACCCGACCGACATCGCGTACTTCACGCGCTTCACCGGGCACGAACTCGCACGGCTGCCGTTGCCCACCGCGGCGCAAGCGGTGCGTGATATCCGCTCATTGCGAGGTTCATGGAGTGCGGCGGAACTGCCGCACCGCATCTCGCAAAAATTCGTCGAGGCGACGTTGCTGCGCCATGCCCAGGCCCTCCCTTTCAACGACATGCGCTACGGCTGGCGGCTGCTCGACTTCGCGCAGCACGATAACGGCGTGCGCGCGCGAATACGGTGCGAGCCGGCGGGAGAAATCGTCCCTGTGGAGGCCAGGTACCTCGTGGGCACGGACGGAGCGCGCAGCCTGGTGCGCAATACGCTGGGCATCGGCTGGGTAGGCGCTACCGGGGTGCGGCGCGACTTCATGGGCGGGCAGATGTTCGCGGCGTACCTGCGGGCTCCGGGGTTCTACGATGTAGTGCCGCACGCCCGCGCCTGGATGTATGTATGCGTGAACCCCGAACGGCGCGCTTTCATCGCCGCCGTGGACGGCCGGACGGAGTTCGCCTTTCATGCAGCCTTGCACGAAGGCGAGGATGGCGACAAGTGGAACGAGGACGACGCGCGCCGAGTGTTCGCGCAGGCCCTGGGCGTTTCCATCCCGATCGAAGTCCTGTCCACCGGCACCTGGACCGCCGGACATTCGCTGGTCGCCCAAACGTTCCAGCGCGGCCGGGTTTTCATCGCCGGCGACGCCGCGCATCTGTTCACGCCCACCGGCGGCCTGGGCTACAACACGGCGGTGGAAGATGCGGTCAACCTGGGCTGGAAATTGGCGGCGGTGCTGAGCGGGCAAGCTTCAGAGAAGCTGCTGGACAGCTACGAAATCGAGCGCAAGCCGCTGGCCGAACGCAACACCGCTTACGCCCGCCGCTTTGCCGATTCGGTGGGCCTGTTCCCGGCGAGTCCGCTGCTGGAAGAAGAAGGTGAAGCCGGTGCCTCTGCGCGGCTGCGCGCATCGCAGCACCTGAACGCGCACGTCCGCCTGGAGTTCAATATCCCTGGCGTGACCTTCGGCGGCCGCTACGACGGATCACCAGTCATCGCGAGCGACGATACGCAGCCACCGCCCGACCAGGCCAATGAGTACGTGCCAACGGCGTGCCCCGGCGGACGGCCGCCTCATGCCTGGCTCGACGACGGCACTTCGCTCTTCGACAGCTTTCACTTCGAATGGACCTTGCTTGTGCTCGGACCGCAGGCGCCCGACACGTCGGCCTTTGTCGAATGCGCGCGCGAACTCGGGGTGGATCTGAAAGTGGTGGCCCACGCATCGCCCGCCCTTCGCCAGCTCTATGAAGCGACCCTGGCTTTGATTCGCCCGGACCAGATCGTCGCGTGGCGCGGCGCCGACGCGCGCGATGCGTCGCAGGTGTTGCGAAAGGTTATCGGGCGCTCGACCTGAAGGTTCGCCAAGGCTCAGGCCCTGGCAACCAGCTTGAAGTCGTAGCAGGCGCTGTGGAATGGCCGCTCCATGACCCTGCCATCCGGAGCCGGGCCAGCCGGGTGCGCTTTGAAATCGACGATGAGACTGTTGCGCACCCCGAAGACGACGTCGGAATCGAGGTACGGACTGTCAGCGACGAAGATATGCGTGACAAGGCGTTCATAGCCCGGCGCAGCGAGCATCGTGTGCATGTGGCCTGGCCGGTTCGGGTGACGCCCCATGCGGTGCAGCATGGCGCCGACCGGGCCGTCGTCGGGCACGGGGTAGTACGACGGCTTGATCGACCAGAAGCTGTAATTGCCCTGGGCGTCGGTGCGAAAGCGCGCGCGCAGCGCCATGCCGGCATCGGGGCCTTTCTGCATGTCGTAGAAACCCTCGCCGTCGCCGGACCAGACGTCCATCACACAGCCGGCGATCGGCTGGCCAGCGGTGTCGGTGACACGTCCGTGGTAATAAGCCGGTGTGCCCGCGTTGCCGGCGCCGATGTCCGCGCCGAGTTCAAGCTCAGGTGCTCCTTCCCAGTAGAAGGGGCCGAGCACCGTCGCTTCGGTCGGCTTCCGTGCTCCCGGTGCAGCCTTGTATGCGGCAGCGGCCTTGGCCTGTTCGATGGCCACCACCAGCATCGAGATGCCGAGCGTGTCCGACAGCAGGATGAACTCCTGGCGCTTGTCGTCGCACATCTTGCCGGTGGCGGTCAGGAACTGGATGGCGGCCATCCATTCGTCCGGTGTCAGTTGCACCTCCTGAACGAAGGCATGGGTATGCCTCACCAGTGAAGACAGGACCTCCTTGAATCGCGGGTCCTGGCAGTCGGACATCCGCTCGACCACGGCATCCGCCAGGTCGCGTGCTTCCAGTTGCGGCATGTTGATCCCTGAGCCGCTCACACGCGCTCGAGCACCATCGCGATGCCCTGCCCGACGCCGATGCACATCGTGCACAGGGCATAACGTCCCCCGCCTTTGTGCAATTGATTCACGGCCGTGGTCGCCAGGCGCGCGCCCGAAGCACCCAGCGGGTGACCGAGCGCAATCGCGCCGCCGTTCGGGTTGACGCGCGGATCGTCGTCGCGCAGTCCGAGCAGACGCAGCACCGCCAGTCCTTGGGCCGCGAAGGCTTCGTTGAGTTCGATGACATCGATCTGCTCGAGCTTGATTCCGGTGAGCGCGAGCACCTTCTGCGTTGCGGGAGCCGGTCCGATGCCCATCACACGCGGCGGCACGCCGGCAGTGGCCATGCCGACGACCCGCGCGCGCGGCGTCAGACCCTGTCGGGCCGCCGTCGCCTCGTCCGCCAGCAGCAACGCGCAGGAACCATCGTTCACGCCGCTCGCGTTGCCGGCGGTGACGCTGCCATCCGGCCGAACCACGCCTTTGAGCTTGGCCAGCGCTTCCAGGCTGGTCTCGCGCGGGTGCTCGTCCTTGCTGACAACCACCGGATCGCCTTTCTTCTGGGCGATGGTGACGGGCGTGATCTCGGAATCAAAGAAGCCGGCCTTCTGGGCCGCCACGGCCTTCATTTGCGAAGCCAGCGCCATGCGGTCCTGTGCCTCGCGCTCGATCTTGTGCTCGACAGCCACGTTCTCAGCGGTTTCGGGCATCGAGTCCACGCCGTACGTTTCCTTCATCAGCTTGTTGATGAAGCGCCAGCCGATCGTGGTGTCATAAACCGAGTTGGCGCGGGCGAATGCGCTCTCGGCCTTGGGCATCACAAATGGCGCGCGGCTCATGCTCTCGACCCCGCCGGCGATCATCAGCGTGGCCTCGCCGGCCTTGATGGCCCGGGCCGCCGTGCCGATCGCGTCCAGGCCGGATCCGCACAGCCGGTTGAGCGTCGCACCGGGCACTTCGAACGGCAAGCCCGCCAGCAAACTGGCCATGTGCGCGACATTGCGGTTGTCCTCACCCGCCTGATTGGCGCAGCCGTAGATCACGTCGGTGACGGCTTGCCAATCAACTCGCGGATTGCGCGCCATCAACGCCTTCAGCGGGATCGCCGCAAGATCGTCCGTGCGAATGGACGACAGTGCACCGCCGTAGCGCCCGAAAGGCGTGCGGATGGCGTCGCAGATGAAGGCTTGTTGACTCATGATGTTCTCCGTCTCATGGCGCGATCGGCAGGCCGATCAGTTGTTGAAGTTCAATGTGCGAGAGGCCGTCCACCGTGTCGATGAGTTTCAAGCCCGCCTGCGAGCACTCGAGCGTGGCCAGATCGGTGTAGATCCGCTTGACGCAGCCAATTGCCGTCAGCGGATAGCTGCACTGCGCGACGATCTTGCTCCCGCCCTGTCGGGTCAGCAGGTCCATCATGACCCAGGTTTGCCTGGCGCCGACAGCGAGGTCCATGGCGCCGCCCACGGCTGGAATCGCATCCTTCTCGCCAGTGTGCCAATTGGCAAGATCGCCGGTCGCGGAAACCTGGAAGGCTCCCAGAACGCAGATGTCCAGGTGGCCTCCGCGCATCATCGCAAAGCTGTCTGCGTGATGGAAGAACGAAGCCCCCGGCAACAGCGTGACCGGCTGCTTGCCGGCATTGATCAGGTCGTAGTCCTCCTCGCCGGGCGCCGGCGCCGGGCCCATGCCGATGACGCCGTTTTCGCTGTGCAGGATGACTTCGCGGTCGGCCGGAATG
>JBKJHN010000023.1:0-54791 GCA_046599015.1 Ramlibacter sp.
GGGTTTCCCAGCGGCCACGAGCGGAACCTACAACAATGTTTTTAATTTGGCGCTCGCGGGCACCTTCAATGCGACGTTTCTCGCCAACAACGGAGGCAACGCCGCCAGCGCGTTCGCGGCACTGCTTGCTGGCACCAGCGCCGGACAGTCGTATGTGAACATTCACAACGCAACGTTTCCGGGTGGCGAAATCCGCGGCTTCCTGGCGCCGATTCCTGAACCCGAAACCTATGCGCTGATGCTCGCCGGCCTGGCCGCCGTGGGAGTGGCGGCGTGGCGTCGGCGTCCGGAGTAAGGCGAGGGCCGGCTGCTCAAGCGCCGGCCATCAACTCGTCGGCGCGCTGCTGTGCCGCCGTGAAGTCAAGCGCACCGGTGTAGATGGCACGTCCGCAGATCACGCCTGCAACGCCTTCGGATTCGATCTCGCACAGGCGTTCGATGTCGGGCAGGCCCGACAGGCCGCCCGAGGCGAACACCGGAATCGTGAGCGCCTGTGCAAGCTTCAGCGTCGCCTCGATGTTGACGCCGCTCAGCATGCCGTCGCGGCCGATGTCGGTGTAGATCACGCCCTCGACGCCATAGTCTTCGAACTTCCTTGCCAGATCGACGACTTCGTGGCCGGTGAGCTTGCTCCAGCCGTCGGTGGCGACCTTGCCGTCTTTCGCGTCCAGACCCACGATGATGTGGCCGCCAAAGGCGCTGCACGCATCCTTCAGAAAGCCGGGATTCTTTACCGCAGCGGTCCCGATGATGACGTAGCGCAGCCCGCCGTCGATGTATTTCTCGATGGTGTCCAGATCGCGGATGCCACCGCCCAGTTGGACCGGTATGTCATCGCCCACGGACCTGAGGATCGACTTGATCGCCGCCAGATTCTGCGGCTTGCCGGCGAAGGCGCCATTCAAGTCCACCAGGTGGAGCCTGCGCGCCCCCTTCTGCAGCCAACTGCGCGCCATGGCCGCCGGATCTTCGCCGAAGGTGGTGGCCTGTTCCATATCGCCCTGTTTGAGGCGCACACAGTGGCCGTCTTTGATGTCGATCGCGGGAATGAGCAGCATGGGCCGAGGCAGCGGTGGAGGGGTTCAGGGACGCCAGTTCAGGAAATTGCGGTAAAGAGCCAAGCCTTGGTCCGCGCTTTTCTCTGGATGAAACTGCGTGGCAAAAATATTATCGCGTGCAATTGCCGCGGCAAACCGAGTGCCGTAATCCGCTTCGCCGACGCTGTGGCGCTTATCCGACGGCCGGACGTAGTAGCTGTGGACGAAATAAAAGTAGCTCGCATCTTCAATGCCCTGCCACAAGGCGTGCGGTTCGGTCTGGAAGACCTGGTTCCAGCCCATTTGCGGCACCTTGAAACGGCTGCCATCAGCCTGCAGCCGGCCCGCCAGTTCGAATTTGAGTACCTCGCCGTGAATCAGGCCCAGACCGTCCGTAGGGCCCTCCTGGCTGCTATCCAGCAGCATCTGCATGCCCACGCACACCCCGAACAGGGGCTTGCTGGCGGCGGCCTCCAGCACCGATCGCAGCAGACCTGAATCGCGCAGCTCGCGCATGCAGTCGGGCATGGCGCCTTGTCCGGGCAGCACGATCCGTTCGGCCGCTCGCACGTCCTCGGCACGCGCCGTCACGACAACGTCGTAGCCGCTACCCTGGGCGACGTGCCTGACGGCATTGGCAACCGAACGCAGGTTCCCCATGCCATAGTCGACGACTGCTACAGTTTTCATTGCCTGTCAGGTGCGAACCCCGCCTGCCGCGGCCGGGCCGGAGATGGTCAGAGCGAGCCTTTGGTCGAGGGAATGGCGCCGGCGCTGCGGGGGTCGAGTTCGATCGCCACCCGCAACGCGCGAGCAAATGCCTTGAACACCGTTTCGCACTGGTGATGCGCATTCTCACCGCGCAGGTTGTCGATATGCAGTGTCACGAAGGCGTGGTTGGCGAAGCCCTGGAAGAACTCATGCGCCAGCTGGCTGTCGAAAGTCCCGATCATGCCGCTCTTGAAGGGAACGTTCATGACCAGGCCCGGGCGGCCGGAGAAATCAATCACGACGCGCGAGAGCGCCTCGTCGAGCGGAACATAGGCGTGGCCATAACGCCGAATGCCCTTCTTGTCGCCCACCGCCTGGTAGATCGCCTGGCCCAGCGCGATGCCGACGTCCTCCACCGTGTGGTGGCCGTCGATGTGCAAGTCGCCGCGCGCCTGGATATCGAGGTCCATGAGGCCATGCCGGGCGATCTGATCGAGCATATGGTCGAAAAAGCCGATGCCTGTGGAGAGCGTGGCCCGCCCGGTCCCATCCAGATCGACCCGGGCGGTGATCTGGGTTTCGGCGGTGTTGCGCACCACCTCCGCCTGCCGGTGGCTGCTTGTCAAGTTGGCTTCGGCACTGCCGCTGGAGTTTTTCATAGGGAAGCCTGCAGGGCCCACAGCATCTGCGCATTCTCCTCGGCCGTTCCGACCGTCAGGCGCAGGCAATTGGCCAGCAATGGATGCATTTTAGAAACGTTCTTGACCAGGACGCCACGCGTTTTCATGCCTTCAAAGGTTTTCTGCGCGTCCGCCACCCTGACCAGGATCATGTTGGCGTCACTCCGCCAGCTCTTGACGCCGGGCAGCGCGGCGAACGCCCGCTGCAGGCGGACGCGTTCCTCACGCACCATTTCCGCCTGGGCGGAGTAGACGTTTTCATGCTCCAGCGCGAAGAGTGCGCATTCGCAATTCAGCACGCTGATGTTGTACGGCGGACGCAACTTGTTGACCTGATCGATCAACGGCTTCGGGCCGAGCAGGTACCCGATGCGCACGCCGGCCAGCCCGAACTTGCTCATGGTTCGCATCAACAGAACATGGCTGTGTCTCGCGATGCGGTCAATGTAGCTGCGGCTGGAAAACGGCTGGTAAGCCTCGTCGATGACAACCAGGCCCGTCGCTGCATCGATGATCCTGTCGATCACCTTGTCATCCCACAGGTTGGCTGTCGGGTTGTTGGGGTACGCGATATAGATGACGGCCGGCCGATGCGTGCCGATCGCTGTCAGCATGGCGGGTTCATCGAGCTCGAACTCGGCCGTCAGCGGCACCCCGACGAACTTCAGCCCCTGAAGCTGGGCGCTCATCTCGTACATCACAAAACCGGGTACCGGCGCCAGGATCGACGCCCCCGGCACATCGCAAGCCATCGCGATCAGCGAAATCAGCTCGTCAGACCCGTTGCCCAGCATGATGTCGAACCCGTCGGGCATCCGGGCGTACGCCGCCAATGCCCGCCGCAGTTCGTCGGTACGCTCTCCCGGATACCGGTTCAGCGGCAAGGCACCCAGGCGCTGGCCCAATTCGGCCTGCAACGCTGGCGGCAGGCGATGCGGGTTTTCCATGGCGTCCAGCTTGATCAGGCCCGCTGACGGCTGGATCGCATAGGCGTGCATCGACTGCACGTCCTGGCGGAAAACGGTGGCTGGCCGCTTCGGTTCGGCGCTCATCGCTTCAGTCTCATTTCGGCGGCCCGGGCATGCGCCTGCAGGCCTTCCCCATAGGCCAGTTCGGCGGCGATGGCGCCCAGAATCTGGGCACCGGCTTCGCTTACCTCGATCAGGCTGCTGCGCTTTTGAAAATCGTAGACCCCCAACGGGCTGGAAAAACGTGCCGTGCTGCTGGTGGGCAGCACGTGATTGGGGCCGGCGCAATAGTCGCCGAGCGACTCGCTGGTAAAGGCCCCCAGGAAGATGGCGCCGGCGTGCCTGAGCAGCGGCTCCCACCGGTGAGGATCGCTGCTGGCGATCTCCAGGTGTTCGGGCGCCACGCGATTACTGATGTCGCAGGCTTCTTCCATGTCGCGAGTGTGGATCAGGGCGCCACGCCCATTGAGCGATTTGGCGATGATTTCGGCGCGCGGCATCTGCGGCAGGAGCCGGTCGATTTCGGACTGAACGCGCTCGATGTAGGCGGCGTCGGGGCATAGCAGGATGCTTTGCGCCAGCTCGTCGTGCTCGGCCTGGGAAAACAGATCCATGGCAACCCAGTCGGGTGGTGTGCTGCCGTCGGCCAGGACCAGGATCTCACTGGGGCCGGCAATCATGTCGATGCCAACCCGGCCGAAGACACGGCGCTTCGCACTCGCGACATAGGCGTTGCCCGGCCCCGTGATCTTGTCGACCCGCGGCACCGTCTGCGTTCCGTACGCCAACGCCGCGATCGCCTGGGCGCCGCCAATGGTGAAAGCGCGGCTCACTCCAGCCACACAGGCGGCCGCCAGCACGAGCGCGTTCTTTTCCCCGCGCGGTGTGGGCACCACCATGATGATCTCGCTCACGCCCGCCACATGCGCGGGTATCGCGTTCATCAGCACCGAGGAAGGGTACGCGGCCTTGCCGCCCGGCACATAGATGCCGACGCGATCCAGCGGGGTGACCTTCTGGCCCAGCAGGGTGCCGTCCTGATCGCGATAACTCCAGCTCTCGCCCGTGGCCTTCTTCTGTGCCTCGTGGTAGCTGCGCACCCGCAGCGCGGCTGCCTCCAGTGCGTCACGTTGGGCCGGGGGCAGCGAAGCCAGAGCCGCTGCCAACTCATGCTGGGTCAGCTCCAGTCGACCGACCGAGTCGACGTCGAGACCGTCGAAACGTTTCGTGTATTCAAGCACCGCGGCATCGCCGCGCTGCTGCACATCGGCCAGGATGGCGGCGACGCTTTGCTCCACCTGCGCGTCGGTATCCGCCGACCAATGCAGCCGCCGGCTGAATTCGGCTTCGAACCCGGATGCAGCCGTCGACAGACGCGCGGGCTTGGCGGTCCAGTGCATCGCGTTCATTCCTTGCCGACAGCACCCGCGAATGCGTCGATCAGGCTGCGGATTGCATCCTGTTTGAGCTTGAGCGCGGCCTGGTTGACCACCAGCCGCGAACTGATGTCCATGATGCGTTCCACCTCGACCAGGTTATTGGCCTTGAGCGTGTTGCCGGTCGAAACGAGGTCGACGATGGCGTCGGCGAGTCCGGTGAGCGGCGCCAGTTCCATGCTGCCATACAGCTTGATCAGGTCGACGTGTACGCCCTTGGCCGCGAAGAAATCGCGCGCGATGTTGACGTACTTGGTGGCCACCGTCAGGCGCGAGCCCTGCTTCACGGCGCTGGCATAGTCGAAGTCGGCACGCACCGCGACACTCACACGGCATCTGGCGATTCGCAAGTCCAGCGGCTGGTACAGGCCTGCGCCACGGCCCCAGTCCGCGCTGTGTTCGATCAGTGTGTCCAGGCCGGTGACGCCAAGGTCGGCGCCGCCGTATTGGACATAAGTGGGCACATCGCTGGCTCGCACGATCACTACTCGCACATCTGGCCGGCTGGTGGTCAGGATCAGCTTGCGGGATTTTTCCGGGTCTTCCAGAACCTCCACGCCGGCGGCTTTGAGCAGCGGCAGGGTCTCATCGAAAATGCGGCCCTTAGACAGCGCCAGGGTGATCTGCCCGTTCATTTGATGCGCTCGATATCGGCGCCGATGCCGCGCAATTTGGTTTCCATCTGGTCGTAGCCGCGATCCAGGTGATAGATGCGGTCCACCAGCGTCTCGCCATCCGCCACCAGGCCGGCGATGACCAGGCTGGCCGACGCGCGCAGGTCGGTCGCCATCACGGTTGCGCCCGAGAGTTTTTCCACGCCCTGAATCACCGCCAGTTTGCCGTCCACCTGGATGTGCGCGCCCAACCGCACGAGCTCATTGACGTGCATGAACCGGTTCTCGAAGATCGTCTCGGTGACCTTGGAGGAGCCGTCAGCGATGGCATTGAGCACCATGAACTGCGCCTGCATGTCGGTCGGGAAGCCGGGATATTCGGTGGTGCGGAAACTTTGGGGCCGCAGGCGGCCTTGCGAATGAATGTGGATTCCGTCATCGACCGCGGCCACGCTGGCGCCGGCCTCACGCAGCTTTTCGATGACCGCCTGCAAGTGATCGGCTCGTCCGTGGCGCAGGACGACGTCGCCCCCCGTGGCGGCGACCGCGCAGAGGAAGGTACCGGCTTCGATGCGGTCGGCCACGACCCGATGGGTGCAGCCGTTGAGCTTCTCCACGCCCGTGATCACGATCCGGCTGCTGCCATGGCCTTCGATTCGCGCACCCATCCTGATCAACATTTCGGCCAGGTCGAAGATCTCGGGCTCCTGCGCGGCGTTCTCCAGGACGGTCTGCCCCTCGGCCAGCGTGGCCGCCATCAGCAAATTCTCGGTCCCGGTGACGGTAACCATGTCGGTGTGGATGCTGGCGCCCTTGAGCCGCTCGCGGCCTTTGGGCAGCTTGGCGATCATGTAGCCATGTTCGACCACGATCTCCGCGCCCATCGCCTGCATGCCCTTGATGTGCTGATCGACCGGGCGCGTGCCGATGGCGCAGCCCCCTGGCAGTGAAACGGTGGCTTCGCCGAAACGAGCGAGCAGCGGCCCCAGGGCCAGCACTGAGGCACGCATTGTCTTGACCAGTTCGTAGGGCGCTTCGGGGACACTGAGATGCGCCGAATCGACGCGCACCATACCCTCACTGTCCCGTTCGATCGTGACGCCCATGTTGCGGATAAGCGTCAGCATGGTGACAACGTCCTGCAGTCGCGGCACGTTCTGCAGCACCACCGGCTGGGCCGTGAGGAGCGCGGCGCACAGTTCGGGCAGCGCGGCGTTCTTGGCGCCGGAAATCCGGACTTCGCCATGGAGCTGCCTGCCCCCGCGAATCAACAGCTTGTCCATCAGTCGTTCAGTGTCGTTGAGCCGCCCACTCGGCGGGCGTGAATGTCTGCATCGAGAGCGCGTGCACCTCGTCAGTCTGCATTCTCGCACCGAGCGTTGCATAGACGCGCTGGTGGCGCTGGATCCGGCGCTTGCCCTCGAATTCGGCTGAAACAATCACCGCGGACCAGTGACGCCCGTCGCCCTGCACTTCGACATGGTCGCAGTTCAATCCCGCGGCGATGATGGATTGGAGTTCTTCTGCGGTCATTGTCATGGTTTGAGGTTAGTGTGAGCAGGTCTTGGCCTAGCCCCGTATTTTGTAGCCTATGCGCAGCAGGTGGACGGCGACGCTGCTGACGATCAGCAGCGCCGAGCCCACGATGACGAGGCTGAGCCACGGGGAAACGTCGCTAACCCCGAAAAACCCATAGCGAAAGCCGTCGATCATGTAGAAGAATGGGTTGAGATGGCTGACGCCCTGCCAGAAGGCCGGAAGTGAATGGATCGAATAGAAAACGCCCGATAGAAAAGTGAGCGGCATGATCACGAAATTCTGGAAGGCGGCAGTCTGGTCGAACTTTTCAGCCCAGAGCCCGGCGATCAAGCCCAACGCTCCCAGCATCGCTGCTCCCATGAAGGCGAAAACCAGGATCCATTGCGGCGCGGCGAATCCGGGCAGTCCGAAGAACGCCGTCACCACGAACACGCCCAGGCCCACCACCAGACCGCGAGCGATGGCCGAGCCGACATATGCGAAGAACCAGGCCCAGTGCGATAGCGGCGTCAGCAGCACGAACACCAGGCTGCCCATGATCTTGCTTTGCACCAGCGAGGAAGAACTGTTGGCAAACGCGTTCTGAAGCATGCTCATCATGACGAGGCCCGGCACGAGGAACTGGGTGTAGCTGATCTGGCCGTAGACCTGAACCCGGTCTTGCAGCACGTGCCCGAAGATCAGCATGTACAGGACGGCCGTCAGCACCGGCGCGGCGACGGTCTGGAAGCTCACCTTCCAGAACCGCAGCACCTCCTTGTAGAAGAGTGTCTGCCAGCCAGTCACGGGGACGGCGCCTCGAAACGTGCCGCTTCGCGCTCATCCGGCGCAGGCGGCGCTTCGGGCGCGGGCGAGGGGCGCTTGACCCCATGGCCCGCGTAGCCGACGGACATCACATCCAGGAACACGTCTTCCAGGTCCGCCTTGCGAATCTCGACATCCTCGACCCGCAAGCCGGCCTGCCGGATCACAGCCAGATAATGTTCGATCTCGTGGGCATCATGCGCCGGCAGCTGCACGATGCGGCCGGTGACGCGGGCCTTGCCCGCCAATTCCGGCGGCAAGGCGCTGTCCACCTTGAATCGCAGCACATTGCTGGACGCAGCCTTGAGCAACTCGCTGGTGCGCTCCAGCGCCACCAGGCGCCCGGTCTTGAGCATGGCGATGCGCCCGCACAGCGCCTCCGCCTCTTCCAGGTAATGGGTGGTCAGGAGCACGCTATTGCCCTGCTTGTTGAGGCGGGCGATGAATTGCCAAAGGGTCTGGCGCAGCTCGACGTCCACCCCCGCTGTCGGCTCGTCCAGCACGATCACCGGTGGCTTGTGGACCAGGGCCTGCGCCACCAGCATGCGCCGCTTCATGCCGCCGGACAGCTGCCGCATGTCCGAGTTCGCCCGGTCCGCCAGTCCCAGGCTTTCGAGCAATTCGCTGATCCATGCTTCGTTGTTCCTGATCCCGAAGTAGCCGGACTGGATGCGCAAGGCCTCGCGCACCTTGAAGAACGGGTCGAACACCAATTCCTGCGGCACCACCCCGAGCTGACGGCGGGCCTGTGCATAGTCGGCCTGCACGTCGTGCCCGCGCACCTTCACCTTGCCTGAGGTGGCGCGCACCAAGCCGGCCAGGATGCTGATCAGCGTCGTCTTGCCGGCGCCGTTCGGACCCAGCAGGCCGAAAAATTCACCTTCGTGGATGTCGAACTCCACGGCGTCCAACGCCTTGAGAGCGCCACCCCGGGCTGACAGATAGATCTTGGAAACCGACTGAAAGGAGATCGCGGGGGTGGACACAGCCTGCGATTCTAGCCACCAACTCTGGCGCAGGCGCCCGGCCGGCAACGTCCTAGGGCGCCGCAGGCAGCAGCTCGCCGACGCCGTACAGTGTGGCCAGCTCACGCAACCGCGCCGGCATGCGGGTGACCGACAGCGTCTTGCCGACAGCCGAGGCCTCACGCCGGCACTCGAGCAGCACCGCCAGCGCGGAAGAATCGAACCTGGAGAGGCCGCCGGCGTCGGCCACCACCGCCACATCCGGGTGCGAGCGCAGGCTCTGCGTCAACATGCGGCAGCAGGCTGCAGCCTGATCGTGGGTCAGTTCCGCCGGCAGCAGCAGCATCCGAACGCCTCAGCCCTTCTTGGCGTTCGACTTGTTTCGATCGCTCAGCGTCGCAATGAGCCCATCGACGCCTTTGGCGTTGATTTCCTGGGCAAACTGGCTTCTATAGGTTTCGACCAGCCACACGCCCAGGACATTGAGGTTGTAGATCTTCCAGCCCGCGCCCTGCCCGGGTGTCTTTTCGAGCCGATACTCCAGCTGGATCGGATCGCCCCGGCCGCGGACTTCAGTGCGTACCACGACGTCGGTGTCGCCCGGCGCGCTACGCTGCGGCTTGAGGCTGACGGTCTGATCGTCGACTTGCGCCAGCGCACCCGAATAGGTGCGCACCAGCAATATCTTGAACTCGTCCTGCAGCCTCTTTTGCTGCTCGGGCGTGGCCTGGCGCCAGGCCGGACCCACCGCAGCCGCAGTCATGCGCTGGAAATTCACGCTGGGCATGATCATCTTGTCGACCAGCGCGATCACCCGGTTGGTTTCGCCCGACTTGATCGACTTGTCGGCCTTGATCGCCGCCAGCACGTCATCCGACAGCCGCTTGATCATCGCGTCCGGCGCTTCATCGGAAGCTTGCGCCAACGGCGCCAGCCCGCCGAGGCAGGTCATCGCGCCCAGGGCAGCGGCGGCTTTGATCAGATCACGTCTCTTCATTCGTTCTTTCCCTTCGATGCGGACACAGTCGTGCCGCGGACTATTGGAACATCCGGTAGAGGCACGGTTCCACAAGCGCCCCGCCGGTTGAAACAAGCTGCAACTCTAGCGCGGCGCCGCCGGTGTGCCGCCTTCCGGCGCGGGCGTCCTGGCGCGACCGGGCGCGGTGGCCGGATCGCCATCCATCCTCGGCTCCTGGCCCGAACTGGTGTTGGCGCTCTCCCGGTCGAATACCTGGGCCCGGCGCCGCTGCAGGTGCGCATCCCGCGTGAAAGTGTACTTGTCCAGCGCGGCCTCTTCCAGCACCGAACTCGCGCGCAGCACGTTGGACCTGATGTCCACCACCCGCAGGACGTATAGGGAGCCTGCAGCGCCCCAGTCCAGGTCATGCAGCAGGTCGCCCTTGCGATCGATAGGCAGTGCGAAAGTATCGCGAACAGTTGAAGGCCCGAGCAGCGGCAGCATCAGATACGGGCCGGCCGGGACGCCCCAGCGTCCCAACGTCTGCCCAAAGTCTTCGGTGTGGCGCTCGATCTGGAATTCGCTGGCGACATCGAAAATCCCGCCAATGCCGACCAGCGTATTGAGCTGGACCCGGGCAAAGTTGTCGGCGGCATCCTGGACCCTGCCCTGCAACAGGCTGTTCACAAACGACCAGGCGTCCTGCATGTTGCCAAAGAAGTTCCTGACCCCCGTGCGCACCAGGGGCGGCACGGCCTCTTTGTAAAGGGTGGCTGTCGGCTTGAGCACGACGGCGTCCACGCCCTCGTTCAACTCCATCATCTTGCGGTTGAAAGGCTCGAAAGGATCGCGCGGGTTGGGGCCGAGCGCGCAGCCGGTAAGCAAGCTGCACACCATCACGAGGGAGAGCGCGCGATGGCACAGTCGGGGAGCGCTGGAAGTCGACATGATGGTGTTCATTTCTTGGGTTGAGTGCCTGCGGAGCTGCTGCCTTCGGCCGCCTTGTTGTACAGAAACTGACCGATCAGATTTTCCAGGACGACGGCGGACTGCGTAGTATTGATGGTATCGCCTGGCGCGAGACTTTTCTCCTCGGCTCCTGCCTCGACCCCGATGTACTGCTCGCCGAGCAGGCCGCTGGTCAGGATCTTGAGCGAACTGTCCTTGGGAAACGCGTAGCGGTTCTCGAGCGCGAGCGTCACGCGCGCCTGAAAGGACTTGTCGTCGAAGCTGATCGACTCGACTCGCCCCACGACCACCCCTGCACTCTTGACGGCGGCTTGGCGCTTGAGCCCCCCGATATTGTCGAACTTGGCGACCACCCGGTAGGTCTGCTGAAAGCTCAACGAGAGAAGATTGGCCGACTGGAGGGCGAGGAAGAGAATGGCCGCTGCGCCGATAAGCACGAACAGGCCCACCCACACATCGCTTTTGGAGCGTTCCATGATGGACTTTCTTTTGATCAGTTGGGCTGGAGGAGTTGTTAGATACTGAACATCAGGGCGGTGAGCATGAAATCGAGCGCCAGAACAGACAGGGACGCCACCACCACAGTACGGGTGGTCGCTCGCGAGACGCCTTCGGGCGTCGGCTGGGCCTCAAAACCCTCGAGCAGGGCGACAAAGCTGACCGTGACACCGAAAACGAGACTCTTGATGACTCCGTTTCCCACATCGCGCCAGACATCGACGCCGCCCTGCATCTGACCCCAGAAGGCGCCCGGATCGACACCGATCAAAACCACGCCCACCACCCAGCCGCCCAGAATGCCCACCGCGCTGAACACGGCGGCCAGCAGCGGCATGACGATGACGCCACCCCAGAAGCGCGGTGCAAGAATGCGCCGCACGGGGTCTACCGCCATCATCTCCATCGCGCTCAATTGCTCGCCGGCCCGCATCAGGCCGATCTCGGCCGTGAGCGAGGTGCCGGCCCGCCCAGCGAAGAGAAGCGCCGTCACCACCGGGCCCAGTTCGCGCACCAGGCTCAGCGCGACGAGCAAGCCAAGCGCTTCCGAAGATCCATAGCGCTGCAACGTGTAGTAGCCCTGCAGTGCCAGCACGAACCCGACAAACAGACCCGATACACCGATGATGGCCAGCGAATAATTGCCCAGAAAGTGGATCTGGTCGCGGATCAGTCCGAAGCGGCGGAAGCTGGCGCCAAACAGCAAGACCAGCCGCACGAACAAGCGCGCGCCATGGCCCACCTCGGCAAGTTTGCCACGCGTTGCGTAGCCCAGATCGGCGGGCTTGAACCAACTCATCTAGGCAAACCCTCCGCCAAAATCCTGCGGCACGGTCGGGCCGGGGTAATGAAAATGCACCGGGCCGTCCGGCTTGGCATGAACGAACTGGTCGACCAGGGGGTCCGTGGAATTCATGACTTCCTGTGGCGTGCCTTGCGCCGCGACCTTGCCATTGGCCAGCACGATCACCTGGTCGGCGATGAGGAAGGTCTCCTCCAGGTCATGCGAGACGACGATGCTGGTGATGCCGAGCGTGTCGTTGAGGCGGCGAATCAATTGCGCCGCGGTTCCAAGCGAAATGGGGTCCAGCCCGGCAAACGGTTCGTCATACATGATGAGGTCCGGATCCAGGGCGATGGCGCGGGCCAGGGCGACCCGGCGCGCCATGCCGCCGGAAATCTCGGAAGGCATCAGGTCGCGCGCGCCCCGCAGGCCGACGGCATTGAGCTTCATCAGCACAATGTCGCGCACCAGGCTCGCAGGCAGGTCGGTGTGTTCGCGCAGAGGAAATGCGACATTGTCGAAGACGCTCAAATCGGTAAACAGCGCGCCGAACTGGAACAGCATCCCCATGCGCCGGCGCATGGTGTAAAGGCCCCCGCGATCGAGCGCGCCAATCTCCTGGCCGTCGAACGTCAGTTCGCCCCCCGCGGGACGCACCTGGCCTCCGATCAGCCGAAGCACGGTGGTCTTGCCGCCACCGGAAGCGCCCATCAACGCCGTGACCTTTCCGCGCGGGACAGTGAAGCTCAAGTCGTCCAGAATGCGCCGGCTCCCGTAGCCAAAGCTCAGGTGGCGGCATTCGACGAGAGCCGTGCTATCGGGATCGGTCATCAGGGGAGGGACGGGGCTGCAAGCCCAGCCGGCAGTGGCAAGGCTGGAATGATAAGGGCCTTTACGACGCCCCGCCCGATGGGCGGAACGAAGGCGTCGCAGGTGCGTCAACGCGGCAGGTCGCTGAAGCCCATCAAAAATTCATCGACCGAGCGGGCCGCCTGGCGGCCTTCGCGGATGGCCCAGACCACCAGCGACTGGCCGCGCCGCATATCGCCCGCGGCAAACACCTTGGGAACGCTGGTCGCGTAGCCCCCAACGAAGTCGGTCGTGGCCTTGGCGTTGCCCCGGGCATCCTTGTCAATGCCGAAGCCGTCGAGAATCGTGGCCACCGGGCTGACGAATCCCATGGCCAGCAGGACCAGATCGGCCTTCAGTATCTCCTGGCTGCCGGGAACTTCGACCATCTTGCCCTCCTTCCACTCGACGCGAACCGTCTTCAGGGCCGTGACCTTGCCGGACTTGCCGTCCTTGCCGTCCCCCAGGAATTCCTGGGTGGCGATGGCGAACTCGCGCTCGCAGCCCTCCTCATGGCTCGAACTTGTGCGCAACTTGTAAGGCCAATAAGGCCAGGTCAGAGGCTTGTTCTCATGCTCCGGAGGCTGCGCGAGCAGTTCGAACTGCGTGACGCTCGCGGCGCCGTGCCGGTTGCTGGTGCCCACGCAGTCGGAGCCGGTGTCGCCGCCGCCGATCACGATCACGTGTTTGCCGTCGGCACGCAGCTGCCCCTTGACCTTGTCACCGGCATTGACCTTGTTTTGCTGCGGCAGGAACTCCATCGCGAAGTGGATACCGTCAAGATTGCGCCCCGGGACCGGCAAGTCGCGCGACTGCTCGGCGCCACCGGTCAGCAGCACGGCATCGAACTGCTCCTGCAGCTGCCGCGGCGTAATCGTCTCCTTGGCCCAGTTGATGACTTTGCTTGCTTCCGGCAGCTTGCCGACCATGACGCCGGTGCGGAACACCACGCCTTCGGCCTTCATCTGTTCGACACGACGGTCGATATGAATCTTTTCCATCTTGAAATCGGGGATGCCGTACCGCAGCAGCCCGCCGACCCGGTCGTTCTTCTCGAACAACGTGACTGAATGCCCGGCGCGGGCGAGTTGCTGAGCCGCGGCCATGCCCGCGGGGCCGGAGCCGACCACGGCAACTTTCTTGCCGGTCTTGATCTTCGGCGGGCGCGGCGCTACCCATCCGTGTTCCCAGGCGCGGTCGATGATGGCGTGCTCGATCGACTTGATGCCGACCGGATCGTCGTTCACGTTCAGGACGCAAGCCTCCTCGCACGGCGCCGGGCAGATCCGGCCGGTGAACTCGGGAAAGTTGTTGGTGGAGTCCAGCACGGCCCACGCGTTGCGCCAATCCTGCCGGTACACCAGATCGTTGAAGTCCGGAATGATGTTGTTGACCGGGCAGCCGCTGTTGCAGAACGGCGTGCCGCAGTCCATGCAACGTGCGCCCTGAACCTTGGCCTGCCCGTCATCGAGCCCGATCACGAACTCCTTGTAGTTCTTCACGCGCTCGGGCACGGGGCGATAGCCCTCCTCCACTCGCTCGAATTCCATGAAGCCGGTGATTTTTCCCATGTTTCTTCTCCTGCCGGCCGCACAGCTCGACACTGCGGCCGCAACGTGTTTCTGATGTGGCTTATGCGGCGGCTACGGTGTCGTGCTTCATCGCGACGTGGGCGTTGTTGCCGGTGCTCGCCGCTTCCACCTCGCGCTCGTACATCTCCAGCAGGGCGCGCTTGTATTCGTTCGGAAATACCTTCACAAACCGGGTGCGCGATACGGCCCAGGTGTCGAGCAACTCGCGCGCGCGCCGGCTGCCGGTCCAGCGGTTGTGGTCCTCCAGCAGTTTCCTGACCAGGGCTTCGTCGGGCAGATCCTTGTGCAGCCGGGTCTTGCCGCCAGACTTCTGCTCGGCCGCCGTTCCCACTGATTCCAGCGAGACCATGGTGGTGTTGCAACGGCTGGCGAACTCGCCGTCCTCATCGTAGACGTAGGCGATGCCACCGGACATGCCCGCGGCAAAGTTGCGGCCGGTCTTGCCCAACACCAGCACCGTGCCGCCCGTCATGTATTCGCAGCCGTGATCGCCCGTGCCTTCGACGACCGCTGTCGCCCCGGAGAGGCGCACCGCAAATCGCTCACCCGCCACTCCGCAGAAAAAAGCCTCGCCGGTCGTGGCGCCATAAAGGGCGGTGTTGCCGATGATGATGTTGGCAGCCGCGACACCGCGGAAGTCGATGCTGGGACGCACGACGATGCGCCCGCCGGACAAGCCCTTGCCCGTGTAATCGTTGGCGTCACCGATCAGATAAAGCGTGATCCCCTTGGCGAGAAACGCGCCGAACGACTGGCCACCGGTGCCTTCGAGCTGGATCCGGATGCTGTCGTCGGGCAGTCCTTCCGGGTGCACCTTGGTCAAGGCGCCCGAGAGCATTGCGCCCACCGAGCGGTTGACGTTGCGCGCCACTTCGATGAACTGGACCTTTTCGCCCTTCTCGATCGCCGGACGGGATTTCTCGATCAGGATCCGGTCGAGGCTCCTGGCCAGGCCATGGTCCTGCTCCTCCACATTGAAGCGCGGCACCTCGGCCGGCACGTTGGGCTGGGCGAACAGGCGGCTGAAGTCCAGGCCGCTCGCCTTCCAGTGCTCGATGCCCTTCCTGGTGTCCAGCAGGTCGCTGCGGCCTATCAGGTCCTCGAACTTGCGAATCCCGAGCTGGGCCATGATCTGGCGCACTTCCTCCGCCACGAAGAAAAAGTAATTGACGACGTGCTCGGGCTTGCCGGCAAATTTCCTGCGCAGCGCCGGGTCTTGCGTTGCGACGCCCACCGGGCAAGTGTTGAGGTGGCACTTGCGCATCATGATGCAGCCTTCGACCACCAGCGGCGCGGTGGCGAAGCCGAACTCGTCGGCGCCGAGCAAGGCGCCGATCGCGACGTCACGTCCGGTTTTCATCTGGCCGTCGGCTTGCACCCGGATCCGTCCGCGCAGGCGGTTCAGCACAAGGGTCTGCTGCGTTTCGGCCAGGCCGATCTCCCACGGGCTGCCCGCATGCTTGATCGATGACCAGGGCGAAGCGCCGGTGCCCCCGTCGTGACCGGCGATGACCACGTGATCGCTCTTGCACTTGGCCACGCCCGCCGCCACGGTTCCGACCCCGACCTCCGACACCAGCTTGACGCTGATGGACGCATGCGGCGCCACGTTCTTCAAGTCGTGAATCAGCTGCGCCAGGTCTTCGATCGAATAAATGTCATGGTGCGGCGGTGGCGAGATCAGGCCCACGCCCGGCACGGAGTAGCGCAGCTTGCCGATGTACTTTGAAACCTTGCCACCGGGCAACTGGCCGCCTTCGCCCGGCTTGGCGCCTTGAGCCATCTTGATCTGGATCTGGTCGGCCGAAGCCAGGTACTCCGCTGTCACGCCGAAGCGTCCGGAAGCGACCTGCTTGATGCGAGACCGCAGTGAATCACCCGCGTTCAGGGGGTAGTCGACCTCCACCACATCGCGGCCGATGATGTCGGCGATGGTCTGGCCCTGCCTGATCGGGATGCCCTTGAGTTCCTGGCGGTAGCGGGCGGGGTCTTCCCCGCCTTCACCGGTGTTGCTCTTGCCGCCGATGCGGTTCATCGCGACGGCCAGCGTGGTGTGGGCTTCGGTCGAAATCGAGCCGAGCGACATCGCCCCGGTGGCAAAGCGCTTGACGATCTCCCTGGCCGGCTCGACCTCGTCGATCGAAATCGCCTTCGATGGATCCAGCTTGAACTCGAACAGCCCGCGCAGCGTCATGTGCCGCCGGTTCTGGTCGTTGATCAGCTGCGCATATTCCTTGTAGGTGCTCCAGTTGTTGGCGCGCGCGGCATGCTGCAGCTTGGCAATCGCGTCCGGCGTCCACATGTGCTCTTCACCCCGGACGCGCCAGGCGTATTCGCCGCCCGCGTCCAGCATGCCGGCCAGCACCGGATCGTCGCCGAATGCCGCCTTGTGCATGCGTATCGCTTCCTTCGCGATCTCGAACACGCCGATGCCTTCCACCCGGCTGGCCGTGCCGGTGAAGTACTTCTCCACCGTCTCGGTGTTCAGCCCGATGGCTTCGAACAGTTGGGCGCCGCAATAACTCATGTACGTGGACACGCCCATCTTGGACATGATCTTGGACAGCCCCTTGCCCACCGCCTTGACGTAGTTGTAGATCGCCTTGTCGGGGGAGAGATCGCCCGGCAGATCCTTGTGGATCGACACCAGGGTTTCCATCGCCAGGTAAGGATGCACCGCTTCGGCGCCGTATCCGGCCAACACGCCAAAGTGGTGCACCTCGCGCGCGGTACCTGTTTCGACCACCAGCCCCGCGGTCGTGCGCAGGCCCTCCCGCACCAGGTGCTGGTGAACGGAGGACAGGGCCAGCAGCGCCGGAATCGCGAGTTGCTCCGGGCCGACCGCGCGGTCGCTGATGATCAGGATGTTCTTGCCGCTCCTGATCGCATCCACCGCCTCGGCATTGAGCGAAGCGAGCTTGGCTTCGACGCCTTCATGGCCCCACGCCAGAGGGTAAGTGATGTCCAGCGTGTAGCTGCGGAACTTGCCGTGCGTAATGGATTCGATATCGCGCAGCTTCGCCATGTCGGCGAAATCGAGAATCGGCTGGCTCACTTCCAGCCGCATCGGCGGATTGACCTGGTTGATGTCCAGCAGGTTGGGCTTGGGACCGATGAAGGACACCAGCGACATCACGATCGCCTCGCGGATCGGGTCGATCGGCGGGTTGGTCACCTGCGCAAACAACTGCTTGAAATAGTTGTAAAGCGGCTTGTCCTTGGACGAGAGCACGGCCAGCGGGCTGTCGTTGCCCATCGACCCGATGCCCTCCTCGCCGGCCTGCGCCATCGGGGAGATCAGGAACTTGACATCTTCCTGCGTGTAGCCGAATGCCTGCTGGCGATCGAGCAGATCGACGTCGCTGTGCGGAACCTTGCCCGAGGTGTCGGAGAGATCGTCCAGCTTGATGCGCAGGTTCTCGATCCACTGCTTGTAGGGCTTGCTGTTGGCGAGGTTGGCCTTGAGCTCTTCGTCGTCGATCATGCGGCCCTGCTCGAGGTCGATCAGGAACATCTTCCCCGGCTGCAGCCGCCACTTGCGCACGATCTTGTTTTCGGGGATGGGCAGCACGCCCGTCTCCGACGCCATGATCACGAGATCATCGTCAGTCACGCAGTAACGCGAGGGCCGCAGGCCATTGCGGTCCAGGGTGGCGCCGATCTGCCGGCCATCGGTGAACACGATCGAGGCCGGGCCGTCCCAGGGCTCCAGCATTGCCGCGTGATACTCATAGAAAGCCCGGCGGCGTTCGTCCATGGTGCTGTGCTGCTCCCAGGGCTCCGGGATCATCATCATCACGGCCTGGCTGATCGGGTAACCCGCCATGGTCAGCAGTTCAAGGCAGTTGTCGAAAGTCGCCGTGTCGGACTGGCCGGCGAAACTGATCGGGTACAGCTTCTTCAGGTCCGCACCGAGAACCGGCGACGACATGACGCCTTCGCGTGCCTTCATCCAGTTGTAGTTGCCCTTGACCGTGTTGATCTCGCCGTTGTGCGCAACGTAGCGGTATGGGTGGGCCAGCGGCCACTCGGGAAAGGTATTGGTTGAAAAACGCTGGTGCACCAGGCCAAGTGCCGATACGCAGCGTGGGTCTTGCAAGTCGAGGTAGTAGGTGCCGACCTGGTCGGCGAGAAGCAGTCCCTTGTAGACGACGGTCCGGCTGGACATGCTCGGAACGTAGTATTCCTTGGTGTACTTGAGTTTGAGGTTCTGGATCGCCGCACTTGCTGTCTTGCGGATCACGTACAGCTTGCGCTCGAGGGCGTCCTGAACAATGACATCGTTGCCGCGGCCGATGAACACCTGGCGCAGGATGGGCTCCTTCTTGCGCACGGCGGGTGACATCGGCATGTCCTTGTTGACCGGCACGTCGCGCCAACCGAGCACCACCTGGCCCTCGGTCTTGATCGCGCGTTCCAGTTCCTGTTCGCAGGCCAGCCGTGATGCATGCTCCTTTGGCAGGAAGACCATGCCGACGCCGTACTCGCCTGGCGGCGGCAGCTGCACGCCCTGGTTGGCCATCTCTTGCCGATATAAGGCATCTGGCAACTGGATCAGGATGCCGGCGCCGTCGCCCATCAGCTTGTCCGCACCCACGGCTCCCCGATGGTCCAGGTTCTCGAGAATCTTCAACCCCTGCTGGACAATGGCATGGCTTTTCTCGCCCTTGATGTGGGCAACAAAGCCCACGCCGCATGCGTCATGCTCGTCTGCGCCCGTGTAAAGGCCGTGGCTCTTCAAATAGGAAATTTCAGCGGCCGTGGTCATGGCGCACTCCTCGCAAGTTCGTTCGGCATCGAGGATAAGGGAAAGCACGAGTGACGCCAAGTACAATAATTGGGGTCAGATTCCAATTTATTGGCACACGATCAAAAACAGCCAAGAATTGGGGACATGTCAAATGCCCACGGACTAAGTCGCGGGAGCTTTACCGACGGGCCTTCCCGCTCTGATTTTGCTGACCCGCCGTTCAGTCCGTTTTTGCAGATCTGCGACATAGTCCACCTCGCCCAAAGCCCAACCTCGCAACGCTGAGTCCGTAAGCACTCGCTGCTGGTCACGGCTAATGCCCGTCTGGACAAGCTCGGCATAGGCCGCGTCACGTGCGAAAGGCGTGTTACCGAGCTCCCAAACCAAAGGATGGGGCGAGATCAGATGATTGTTTCGGTGACCGATGTAATGAACATGGCTCGACCAGGGATAGTCGGCCGGGTCGGCGACCATGCCCGCACGCACCGGATTGAGGTCGATATACACCATGCAGGCCAACAGATACCGCTCGGCCTGAATCAGCGTTGACTTGTACCGGCCTTCCCATAAAGTGCCGGTGCGTCTCTGGCTCTGGTTGAAATAACGAACGTAGCGACGTCCGACGGCTTGCATCATCTGCGGAATCGCTTGGGCGCTCGCCGGGGTCGCCAGCAAGTGGAAGTGATTGCTCATCAGCACATAGGCGTGGATTGCAACCGCCGACTTGCGCGAATGCTCTTCCATCATGGCCAACAGCGTTTCGTAATCGCCGGTCCCAGTTAAAATCGCCTGACGGTTGTTGCCGCGCTGAATAATGTGATGGGGGTAGCCCGGAATTGTCAGGCGGGGAAGGCGTGCCATGAGGATCAGCAGGATTTGACCTCATGATAATTGGAATCTGACCCCAATTAGCACAATTAAGGCAGACCGGGGTACCTCAGCGGTTCAAGACCCTGCAAGCCGAACTCGGCCAGCAACGCCCGCAGCCGTTGTGCCGCGGAGACTTTGCCCCGTCCGCTCTGGCGCGCGACGATCAATTCGTTTTTCAGGCTGTGCTCCCAGCCGACCAACTCAGTCACGGTCACCTGATATCCGCGTGCTTCCAGATACAAGCAGCGCAGGACATTCGTCAACTGGCTGCCCAGCTCCCGGGTATGAAGTGGATGGCGCCACAGTTCCGCCAACGGGGTGCGTGAAAGGGCCAAGGCCTTGTCCTGACGCAAACAGCTGGCGACTTCGGCCTGACAGCATGGCACCAGCACCATGAAACGCGCCTGCTTGCGCAGACCGAACGCGATTGCGTCGTCAGTTGCGGTGTCGCAGGCGTGCAGCGCAGTGACGATGTCGATTCGCGCCGGCAACGCCGCCGCGTCTGCGGCCTCGGCCGCACTGACGTTGAGGAATGACATTCGCTCGAAGCCAAGCCGTGAAGCCAACTCGCGCGACTTCTCTACCAGCTCAGGGCGGGTCTCCACGCCGTAGATGTGCCCAGTGCCGAGAGGCCTGAAAAACAGGTCGTACAGGATGAAGCCGAGATAGGACTTGCCGGCGCCGTGGTCCGCCAGGGTTGGGCCGTCCGCTGAAGGTGGCAACTCCAGCAACAGCTTCTCAATGAACTGATACAGGTGATAGACCTGCTTGAGCTTGCGGCGCGAGTCCTGGTTGATCCGGCCGTCGCGCGTGAGGATGTGAAGTTCCTTCAGCAGCTCGGTCGATTGCCCCGGCCGCAAGTCGAGTTGTTCCTGTTTCACGTCGAAGGTCCGACGTCCAGAGCCTGCCAGCCCGCGAGCCCGAGTGCCGTCAGCGCCCGGATGTTCGCTTCGTAGATGGCCTCCGGCTGCGGAAAAGCCTCGACTGCCCGATCGATGCTCGACTCGCGCAGAAGATGCAAAGTCGGGTAGGGCGATCGATTGGTGAAATTCGCTATGTCATCCGGACCGCTGCCCTCAAAGCAGTAGCTCGGGTGAAAACTGGCTACCTGGATCACGCCGTCGAGCCGGCGTTTTCGGACGACGCGATCGGCCTGCGCAAGGAATTGGTTGAAGTCCAGAAATTCATGCAGGCAACCGGGCACGATGAGCAATGTCGTCTCGCGCGCCGAGGCGTCAAGGGCCATGAGCGCGTCCAGTTCCGCAGCCATCTCACCCACCAGTTCGCGCGCGTCAGTCGCGCCACTCACCGCGTAGTGGACCTGGCCTTTCACATGAACGGCTTTGGCAAACGGGCACAGGTTCAAGCCGATCACGGCGCGTTCGAGCCAGTTGCGCGTGTCACGTACAACGATGTCGGGCGAGTGCATACTTTAGGAAAACTGGTTCGGCCGACCCACGATCAGTTCGACCTGGAGAATTTGAATTTTAGTTGGTTGTCCGCAGCAAGCCACCCATCCGGCGTGCCAACGCAAGTCCGGCAAGAGCGCACCCGCAGGTCACGACCCAGCTCCATTCCCAACCTCCGGTGCGCACTGCCACGAGCGCCACCAGCGGAGGCCCGGCAAACTGTCCGATTGACGACCACTGCTGCATCCAGCCCACGGTCGTCGACACAGTACGCTCCCCAGGTGCCAGGCGCACTGCAAGCGAAAACAAAGTCCCGGGGATCAGGCCACCGATCATGGAAAACATCAGCACTGCCGCATACCGAAGGCCGGCAGCGAGCGTCGCGTCCACTGACGTCCAGAGCGGCGCAAACGCGACAATGCTGCCAGCGCCCATCACGGTGAACCCGACGTACAGCAGGTGATGCGGACTGATACCGCGCTGGGTCAGGCGGCCGGAAGCAATATTGCCACCGATGTTGACGAGCGCGGCGAGCGCAGTGGCCGCGCCGGCAAGACCCGCTGAGAGCCCGGCGCTGGCGTAAACCGACGGCAGGAAACCGATCACTGCCAGCCATTGGCTGGAGTAGACGGCAAAACTCAAGGCCACCAGCCAGGGACCCGGCGCGCCCAGCGTGTGCCGCAAGCGGCGCGGCCAGCCCTCGCCGCCCCTTCCTTCAGGGTGCGGATGAGGTCGATCCGGGGGCAGCCGGAACCAGAGCCACAAGGCCACAGCGCCGGAAACCGCGGCCAACAAGCGCCACCATCCTTGCCATTCGATCGCGGCCATGGCCGGCGGCCCCAACAACAAGGCTACGGCCGTGCCGAATGGCATGTAAGCACCCCAAATGCCAAGCGCGGCTGACATGCGTGAGGGCTCGACCATGCGCCGGATCAAGCTGGGTGCGGGCATGGAAGCAAGAAGAAATCCCAGCCCTTCCAGTGCCCGCAGCAACATCAAGGTGCCGGGGTCCTGCGCCCAGCCGCCGAGCAAACTCGCCGCTGTGAGAACCAGGAGGCCGGCGACCATCATGCGTTTCAGACCGACAGAGTCCGCCGCAAGCCCAACAGCCAAGCCCAGCGCCATGCCGGCCAACTGCACCAGCGACAACATGAATCCCGCCTGCAACAGCGTCACCCCCAAACTCTCCCGCAGCACGGGCAGTGCCGTGGGGAGTTTGCCGACGTGCAGTGCGGCGGTGACACCGCCCAACACCACCAGCAGCGCAGGATCGAGGCGGCGCATGCTCACACGAGCAAGTTGCGTCCGGTGAGGCGCGCGTGCTCTCGCGCGGCAAACCGGTCGGTCATTCCAGCGATGTAGTCAGCTACGGCCCGCGCAATGTCGGATCGACTGGCGAAATCAGGCGGCATCTGGGCCGGGTCTTCCACATAGGCGTCAAACAGCTCGCGAACCACGCACTTCGCCTGTCCCGTAGTTGCCAACACCTGCGGGTGGCGATAGAGGTTGTGCAGGAGAAAGTGCTTGAGCTCTCCCGACTTCGCGCGCATTGCCTCGCTGAAAGCGACCAGTGAGTCAGCCGACCGGGCATCGTCAGGCGACTGCGGCGCCACGCCGGCCAACTTGATCCGAGTGCAATCGATGACGTCGTAAACCTGGGCGCTGAGCATTCGCCTGATCGTTTCATAAAGCATCCGCCGGCCTTGCAGCCGCGGGAACTCGCGCGAGGCAGCCGCCCGGAATTGCTCGAACAATTCGACTTCGGACAACTGTTCCAGCGTGATGAGGCCCGAGCGCACACCGTCGTCGATGTCGTGCGCGTTGTACGCGATCTCGTCCGCCAGGTTGCACAGCTGCGCCTCGAGGCTGGGCTGTGTCCGATCGAGAAATCGGCGACCGATGCCGCCGGGTTGGGCAAGTTCCAGTTTCTGCGCATTTGCCTTCGAGCAATGCTTCAGTACGCCTTCGCGAGTCTCGAAGGTGAGGTTGAGTCCGTTGAAACCCGGGTAACGCTCTTCCAGCTCGTCCACCACACGCAGGCTCTGCAGGTTGTGCTCGAATCCGCCGTTTCCCTTCATGCAGTCATCCAGCGCATCCTGCCCGGCGTGGCCGAACGGCGTGTGCCCCAGGTCATGCGCAAGGGCGATGGCCTCGACGAGGTCTTCGTTGAGATTCAGGCTGCGGGCGATCGAGCGCGCAAGTTGCGCGACTTCCAGCGAATGAGTGAGGCGCGTGCGAAACAGGTCACCCTCATGGTTGAGGAAGACCTGGGTCTTGTACACGAGGCGCCGGAATGCCGTGGAATGGACGATGCGGTCGCGGTCGCGCTGGTACTCCGTTCGCGTGGGCGCGGGCTCCTCCGCATGAAGCCGGCCACGCGACCGGGCGGGATCGCAGGCATAGCAAGCGAGCTTCATTCAGGCCGGCCGGCAACAGTGCTCGATCACCTCGCGCACCAGCGACTCGGGGGCACCCCGCGCGATGGCGCTGCCCGGTTTATCGATCACGACGAACTTGAGCTCGCCCGCTTCAGTCTTCTTGTCCACCTGCATCAGTTCGAGGTAACGCTCCACTCCCAGCGTGGGGGCGACCACTGGCAGCCCCACCCGCCGAATGAGGGCAGTGACACGCGCGACAAATGAGTCGTCGACCAAGCCAAGGCGCTGCGACAGATGCAGCGCCATTACCATGCCACAGCCTACCGCTTCGCCATGCAGCCACTGCCCGTAGCCCAGGCCCGCCTCTATGGCATGCCCGAACGTGTGGCCGAAATTCAGGATGGCGCGCAACCCTGACTCGCGCTCGTCCTGGTTCACGACCCACGCCTTGATTTCGCAACTGCGGCGCACTGCATGTGCCAGAAGTGCTGTGTCGCGCTTCATGAGACCGTCCAGGCTTTCCTCCAGCCAACCCAGCAGCTCCATGTCGGCGATTGGTCCGTATTTGATGACTTCGGCAAGACCCGCGCTGAACTCCCGCGGCGGCAAGCTTTCCTGCGTGTCCAGGTCGCAGACCACCAGACGGGGCTGGTAAAACGCCCCAATCATGTTCTTGCCCAACGGATGATTGATGGCAGTCTTGCCCCCCACAGAGGAATCGACCTGGGCCAGCAGTGTGGTCGGGACCTGCACGAACGGAACGCCTCGCATATAGCAAGCGGCGGCAAAACCGGCCATGTCGCCCACCACTCCACCACCCAGGGCGTACAGCACCGTCTTGCGATCACAAGCCTTTTGCAACAGCGCGTCAAAGATCCGGTTGAGAGTCTCCCAGTTCTTGTGAGCTTCGCCATCCGGCAGCACAACGGTATGCACAGCGCGGTGCCGTGCCACGATGGAACGCTGAAGACTGGCGGCAAAAAGCGGCGCCACCGTCGTGTTGGTGACGATCAGCGCCTGCGCACTCGACGGTACCTCGGCCCAGGTGAGCGGGTCCCCCAGCAGGCCTCGCCCGATATCGATGCGATAGCTGCGATCGCCCAGTTCGATGGGCACCCGGTGGAGCACGGAGGCGGTGGTGGCTGCTGGCATGCCTCGAGTTTAAGGGTGAGGCGGCAGCACTCCGGCGAGTTCGAGTTGCATGACGATCATGTTCACCACCATGGCGACCGACGGCCGTCCGGTCTCGATGACGAAGTGCGCTGTTTCGCGGTACAGCGGATCGCGCTCATCAAACAGCGTCCGCAATCGTTGCAGGGGGTCCGCTACTTGCAGCAGGGGACGGATGGCATCCTGGCGCAAACGCCTGAACAACTCTTCAGGGGTGGATCGCAAATAGATCACCCGCCCGGCCTGCCGCATGCATTCCCGGTTTGCCGGGCGGAGCACAGCGCCCCCTCCGGTCGCGAGCACACCCACGCTGCCTTGTGTCAGCTCCCCGATGACCGCCTGTTCGAGGTCGCGAAAGGCGCCCTCGCCCTCGCGCTCGAAATATTCACGGATCGGGCAGCCGATCCGCTGCTCGATCTCGTGGTCCGAGTCGGCAAAGGGGAGGCTCAGCCGCCGGGCGAGTTGCCGCCCGACACTGGACTTGCCCGAGCCGGGCAGGCCAACGAGGATGATCAGGACGCGGGAACTATCGGCGGGCACGGATCAGGATTATTCCCATGGTCCTCGACGGTAACCAGTGTCTCCGCCTTCGCGCCGGTCGAATCGATCGCGGTGATCGTCACTTTCCCGGTCGTGCACACCTCCTGGGGCGTCTTGGTGATCGTTACCGCGGTTCCCGCAACAGTTCCGGTCACCGGTGTGGCGACAGTGATCAGATTGGGGTTGCTGGAAAAGATGTTGGTTACGCCCACAGCGCCCCGAAGCACAAGCCTGATGGGGCCGAGGGATTCCTCACCAATCGTCAAGCTCGACGGTGCGAGTGAAATGATGTTGGTGCCGGCCGTCGCGGTGAGCGTGAAGCTCACCGCATTGCCGGTGGCATCCCTGACCAGGATGATGTCAGTCGCCACCACTTGCTTTACCAGCACGCGCAGGATGTTGCCATTCGGGTTGGCGATAAAGGTGGTGCCGGCCAGTGTACCGATGTCCACATCCGCAGCGTCCGGGAAACCTTCCACTACGTTGTAGGGCGCCGTTCCGCCATTGATGGTGGAGTAGACGATGTCGCCGATGAATGCGTTGACGCTGACGGGATTGACCGTCAGTTGCGCCGCGCTCACGGTGATCGCGATCTGCACGGTGTTTCCCGCGCCGTCGCGCACGACGACATTGGCCGTCCCGTTGGCTACTCCATTGACAGTGAATGTATTGGCCCCCTGGCTCACCGTTATCACGCCAGTGTTGCTGCTAGTGACGGTGTAAGGCGCCAGACCGCCACCGATGCCGTAGGTAGTGTTCGTGCCTTTGGAGGTAGTGACCGCGGAAGGCGCCGTGGTGAACAGATTCTGCGGGGCCGCGGTCGGCACCGTGACCGCGACATTCAACGCGCCTCCAACGCTGTCGAGGATGACCAGGTTCGCGGCGCCGCCCGCCAAGCCGGTCAAGGTCAAATCTGTGCCGCTCAAGACCGAGGTGAGTATGCTTGAATTGCTGTTGCCAACGACATAGGGCCCTACTCCCCCGCCCACCTGGTAGGTCTGTGTCGACCCGCCTCCGATGGCTATCGTCAGCGCCGGCGGCGCGGTCGTGAACAACGCACGGCTTGGCTTCACCGTGACCCCAACCGACGTCGTCGCACCGGCGGAGTCACGAAGCGTGACAGTTGCGGAGCCCGGACTCACGGCGCCCAAGGTCAGGACCGTGTCGGTCATGGCCGACACGGCTACCCCACTGTTGTTGCTGGTTGCCGTGAACGGAGCCTTGCCCCCACCGACGGTGAAATTCTGCGCGCTCCCAATGGTGAGCGTGAGATCCGATGGCGCGGTTGTGAACAAGGGTTGAATTGGCGTAGGTGTTGGCCCTTCTCCGCCCGGTGTCAATCCCGGTGAGCCCCCTCCGCCGCCGCAGGCCGCGATCAGGAAAGAAATCAGCAATGTCACCAGGTAGGACAGAAAACGCATGGTCGGGACTCTTGGTTTGATGGGATGTGGATCAACGTGCCGCGGCGCGGTCGGCGATCACTTTCGGGGTGATGAACACCAGCATTTCCTGCTTGTTCGAACTGCGCGTTCTGCTCTTGAAGAGGTTGCCTACCGCGGGCAGGTCACCGAGAAATGGGACCTTGGCTTCGTTTTCGCTTTCCGTCAGCTCGAAGATTCCGCCGATCACCACAGTTCCCCCGTTCTCGACGAGCACCTGCGTCTTGATGTGCTTGGTATTGATCGCGATGCCCGCCGCCGTGGTCTCGCCGCGGCTGTCCTTGTTGATATCCAGGTCCAGGATGATGTTGCCCTCAGGCGTGATCTGCGGCGTGACTTCCAGCTTCAGCGTCGCCCGGCGGAAAGCCACCGAAGTGGCGCCACTGGAAGTGGCCTGCTGATAAGGGAACTCCGTGCCCTGTTCGATCATGGCCTTGGTCTGGTCAGCCGTAACGATCCGCGGACTCGACACCAGCTTGCCTTTTCCGTCCGCCTCCAACGCCGACAACTCGAGATTCAGGAACCGGTTGGCGGCCGCGCTGAAAAGCGAAATGGCAAAACTCGAAGGGCTGAAGCCGCCCTGGCCTGCCGCCGGCAGATTGACAAAAGTCGTGTTGGTTGTATCGAGCGCATTCGCGCTTTCACCGGTGGTCCCGGACACCGCGTTGTAGGTGCCCCCCAAAGCCAGCCGGTTGCCGTTCCTGCCAACCGCATACCCGGGGTCGCCGCCTCGAATTCCGCGCAGGTCGCTGCCCCCAAGCCGCACGCCGAGCGACTTGCCGAAAGTGTCCGATGCTTCGACGATGCGCGCCTCGATCAGCACTTGACGCACGGCCACGTCGAGCTTGGCGATCAGCTGTTGCACCTGCTCCAGGCGGGAGACGATGTCGGTGACGAAAAGCTGGTTGGTGCGGGGCTCGGCGATCACGCTGCCGCGGGTAGTGAGAATCCGCGCGGCACCCGTGCCGGCGGAGATCTGGCCCGCAATCTCCGCCGCCTTGGTGTAATTCAGCTGAAAGGACTGGGTCCGTACCGGCTCCAGGCTCTGAATGGCGACGCGAGACTCCAGGTCGAGCTTTTCCTTGGAGGCGATTTCATCCTTGGGCGCGATCCAGATGACGTTGCCCGCCTTGCGCATCCCCAATCCCTTGGCCTGCAGCACGATGTCCAGGGCCTGGTCCCAAGGGACGTCCTTCAGCCGAAGCGTCACGGCACCGGTGACGGAATCGGACGTGACAATATTGAAGTTCGTGAAGTCGGCGATCACCTGCAGCAGCGAGCGCACTTCGATGTTCTGGAAATTCAGCGACAGCTTCTCCCCGGCGAACCCCGAGCCCTGAGTCAACTTGCCCGGGTCGATCTTGAGTTGCCTCACCTCCACCACGAACTGGTTGTCGCTCTGGTAGGCGCTGTGTTCCCAGGCACCCTTGGGTTCGATGACGACGCGCACCCGGTCGCCGGCCTGGAACGTGGTGACGCTTTGCACAGGGGTGCCGAAGTCAGACACGTCCAGGCGCCTGCGCAGCCCTTCCGGGAGCGTGGACTTCAGGAATTCGACAACCAGGTTCTGGCCCTGCTGGCGGATGTCGACGCCCACCTGGTTGCTGGGCAGTGCCACGATGACGCGTCCCGAACTGTCGGTGCCGCGCCGAAAATCGAGATCCCGGATCGGCTGGGTTTCGACATTGCGCGCTTCGGCGAATACCGGCTGCGAAGAAGTGGACGGGCTGCTCGCGGCAACCGCGGGCTCCAGCACCACCAGCAGCGATTTGCCCTGCAACTGCGCCTTGTAGGCGGCGGGCGACTTCAGGTTCAAGACCAATCGAGTGCGGTCCCCCGACTGCACCACATTGACGGATCGGACGTTGCCCTGGTTGATTTCCACGGTGGAGCGGCCCAGCCCGTTGGATGCGCCAGGAATGTCCAGGGCGACGCGCGCTGGCGCCTGAATCGCGAAACCCGCCGGCACGGCTTGAAGCGGCTGCGAGAATTCGATCCGCACGACCTCGACGCCGCCCTGGATCGAACTGCTCACCGACTCGACGACTGTCTGCGCCGCGGCCGAAAACGACCAGGCTGCCACCAGAAATGCGCCTGCGAAAGCACAGACGCCTCGCCACGCCACCACCGGAATCTTGTTCATTTCGACTTCTCCTGCAGTTGCAATGTGGCTACGCGTTCGATCCACTCACCGGCCGCGTCCTGCACGATCTCGCGCAGCACAACTTCGGTTTCCCCCACCTTCGTGATCCGCCCGAAGTTCTGCCCGAGGTAGTTGCCCGGACGGACCTGGTACAAGAGGTTGTCCACGCGGACCAGCGCCACTGGCAGGCCCTCCTTTTGCAGACTACCCACCATCTTCATGGCGTCGAGCGGAAAGCTCTCGAGCGGCTCCTTGCGCCGCGACAGCTCGGGTGTCACCAGCGCCACGTTGGAGGTCAGCTGTGAGGAATCGCGCTTCAGGGCCTGCGTCAGCTTCTGATTGCTGAACGGATCCGTCGTGCCGGCCTGGGTGTAGGCCTGGGGCGAAAATTTCTTCGGCTCCGGCAGCGGCTGGAGCTTCGGCTTGGTCTGAGCGCGCTGCTCGGTCATCCAATCCTGCAGTTCCTGCTGGCCGGACGAACCGCACGCGCCGAGCAACAAGGCTGTGGACGCTGCCGCGATCACCAATCTGGCGCTCATTTTTTCTTCGCTCCTGCCGCTGCTGTGGCGGCCTTGCGCTGGGCATCGACTTCATCGCCGTCCAGGTAGCGGAAGGTCTTGGCCGTTGCGTCCATCAGCAGAATGCCATCCTTGCCGGGTGTCACGCTGACATTGTTCAACGTGACGATGCGCGACAGATTGGCGATATCGGAAGCAAAGGCGCCGACATCGTGGAAGCGGCCGGTGACTCGCAGCGTAATCGGCAACTCAGCGTAGTACTCCTTGACGCTCACACTGCCGGGACGGAACAGGTCGAAACTCAGGCTGCGCCCGAGGCCGGCCTGATTGATGTCGGACAGGAGCGCGTCCATTTCAGCCTTGCTGGGCAACTGTTTCTCCAGTTGCGTCACGTACTGCTGCACCTGTTCGCGCTGCTTCTTGAGACCCTCGAGGTTGACGGCTTGCGACAGCTTCTTCTTGTAGTCCTCTCGCAGGACCACTTCTTTTTTCCGCTCCTGCTCCAGCTCCGCGTCCGCGCCCTCGAGCCAGACAAACCACAACGCGGTCACGATCAGGCTGGCCACTGCCAGGAACAGAACGAGCCGGGGAAATACGGGCCACGTCGAGGGATCGTTGCGATTGAGTCCCCGGAACTGCCCTGCCAGTGCGTTTGTCACCGCCCCGACATTCAGCTTGGAAGTTTTCTTATCGGCCATGGCGATCACGTCTTCGCTGGAGCGGAGGCAGCCGCGGCGGCTCCCGAAGCCGCGGCCGAAGCGCCACTCGCAGCGGCGGCCGTCTTCAGCGCTTCGCTGGCGCGCAGCAGGCGCATGCGCATCGTGAAGTTCGAAACGCGTCGCTGGTCCCGTGGGCTCAAGGCCACGTTGCCGGCCGTGATCTCAATCAATTCAGGCCGACTCAGCCAAGGACTCTTGTTCCCCAGGTTGCGCAGCAGCTCGGAGACCCGCTCGTTCGACTGGGCCACGCCGATGATGGTCACCACCTGGTTGTCCTGTTTGAGGCTGCTCACATAGACTCCGTCCGGCAACTGCTTGACCAGCTCATTGAGCAGGTGCACAGGCATGTTTCGGTCGGCCTGCAGATCTTCCACGGCCTGCTGGCGCGCGCGCAGGGCGGCGATTTCCGACTGCAGGGTGGCGATCTCCTTGATCTGCCCGTCTAGCCGCTTGTTCTCAACCTGCAGGACCGTGTTTCTGTCCTGCTGGCTGGAAATCTGCGCGGCGTACCAGAGATAGACGCTCCCGGCGATCGCGCCCCCGAGCACAGCGGATCCCGCCAGCATGGCGAAGAACAATTCCTTCCTGCGCCTGCGCGCGGCCTCGCGATGGGGAAGAAGATTGATCAGGATCACCGCATGAACCTCCGCATCGCCAGTCCGCACGAAGTGAGGTACGAAGGCGCCTCGCGTCGCATCTTCTTCTCGCGGACGCCTTCGCCGACGTGCATTCCTTCGAACGGGTTGGCAATGTTGCATGGGAAGGAGGTCTGCATGGTGACCGCCTCGGTCAAGCCCGGCAGGGCGGCCGATCCGCCGGCAAGCATCACGTAGTCCACGCGGTTATGCGGAGTGCTGGTGAAGAAAAACTGCAGCGCCCGCGCGACCTCCTGCGCCATGCTCTCCACGAACGGCTTCAGCACGCCGCTGTCGTAGTCCTCGGGCAAATCGCCGTTGCGCTTCTTGCTTTCGGCTTCTTCAGGAGAGAACCCGTACTGCCGGACGATCAACTGCGTCAACTGCGCGCCGCCAAAGGCCTGATCGCGGTCGTAGAGCACCTCGTCATTACGGATCACCTGCATGCTGGTGGTGAACGCGCCCACCTCGAACAAGGCCACCATGGTGTCGACCCCGCCGTTGGGCAGCGCCGTGATCAGGCGAGAGGTGGCCAAGCGTGACGAATAGGACTCGACATCGATGATGACGGGCTTGAGCCCGGCGGCTTCCGCCAAACCCTGCCGGTCCTGCACCTTCTCCCTGCGGGACGCGGCGATCAGTACTTCGACGTCCCCGGCCGAGGTAGGGCTCGGACCGATGACGCAGAAGTCCAGGCTGACCTCGTCGAGCGAAAACGGGATGTACTGGTTGGCTTCCGCTTCCACCTGGGTTTCCAGATCCTGTTCGGACAACCCGCCGGGCAGAACGATCTTCTTGGTGATGACGGCCGAAGGCGGAAGCGCCATGGCGACGTTACGAGTGCGGCTGCCGCTCTTCTTGATGACCCGGCGCATGGCGTTGGCGACTTCGTCGAACTTCTCGACGTTGCCGTCGGTGATCCACCCGCGCTCCAGCGGCTCGATGGCACAGCGCTCGAGCACCATGTTGCCTTGCTTGTCACGGCCGAGCTCCACCAGCTTGACACTGGAGGAGCTGATGTCCAAGCCCAACAGTGGCGCGGGTTGCCGGCTAAACAATGAGCCCAGAGAGATCATTCCTGCTCCTGAAACGCCATATTTCCAAGCGTAACAAACTTAAGATTTCACTTCAATACTAGCAGTAACATCCTTGTCACACAAAGGATTTTGCTGGTTGGAGGCATGCGACCGTTGCCAAAACCCGACGGGGGGGAACCTGCCATACTGGCGGCCTCAGAATGCCGCGCGGGGCACTAACGGAAGAGTTTCCGATCTGCGGCTGATCGGCCTTTTCTGCGTGCCGGGGTCGTACTTTTTTATAATTGCTCCCTTGGACGCCAAGTGGACACCTAATGCCTTCTGAATCCAGTCCGGACGAGTCCAGCAAGTCCTCCTCCAAAACGCGCGAAGCCGGCGGCTGGAAACGCAACCTGCTGCTTGCTTTCTTGTGGAGCACGGGACTCCTGGTGGCGGGGGCGACCTCCATCGTCATCATCGTCGGCCTCGCCTTGGCGGTTGCGTATCCGAACCTGCCCGACATTTCGGACCTGGTGGACTATCGGCCCAAGCTGCCGCTGCGCGTCTACTCGGCCGATGGGGTACTGATTGCCGAGTTCGGCGAAGAGCGCCGCAACCTGACGCCGATCGCTGAGATTCCCAAAGTCATGAAGGATGCCGTCCTGGCGATCGAGGACTCCCGCTTCTATTCACACGGCGGGGTCGACTATCGCGGGTTGCTCCGGGCCGCGCTGGCTAACTTGGGCAGGGTCAAAAGCCAGGGCGCGTCCACCATCACCATGCAGGTGGCCCGGAACGTGTACCTTTCCTCCGAGAAGACATTTACCCGCAAGTTGTACGAGGTGCTGCTGACCTTCAAGCTCGAGCACCTGCTCTCCAAGGACCAGATCCTGGAGATCTACATGAACCAGATCTTTCTGGGCAATCGGGCCTACGGCTTTGCCGCCGCGGCTGATGCCTATTTTGGCAAGCCCATGAAAGAGCTGAGCATCGCTGAAGCAGCGATGCTGGCAGGCTTGCCCAAGGCGCCTTCGGCGTACAACCCCATCATCAATCCCACCCGGGCCCGGGCGCGCCAGCTCCACATCATCGAAAGAATGCATGAAAACGGCTTCATCACGGCCGAGGATGCGGAGACCGCCAAGCGGCAGGAGTTGAAGATCCGCACCGGCGGCGACAATTTCCGTGTGCACGCCGAATATGTCGCCGAGACCGCGCGCCAGCTCGTCTATGCGCAATACGGCGACGAAGCCTACACCCGTGGCCTGAATGTGTTCACCACGCTCGACTCGGCGCAGCAAGAGACGGCGTACAAGGCCCTGCGCAAGGGCATCATGGATTACGAGCGCCGGCAGATCTACCGTGGGCCGGAAGAATTTGTCGAGCTGCCCGACAACGCGAAGGAAGCCGACGACGCCATCGACGATGCGCTGGCCGATCATCCGGACAATGGCGACGTCATGTCAGCGGTGGTGCTCGAAGCCAACCCGAAAAGGATTCTGGCGGTTCGGCAGAACAGTGAACGGGTGGAGATCACGGGCGACGGCCTACGCCCGGCCCAGTCCGGCCTGTCCGACAAGGCTCCGCCCAAGATCAAGATCCGCCGTGGCGCGGTGATCCGGGTCGCCAGGACGCCCAAGAACACCTGGGAAATCACACAGCTGCCCGAAGTCGAAGGCGCATTCGTTGCGTTGGATCCGCGTGATGGCGCCGTCCGCGCGCTGGTCGGCGGCTTCGACTTCAACAAGAACAAGTTCAATCACGTCACCCAGGCATGGCGCCAACCGGGATCGGGATTCAAGCCGTTCATCTACTCGGCCGCCCTGGAAAAAGGCTTCACGGCATCCACCATGGTGAATGACGCACCGCTGTTCTTTGACGCCGGCGTCACTGGCGGTCAACCTTGGGCGCCCAAGAACTACGACGGCAAGTTCGAAGGCCCGATGCCGTTGCACACGGGGCTGGCCAAGT
This sequence comes from Ramlibacter sp., assembly GCA_046599015.1. GTDB lineage: Bacteria > Pseudomonadota > Gammaproteobacteria > Burkholderiales > Burkholderiaceae_C > Ramlibacter. The sequence goes on from JBKJHN010000023.1 coordinate 33,963, forward strand.
CGAAGAACATGGTGTCCATTCGCATCCTGCAGGCGGTGGGCGCCCAGAACGCGCAAGACTGGATCACGCGGTTCGGGTTCGACGCCGAGAAGCACCCGGCGTACCTGACGATGGCACTTGGCGCCGGATCGGTGACACCCATGCAGATGGCAACCGGTTATGCGGTGTTTGCCAACGGCGGCTATCGGATCAACCCCTGGCTGATCACCAGGATCACCGACCAGAAGGGCAAGGTGGTGGTGGAGAGCCAGCCGCCGTTGCCCAATGAGTCAGTGCGCGCCATCGACGCCCGCAATGCGTTCATGATGGCGCGCCTGCTGCAGGAAGTCACGCGGGTGGGCACGGCTGCAAGAGCGCAACGTGATCTGAAGCGCACGGATCTGTACGGCAAGACCGGCACCACCAATGACCAGATCGATACCTGGTTCAACGGTTTTCAACCGACGCTCGTCGCGATCGTCTGGATGGGATACGACAACCCGCGTTCGCTCGGCGATCGTGAAACGGGCGGTAGCCTGAGCCTGCCCGTCTGGATCAACTTCATGGAGACCGCGCTGAAAGGCGTTCCGGTCATCGAACCGGCGGCGCCCGATGGCGTGGTCAACGTGAACGGTGAGTGGTATTACGAAGAGTACGCGCGCGGCGGGGGCGTCGGCAACCTTGGCGGCAGCTCCGTGGATGCCGGCTCCCCGGTTCCGGGCCGAGCCCCCGACGACAAGAGCCTGATGAACTCCGATGGCCTGCCGCCCACCCGGTTGCCGTCGCCGCCCGCAGACGAGCGCAAGAGCATCCTCGACCTGTTCAGGAATTAGGCCGCGGACAGGGTCTAAGAAAACTCCAGGGGCTGCCCACCCTGCTCGCCCGCATGGTGCGAGAGGTTGTCAAAGAACTCGCCATTGCCCTTGGTGTCCACCCAGCGCGTTCCGTCGAACTTGTAATGGAAGCCGCCGGCCTTGGCCGCCATCCAGATCTCATGCAGCGGCCGTTGCAGATTCACGATGATCTGGCTGCCGTTTGGAAAGGTGAGCGTGACCATGCCACCGACCCGCTGGTTGTCTACATCCGCGTCGGTCTGATCATTGATCCGGTCGCAACAGGCCTCGATGCGGGCCAGCACCGCCTCGGCGCGATCCATGAATTCGGGGTCGGTCATTACAATTTCACCATGTTGAAGGTTTCCCAAATTCTAGTCACCGTGCGTTGGCTGCGGTTTGCCCTTGTGGTGAGCGGGGTCGCGGTGCTGGCCGGCTGCGGCCAAAAAGGCCGGCTGTTCCTGCCCACCGGGGAGGCCGCCGCCGAACGGGCTACCTTGCCGCAGATCCTGAGTCCGGCGGCTTCCGCACCACCCGCAACGGGCACGGCAACGCCTGCCCCCAGGCCATGAGCACGAGCGCACTGCCGGGCCATCCCCATTTCGCCTATCGCGGCGATGAGCTATTCGTCGAAGATGTGCGACTGGCCGCCCTGGCGCGCGAACACGGCACTCCGCTGTTCGTGTACTCGAAGGCGGCCATGCTGGGGGCACTCGCCGCCTACCAGCGTGGCTTCGCCGGCCGCAACGCACAGATCTGCTACGCCATGAAAGCGAATTCGTCATTGGGCGTGCTGCAGGTGTTCGCTCAGGCGGGCTGCGGATTCGACATCGTCTCGGGCGGTGAACTTGAACGTGCGCTGGCGGTGGGTGCGCAAGCGGCGAATATTATTTTTTCGGGTGTTGGAAAAACCCGGGCTGAGATGGCCCGGGCACTGCAAGAGGGCATCGGTTGCTTCAATGTCGAGAGCGAAGCCGAGCTGGAGGTGCTCAGCGAAGTTGCGCTCGCGCAAGGCAAGGTCGCGGCCGTCAGCATCCGCGTGAACCCGGACGTCGACCCCAAGACCCATCCCTACATTTCGACCGGCCTGAAGGGCAACAAGTTCGGCGTGGCCCACGAGCGCACCGTCGCCGCCTATCGGCGAGCCGCCGGCTTGCCGGGGCTCGCGGTGGCCGGGATCGACTGCCATATCGGATCGCAAATCACCGACGAGGGGCCTTATCTCGACGCGATGGACCGGGTGCTGGATCTCGTTGAAGCAGTCGAGGCATGCGGAATTGCGCTTCACCACATCGATTTTGGTGGCGGCCTGGGGATCGATTACCAGGGCACGGCGCCCCCGGCCGCCGACGCACTGTGGGGCAAGCTGTTCGCCAAGCTGGACGCCCGCGGTTTCGGGGACCGCCGATTGGTGATCGAGCCAGGAAGGTCACTGGTTGGCAATGCCGGCGTGTGCCTGACCGAGGTCCTTTACCTCAAGCCCGGTGAGCACAAGAATTTCTGCGTGGTCGATGCGGCGATGAACGACCTGCCCCGGCCGGCGATGTACCAGGCCTATCACGCCATCGTGCCGCTGCAACGCCGCCTGGCGCCGGCAGAAACCTACGACGTTGTCGGCCCGGTGTGCGAAAGCGGCGACTGGATCGGGCGAGACCGGGCATTGGCCGCACAGCCCGGCGAACTCCTGGCGGTACTGTCGGCAGGCGCGTATTGCATGAGCATGGCCAGCAACTACAACACGCGTGGCCGGGCCGCGGAGGTTCTGGTGGACGGCAGCCGGGCGCACTTGATCCGGGAGCGCGAAACGCCTGCCGATCAGATGCGCCGCGAGAAATTGATTTAGATCTGCATGCCGCGCCCCGCGGTCCCGGCCGGCATGCGCTTCTTCCTCCAGAACTGAACCAGCCGCCAGCCCAATAGCGTCACAACGATGGCTGCGTAAACGGCGACTTCGGCAAAATTGTTCTTCGCGGCCCGCATCCAGAAAAAGTGCAGGATGCCCAGGCAAGCAATGACGTAGATCAGCTTGTGCAATGCCTGCCAGCGCTTGGGCCCCAAGGCCTTGATGGCTCGGTTGAACGAAGTCGCAGCCAATGGCGTCAGCAGCAGAAAGCCGCTGAAACCCACCAGGATGAAGGGCCGCTTGGCGATGTCCTTGGCGATGTCGGCCAGATCGAAGCCCATGTCGAACCAGCTATAGCTCAATAGATGAACGACGACATAGAAATAGACGAACAGCCCCAGCATGCGCCGAAAACGCGCCAGGGCGGGCGTGCCGGTCATGACCCGCAGCGGCGTGATGGCGAGCGTGATGCACAAGAAGCGCAGCGTCCAGTCGCCGGTGGCACGGATCAGGTGCTCCGCCGGATTGGCGCCCAGGTTGTTGGTGACGGCTGCGTACAGCAGCCATGCGAACGGCAGTAAAGCCACCGCAAACAGCAACGGCTTGGCCGCTGCGTGGAGAAGCGCGGGCGCAAGCCAGTTGCGACGCCGCGGCTTGCCTGTCGACATCAGTAGTTTTTCTTCAGGTCCATGCCAGCGTACAGCTGTCCCACCTGCGCCTCGTAGCCGTTGAACATCAGAGTCTTGCGCTTCTTCGCGAACAAGCCGTCCTCACCGATCCGCCGCTCGGTGCCCTGGCTCCAGCGCGGGTGATCGACGTTCGGGTTCACATTGGAGTAGAAACCATACTCGTTGGCCGCCGCCTTGCTCCACGCGGTCCTGGGCTCGGCATCGGTGAAGCGGATGCGCACCAGGCTCTTGCCGCTCTTGAACCCGTACTTCCAGGGCACCACCAAGCGGATCGGCGCGCCATTCTGATTGGGCAGCACTTCGCCATACATGCCGAATGTCAACAACGTCAACGGGTGCATGGCCTCGTCCATCCGCAGCCCTTCCACATAAGGCCAGTCGAGAACCCGTGAGCCGACACCTGGCATGGTCTTGGGATCGGCCTGCGTGATGAACTCCACGAACTTCGCACTGCCCAGCGGCTCGACCTTTTCTATGAGTTTGCTCAGGGAGTAGCCGACCCAGGGAATGACCATCGACCAGCCCTCGACGCAGCGCAAGCGATAGATCCGCTCCTCCTGGGCACTGAGCTTGATGAGGTCATCCAGCTGGTATTTCGCCGGCTTCTTCACCAGGCCATCCACTTCGACGGTCCAGGGCTTGGTCTTGAGGGTGTGGGCGTTCTTCGCCGGATCGTCCTTGTCGGTGCCGAACTCGTAGAAGTTGTTGTAGCTGGCGCTGTCCTTGTACTCGGTCATCTTTTCCATGGTCGCGGCGCCAGGCACGCCTGACTTCACGGCCGTGAGCACCGGCAGCTTGCCGGGCCGCTGCACTTGCGCCAGCGCGTCCCTCGCGGCCCACGAAGCCAGCACCGGCCCCGCCACTCCAGCAGCCATGAGCTGGAGCAGCTCGCGCCGACGGTGATACACCGCCGGCGGGGAGATTTCACTGGCAACCGGGTGAATGAAGCCGTTCGCGTCGGTGTTCTTGATCAGCATGGAAGGTGTACCTCGTCGCCTTGTCACGTCGGCTCAAATAAAAAAAGGCGAGCCCTCCAATCGAGGACCCGCCCTTTTAGGCTCGTTTCCAGGCGGTTAGTTCAAACCGCGACGGCGCAAATCAATGGAGGCCGGCGATGTAGTCGGCCACCGCGCGCATCTCGCGGTCGTTCAGCCTGGCGGCAATCTGAACCATTTGCGCACTGTTCTTGCGCGGCCCGTCGCGGAAGGCCTTCAGTTGGGTTTCGGTGTAGTCGGCGTGCTGGCCGGAGACACGAGGGAATTGCGACGGAACGCCCGCGCCGTTCGGGCTGTGACAGCCGGCGCAAGCCGCAACGCCGCGCTCACCGATGCCACCACGATAGATCTTCTCGCCCAGCGCGACCAGTTCCTTGTCCTTGGCGAACCCCGCTTTGGCCTTTTGCGCTCCGGCCCAGTATGAAACGTTCTTCATGTCGGCATCGCTCAGTTGCGCGGCAAACGCCTGCATGATCGGGCTGGGGCGCGCGCCGCTCTTGAACTCACGCAATTGCTTCATGAGGTATTCGGGGTGCTGCTGGGCGAGCTTGGGATTGGCGGGGACCCCGGAGTTGCCATCCGCGCCGTGGCAGGCCGCGCACAGGGATGTAAACTTGGCACCGCCCTGCGTCACGTCCGGCTTGGCCATCGCCGGCTTTTCCTCAGCGGCGGACGCACAAATGGCGGGAACTGCCAGCAGGGCAGCGATCAGCAGGGAGGCGAGCGACTTCATATCGGCTTCAGAGTTCGTGGGCGCAAAACCCTGTAATTCTACAATGCCCCACTCGGGGTTTCCCCGCACACTCAAAGGCACCCCATGACCGTCGCTCCGGCCCCACCCGCCGGCACCAAGTCCGCAGCAGTGCAGGCGCTAGGCTGGCTGCACACCGCCCGGTTCCTCACCACGGCTCCCACGCTCGAGTTCTTGCCCCCGCTCACGGTCCCCGAGATCGCGTTCGTGGGCCGCTCCAACTCCGGCAAATCGACCTGCATCAATACCCTGACGCAACAAAAAAGACTGGCGTTCGCATCAAAGACGCCCGGCCGCACCCAGAGCATCAACCTGTTCGCATTGGGCAGGCAGGGCGCAACCGATGCGGTGCTGGCGGACCTGCCCGGCTATGGCTACGCGGCCGTGCCCAAGCAGGACAAGATACGGTGGCAGCAGGTCATGGCGAATTATTTAGTGACCCGCGTTAACCTTATGGGAATTGTGCTCCTGTGCGATCCGCGCCATGGGCTCACCGAGCTCGACGACATTCTGCTGGAGGTGGTTCGCCCACGCGTCGAGCAAGGGCTGAAGTTCCTGCTGCTGCTGACCAAAGCCGACAAACTCAACCGCAGTGAGGCGGCGAAGGCCTTGTCGATTGCGCGACTGCAAGCCGGTGGCGGCGAAGTCAAACTGTTTTCGGCCTTGAAAAAGCAGGGAGTTGAAGAAGCCGCAGTCCTGCTTTCGCAGTGGGCCCACCCCGTTACCACCGAGCCATGATCGAAAAACTTCAACAAGCTCTGCCCCATGGCATCACCCTGAGCTGCCGCGCGACCGGGCAACGCGGGCGTCCGGTCCTGATGTTCCTGCACGGCTTTCCCGAAGCGGCCTTCGTCTGGGACGAGCTGCTGGTGCACTTCGCCCGGCCCGAGCACGGCGGCTTCCGTTGCGTGGCTCCCAACTTGCGCGGCTACGAGAAATCCAGCCAGCCGGCAGAAGTGAAGGAATACCGCGCGAGGTACCTGGTGCAAGACATCGCGGCATTGATACAGGTCGAGGGCGCGCCACTCGAGTGCCTGGTCGCGCACGATTGGGGCGGCGCGGCGGCCTGGAACCTGGCCAACCAGCTGCCGCAGCTTGCCAACAAGCTGGCCATCATCAACTCCCCCCATCCGGGGACGTTTCTGCGCGAGATGACGTACAACCCGAAGCAGCAGGCCGCCAGCGCGTACATGAACTTCCTGATTCGCCCCGACGCCGAGCGATTGCTGCGAGAAGACGATTACCGGCGGCTCTGGCAGTTCTTCACTCAGTGGGGCGGCGCGCCGTGGCTGACCGATGCGGTAAAGCAGCGATACCGCGAGGTGTGGGACGCCAGCCTCACCGGCGGCTGCAACTACTACCGGGCCTCGCCGCTGCGGCCGCCGCGGCCGGAAGACCCTGGGGCAGCAGCGATCACACTGCCGCACGAGATGCTCACGGTAAGCCTGCCGACGCTGGTGCTCTGGGCGATGAACGATGCCGCCTTGCCGGCGGAGCTGATCAACGGGCTGGAAGAGTACATCCCAGACCTCACGTTGGAAAAAGTCGAGGGAGCCACTCATTGGATCATTCACGAGCGCCCGGAATTCGTGGCGCAACGGCTCGCCGCATTCCTGCGGACCTGACTCAGTACAGCGGCGGTTCTCCGGGCGGGCGGCTCTTGAAGCGCTTGTGCACCCAGTAGTACTGCTCCGGCATCTGGTCGATGTAGCCCTCCAGCCGCTTGTTCATCAGCGCGGTGTCGGCCAGCAGATCGGCTGTCGGGTAATCTGTCCAGGACGCAAGGATGCGCACTTCGTAGCCTTGGGGCGTGAGGCGTGTGACCAATGGCACGACCTTGGCACGGCACAGGCGTGCAAAGCGGGGCAACGAAGGGAGCGTCGCCGCCTGAATACCGTAGAAAGGCACAAAGATCGAGTCCTGCGCACCAAAATTCATGTCGGGCAGCAGGTACATCAGTTCGCCCTGGCGTACCGCGGAGATCATCTCGCGCACGCCATCCGCGCGGCTGAGCGGCCGGGCAGCGCCAAACCGCTGGCGCCCCTTGAAAATCCATTCGTCCACCGTGGGATTCGACTGGCGCGTATAGACACCGATCATCGGCCGCCCTTGCTGCTGCGTGAGCGCCGTCACGCCAGCGTCGAGTCCAAGAAAGTGCGGTGCGAGCAGAATGGCGGGCTGCTTGCCGTCTAGTTCATCGACTGCGCCCGTCAGGTTCAGACGCCGTCGCACGACATCAGGGTGCCCGTGCCAAAGCCAGCTGCGATCCAGCCAGGCTTGTGCGAAGACGATGAAATGCCGGCGCACCACGGTACGGCGCTGCGCCTTGGACCACTGCGGAAAGCAAAGCTCGAGATTTCGGCGCGCGATTCGCCGCCGCGGAACCACGAGGAAATACAGCAGCCAGCCGAGCACGGTACCCATCGCCCGGACCACGCCGAGCGGAAGGGGCGCAATGGCCCGCATGAAGAGGATACCCAGCCGGCTGATCATGCCCGTGTCTCCTGGCGCGGCTTCTTGTAGCGCGCATAGCCCCAGAGGTATTGGGCCGGCCGCTCACGGATCAGCGCTTCCATGCTGGCATTCACCTGGGCCGCCGCCACGGCGGGTTCCGCCTCGACGGGTTCGATCCACGGCCGAAAGTGAATCCTGTAGCCGCGCCCCCATGGCAGCCGCTCGCCCCAGGCCAACAGCAGCGTGGCGCCGGTTTGCCGGGCCAGTCGGGCCGATAGGGTCATCGTGTACGCGGGTCGGCCGAAGAACGCGGCCCATACCCCGAGGCCATCGGGCGGCACCTGGTCGGGGAGCAGCCCCACTGCCTCGCCGGCCTTCAAGGCCTTGAGCAACTGCTTGACGCCGGCCAGGGTTGTCGGCACCGCGGCCAGATTGCGGCGCTGGCGGGCACCGGCGACCAACTCGCGCAGCCACAGCTTGCGCGCCGGCCGGTAGAGAACGGTGATGGGCCCGTATCGATCCGCATAGGCCTGCGCCGTCACTTCGAAGCAGCCCAGATGGGGTGTCAGAAAAACGATGCCGCGGCCCTGTGCGAGGGCGGCCGAGATCAGTTCAGCGCCATCCCAATGGAGCGCGACTGGACTTCCGAACCACAGGCGCGGCACTTCGGCCACCAGCTTGCCGGCCTCGCCCACGGCGGACGAGACCTGGGCCAAACCATAGCCGCCCTGACGGGCGTTCTCGATGAACCGGCGGCGATAGGTGGGCGACGCAACGAAAGACAGCCATCCCAGGGCTGCGCCCACCGCATGCAGGACAGGCAGCGGCAGCAGCGCGAGCACACGGAACAGGATCTTCACGTTTAGAATGGCCTGGTCGCCGAGTTATGAACTACTTGCAGGGCGACGTTAAAGAGTTCTGCTAAAGCGTTCGCCTCAAGCTCCGGCACAAGGCAACGCGCCTTCAAGCTTAACCATGGAGTTTATTCAAATGGCGAACGACTTTCTCTTCACGTCCGAATCGGTATCCGAGGGCCATCCCGACAAGGTGGCCGACCAGATCTCGGACGCGATTCTCGACGCGATCTTCACCCAGGACCCGCGCAGCCGCGTGGCCGCCGAAACCCTGACCAACACCGGCCTGGTCGTGCTGGCGGGCGAGATCACGACCAACGCGCATGTGGATTACATCCAGGTCGCGCGCGACACGATCAAGCGCATCGGCTACGACAACACCGAGTACGGCATCGACTACAAGGGTTGCGCGGTGCTCGTGGCCTACGACAAACAGTCCAATGACATCGCGCAGGGCGTGGACCACGCCTCCGACGATCACCTGAACACCGGCGCGGGCGATCAGGGCCTGATGTTCGGCTATGCCTGCGATGAAACGCCGGAGCTGATGCCCGCGCCGATCTACTACGCGCATCGGCTGATGGAGCGGCAAGCCCAGGTGCGCAAGGACGGGCGCCTGCCCTTCCTGCGGCCGGACGCCAAGAGCCAGGTCACCATGCGCTACGTGGACGGCAAGCCCCACAGCGTCGACACGGTGGTTCTGTCCACCCAGCACAGCCCCGAACAGAGCGATGGCAAACACATGCTGCCGTCGTTCGTCGAGGCGGTCATCGAAGAAATCATCAAGCCGGTGTTGCCCGCTCAGTGGCTGAAGGAAACCCGCTACCTGATCAATCCCACCGGGCGTTTCGTCATCGGCGGTCCGCAGGGCGACTGCGGCCTGACAGGGCGCAAGATCATCGTCGACACCTACGGTGGCGCCTGCCCGCACGGCGGTGGCGCGTTTTCGGGCAAGGACCCGAGCAAGGTCGATCGCTCGGCAGCTTATGCGGCGCGCTACGTGGCAAAAAACGTGGTGGCGGCTGGCCTGGCGCGGCAGTGCCAGATCCAGGTGGCCTACGCGATCGGTGTCGCCAAGCCGATGAACGTCACGGTGTACACCGAAGGCACCGGGGTGATCCCCGACGACCAGATCGCGTCATTGATCCACGATCACTTCGACCTGCGTCCCAAGGGCATCATCCAGATGCTCGATTTGCTGCGCCCGATCTACGAAAAAACCGCGGCGTACGGCCACTTTGGCCGTGAAGAACCGGAATTCACCTGGGAGCGCACCGACCGGGCCAACACGTTGCGCGCCGCTGCCGGCCTGAAGTAGCAGCCAGCAGCTAGTCGGCGATCGCCGTCTGCTGGCGCTCGTATTCGGCCCGCTTCATGGCGAGGTAGGCGGCCCGGTCCATTTCATGCAACTGGCGCGAATAGCGCTCGCTCTCGTCGAACCAGGTCTGGATGCTCTTTGCAAACTGCTGGTCCGCGGGAGCTTGTCGCGAGCCCAGGTGTGCATCGATGGCAAGGTAATAACGCATCGCGTTGCGCTCGATGGCGCCGCGCATGCCGCCGATGTAAATGGGCTGGCCGTTGCCATCCTTGCCGGTGACGGTGAAGCCCACTTTGTCGGCGCCCGCCGTTGCCAGATAGGCCTGCATCGCAACCCGGCCGGCAAAACCGAAGCCATATGAATAGCTCAGGTGCATGAAGGTGCGCCGCCCGTCCAGCGGAATGGCAGACACGGCGATCCGATAGTTCCGGGTCCCCAGCGGACCCTGAGCGGCATCCAACCGGGTCTCCAGGTAATCCGTTGTCACGGAGACTGGGCGCCAGACAAAGTCGATGCGGTGAGCTTTATCCAAAGGCTGGTCGAACTTGCGCCCGATTCGAACCTGCAACCCAGCAGCACCGTCACGGCTGCCCGGACGGCAGAATTTGGTATTGAACGGCAGCAACAGGATTTCGCACCAGTCAGACGGCTCCTTTAACACCCCGTTCACGACAGCGAACGGATGGTCGAGGACGGCATACACGTCTCCCTTGACGTGATTGTCGGCACCTTCGGAAGAATCGATGTGCAGCGCCCGCTGGAAGTTGTTGTTGCGCAGTACCTCGCGCAACTCGCCGTGCTTCACCCGCAGTGCGTCGGCATCAGCCGCGGCGTTGACCCAGGCCAGGCCCAACAGGCAGGCCAGGCCAATTCTCAACAGGCCGCTGCGGGCGCGTGCCAGGGAAAACAGTACTTGTCTCATGCGTGGTTCCTCGGAGTTTGCAAGGAGTCGGGCGAAGGCGCGCGACCGCCGCGCAACTCCTGTGGCTCCAAAACCTCCTGGACATCGAACTGGATGCCGCCCATGAAAAGCGAGTGCGGCTGCACGGCGTAAACATACCGCCCCCTCTGCCCCAATTCAAGGCACATGCGCAACTGCGGCTGCTGCACTTGTTCCCAAGATTTGATCAAGCGTGCCCTCACCAGGTTGTCGCTGCATTGCAGGTAGCGCAGCTTGTGATGATTTTGCGCCAGATTGACCGCATCCAGATAGGCCGAAGCGCCCTTGTTGCGCGTATGAAAGTTCGGCGTGAGATCGATGGTCAGCGTCAGCTCCCCGCCTTCGACATCGAGCATGAAATTGCGTCCCATCAAGCTATCGCTCGCCTCGGCGTATTTGTACGCCAGGTGAAGGTGCGAGGGCGTCTTGCGCAGGGAGTACTTCATGGCCATGTGGCCGATAAAACGGCGTCGGCTCCAGAGTGCTCCCGCGTCGACTGCGCGGCTGTAGGACAAGGCTGAAATCCCCTGTGGGTCGGCCCGAGCCGGTCTCCTGTTCCGGCGATGGCATCTTCTCCTACAGGCAGTCTCCCCGTTGGCTGACTGCCCGGTTGTGCCGCGGGCAGAAGATGGAGAATGCCCACGTAGACGCAATGCGGGCCGCGTGGCGCTGGTTCATTCATTCACCGCAAAAGGAGCATTTACATGGCTGCTGAAGACAGAGATCTCAATCGTGACCCGCTCACCGACGAGACGGGCTCGCACCCGGTCGGAACCGGCGTCGGCGCGACCGGCGGTGCCGTCGCAGGTGCGGCGGCAGGGACCATCGGCGGGCCTTTGGGCATGGCCGTCGGTGGGGTGGTGGGTGCTGTGGTGGGCGGTCTGGCAGGCAAGGCCGCAGCCGAAGCCGTCAACCCTACCGCGGAAGAGGCCCACTGGCGCGACAACTACACCCGCGAACCGTATTACGAACAAGGCCGCAATTTCGACGACTACGCTCCGGCCTATAGCCTGGGCGTGACAGGGCGCACTCGGCACCAAGGCGGCTGGGACAGCGCGGAACCGCAACTTGCAGCCGACTGGGAATCGGCACGCGGCGGCTCCACCCTGAGCTGGCCGCAAGCCCAGCAGGCCAGCCGGGCTGCATGGGAGCGCATCGACTCCACCCGCAGGACCGGCAATGCCGGGATGGACGGCAGTCGTGACAGCATGATGCCGGGCCAGATGCAGTCCCAGAGCCAGGGTTTTGACGGTGATTCAGACCGGACCAGCGGCGGCGCGGCGGCGATGGTTGGCGAAGCACAGAGCGCCGGCAACATGTCAGGTAACAACGAAGACGTGATCGACGCCCTGCAGGATCTGGCCGAATGTTCCAAGGATGGCGAGTACGGCTTCCGGGCGTGTGCCGAGCAGGCCAAGCGCTCCGACCTCAAACCGGTGTTCCTGCAGCGTGCCGACGACTGTCGCGGCGCCGCACAAGAGCTGTACGAGCAGATCCGTGCCCTGGGCGGGAAGGCAGATGAAGGGGGCAGCGCCGCCGGCGCCCTGCATCGTGGCTGGGTTTCGGTCAAGGCGTCACTCTCCGCCTACGACGACAAGGCGGTGCTGGAAGAGTGCGAGCGCGGTGAGGATAACGCGCTGGCGCGCTACCGCAAGGCGCTGAAGCAACCTTTGCCTGCCAGCATCAAGATGATCGTGGAGCGGCAAATGCAGGGTGTGCAGCGCAACCACGACCAGATCAAGATGCTGCGAGACAAAGCTTAACGGAGGATAACCAGGCGTCGGGCGATGCCCGAGCCTGGTCCTTGTGGTTTTTTATGGCTGAAGAACGGTCGTCTCCGGCGCTGAAAACCTACCGCGACAAGCGCAACTTCGACGTTACGCCGGAACCCGCGACGGGCGGCGTGGCGAACGACGACGAGCGCACGTTCGTCATCCAGAAACATTGGGCCACCCGCCTGCACTACGACTTCCGGCTGGAGCTGGAAGGCACGATGAAGAGCTGGGCAGTGCCGAAGGGCCCAAGCTTCGACCCCGCCGACAAGCGCATGGCGATGCTCACCGAGGATCACCCGATCTCGTACAGCAGTTTCGAGGGCACGATCCCGCCCGGCAACTACGGCGCCGGCAAAGTGATCATCTGGGATAAGGGCAGCTGGATCCCGCTGGAAGATCCGCACAGGGGTTACCGGGACGGCAAACTCAAATTCGAATTGCGCGGGCACAAGCTTCGCGGGCGTTGGACCCTGGTGCGGATGAAAGGGCGCGGCGAAGACAAGAAGGAACCCTGGCTCCTGATCAAGGAAAGGGACGAGTTTGTCCGCGGGGCCAACGATTACAGCGTGGTGGACGAGATGCCTGACAGCGTGCAGCACCTTGCTGACCAGCCTGCCGTGGCGGGGCCGACGCCGCCAGAGGGCCAGGCGGCTCCCGCCGACGGACCTCCCGCTGGCGCCCGCAAGGCCGCGCTGCCGCAGACGCTGCAACCCGAACTCGCGACGCTGGTGGACAAGCCACCGGCCGACGCGCAGAACTGGTTCTACGAGATCAAGTTCGATGGCTACCGCATGCTGACCCGCGCCAAGGACGGGCAGATCCGGCTGATCACGCGCAATGGCCATGACTGGACTCACAAGCTGGGCAAGCTCACGCAAACGCTGGAGCAGATGGAATTGCCCGACGGCTGGTACGACGGGGAGATCATCATGCCGGGCGAGCGGGTGCCCGCGGATTTCCAGGCGCTTCAGGGCGCTTTCGACAGCGCTCGCACGAGCGACATCGTCTACTACCTGTTCGACATTCCCTATTGCGCCGGTTACGACCTGCGTGAGGTGCCTTTGCTGGAGCGCCGTGCGGTGCTGCAACGGGTGGTGGAGCGCAAGCCGCACGACAAGGTGCGCTTTTCCGCGGTGTTCGATGCGAAGCCAGAAGACGTGGTGGCCTCTGCCTGCCGCCTCGGCCTTGAAGGCGTGGTCGGTAAGCGACGGAATTCGGCCTACCTGACGCGCCGTTCGTCGGACTGGGTCAAGCTCAAGTGCGGCCACAGGCAGGAATTCGTGATCGGCGGGTACACCGACCCGAAGGGTTCGCGTACCGGCATCGGCTCGCTGCTGCTGGGGGTGTATGACGCGGGACAGCTCAAGTACGCCGGCAATGTCGGCACCGGCTTCAGCGAGCAAAGCCTGCGCGAACTGCGACGCCAGCTGGACGCGGTAGCCTCGGACAAGTCTGCGTACACGGCCGGTGCGGAAATTCCCCGCGGCGCGCACTGGGTCAAGCCCGAACTGGTCTGCGAGGTGTCGTTCGGCGAATGGACGCGCGACCACCGCATCCGGCATTCGGTATTTCACGGACTGCGGTCCGACAAGCCGCCCACGGTGATCGTGCGAGAAGAGCCCAGGCACTCCGCCGCGCCCGTCGACAAGGCGGCCAGGAGCAGCGCGGCCAGGTCCGGCGGCAAGAAGCCGGCGCCCGCTGCGCAGCCAGCCAGGCAAGTAGCCGAAGAACCAGGGGCGCAGCCGCGCCTGCCCGCGTCGCTTCGCGTGAGCAATCCGGACCGCGTGATCGATGCTGAAAGCGGAACCACCAAGATCCAGCTGGTGCGCTACTACGCATTGGTGGCGCCCATGATGATGGAACATCTGAAGGGGCGGCCGGTCGCGCTGGTGCGTGCGCCGACGGGTATCGGCGGCGAACTGTTCTTCCAGAAGCACGCGGAGCGCTACCAGATGCCCGGCATCGAGCAACTCGATCCGGCGTTTTTTCCGGGCCACCCGCCAATGCTGGAGGTTGCCACGCCCGAAGGCCTGCTGTCCGCGGCGCAAATGAATGTGATCGAGTTCCACGCATGGAATGGCGTGAAGAGCGCGATCCACAAGCCCGATCGCATGACCTTCGACCTCGACCCCGGCGAGGGCGTGGGCTGGCCGCAGATCCAGGAGGCGGCCCATCTGGTGCGCGCCTTTCTTTCCGAGCTCGGGTTGCCGGCATTCCTGAAAACGAGTGGCGGCAAGGGCCTGCACCTGGTCGTCCCGCTGAAGAAGCAACTGGACTGGGACACGGTCAAGGACTTCTCGCAAGCGATCGTCCAGCATCTGGCGCGAGCCATTCCTCAGCGCTTCGTGGCCAAAAGCGGCGGCGGCAATCGGGTGGGGAAAATCTTCATTGATTACCTGCGCAACGGATACGGCGCGACCACGGCCTCGGCCTGGTCGGTGCGTGCGCGACCCGGCCTGGGCATCTCGGTGCCGGTTCGCTGGGACGAACTCGAAGGGCTGAAAAGCGGCGCGCATTGGACGGTGGGTTCGGTCCACACCCGGCTGGACGAAGGCAACCAGCCGTGGAGCGAGTACGAGAACGGCCGAACCCCGTTGGCCAGGGCCATGAAGACGCTGGGTTTCAAGCCGAATCGGCCGCCCACGGTATAGCCAGTCGCAACCGCTGCCTGCCGTCTCGGGTCGCCTCCACCGATTCCGCCAGGGCGAGCACCTTGACGTCCGACCAGTCGAGCCGCCGGTATGGCGCCTCGGCGGCGAAACCCGGCTCGCCGTCGGTGGAACGCAAAGTCAGGGTGAGCAGCAGCGCCGCAGGCCCGGCTTCAGCAGCCAGCACGATGTCGGCGGGCGCGGGATTGTCGTCCGTGACATGGATCATCGCGGCAGTCATCACGCTACGGATCGCCGAACGCCGGATGCGTCCCGCCAGGGCAGGCACTTCGTTGCGCACGGCAAACCCGCGGAAGGTCAGGCTGGTTGCCAACAACCCCAGGCATTCCCGCACGCCATCGGCGACGCTGGTCTCGGCATCGGCTTCGGGCGCAAGCCATGTCACCACGTCCAGGCATGAATCCAGCGCCGCCCGGGCAAACCCGTTGATTTTCTGCGCGCTTGCATGGAGTTCCGCCAGGTCGGGCTCCGGTGCGCGCAATCGGCGATCCATCACTTCGTAAATCATTCCGATGGGCTGCAAGTTGACCACCAGGTGGTGGCGCACCGAAGGTGCGAGGCGCCGCAGCAAGGCGTAGCGGGCGGCTTCGGTCCGCCCGTCGGTGAGCAGGGGCGCCCCCGACTGTTGCGCGATTGGCGCAGTGGATGTCATGTTGAGAAGGTTATTTCACAGCCTGCTGCGTTGTCAACTTGGCCCCTACCGTAAGCTGACTGCCGCTCGTCGGCCGTTACTTCGACAAAGTGTTACTGTAGCCTAGGCCCTTGACGAGGATCAGAGTCTGGGCGCCCGCATGCGGGTATGGTCGGGCCGGTGAACCCATCCGATCCTGAAACCAGCACCGCGCACCCTGACTCCGTCCCACAACAGACCGCTGCGCCTGAGCTGGTTTGTCCGGCCGGCAGCCTGCCCGCCCTCAAAGCGGCCGTGGACAACGGCGCAAGTTGCGTATACCTGGGCCTGCGCGATGCGACGAACGCACGCAATTTCGCCGGCCTCAATTTCGACGAAGCCGCCATCGCGTCGGGCATACGCTACGCGCATGAGCGCGGCAGCAAGGTGTTCATGGCGCTCAACACCTACCCACAGGCGGCCAATCCAGCGCTCTGGCGCAATGCCATGGACAAGGCCGTGGCGCTGGGCGTGGACGCTGTGATCCTGGCGGATCCAGGTCTGATGCAGTACGGCGCCTCACGCCATCCGCAATTGCGCTTGCACCTTTCGGTCCAGGGGTCAGCCACCAATTACGATGCAATCAACTTCTATCGCGAACAATTCGGAATCGTGCGCGCCGTGCTGCCCCGGGTGCTCTCGCTGACGCAGGTTCAGCAGTTGATCGACCGCACGCCGGTGGAGATCGAAGTATTCGGCTTCGGCAGTCTGTGTGTCATGGTCGAAGGCCGCTGCTCGCTGTCCTCGTATGTCACCGGCGAGTCGCCCAACACGCACGGAGTCTGTTCGCCGGCCAAGGCAGTGCGCTGGCAGGAAACGCCCGCCGGGCTCGAATCGCGCCTGAATGGCGTGCTGATCGACCGCTACGCCGAGGGCGAGAAGGCCGGCTATCCGACTCTTTGCAAAGGCCGCTTCGATGCCGGCTCCGAGCGGGCCTACTATGCGATCGAGGAGCCGACCAGTCTCAATACACTGGAGCTGTTGCCGCAGTTAATGAAGATCGGCGTGCGCGCGATCAAGATCGAGGGCCGCCAGCGCAGCCCCGCCTATGTGGCGCAGGTGACAAAGGTCTGGCGCGCCGCCATCGACCAGTGCCATGCCCGGCCCCACCGGTACGCGCCACGAGCCGAGTGGATGAGCCATCTCGACCAGGTCGCCGAAGGGCAGCAGCACACGCTGGGCGCCTACCACCGGCCGTGGAAATGACGCCATGAAGATCGCCCTGGGTCCCCTGCTCTATTACTGGCCCCGTGAAAGCGTATTCGCTTTTTATAAAGCCATGGCGGCGACGCCCGTCGATATCGTTTATCTTGGCGAGGCCGTCTGCTCGCGCCGCCATGAACTGCGGCTGGCCGACTGGCTGGATATCGCGCGCAGTCTGAATTCAGCCGGCAAGGAGGTGGTGCTCTCCACCCAGGTGCTGCTTGAGTCAGGCTCAGATGTGTCGACCATGCACAAGGTGGCCGGTAACGGCCATTTCGTCGTCGAAGCCAACGACATGGGCGCGGTGCACCAGTTGGCGGGCAAGGTGCCGTTCGTTGCCGGGCCGCACCTCAACCTGTACAACCTGCCGACGCTGCAGTGGATGGCCGGCCTGGGTGCCAGCCGCTGGGTGATCCCGCTGGAGATGAAACGCAACGACCTGGCCTTGCTGCAACAACAGCGACCCGAAGGACTGCAGACGGAAGTCTTCGTCTACGGGCGGATGCCGCTGGCCTTCTCGGCACGCTGCTTTACGGCGCGGCACTACAACCTGCCCAAGGACGACTGTCAATTCAGTTGCGTGGAGCATCCCGATGGGCTGATGCTCAAGACGCGCGAAAACCAGGAGTTCCTGGTACTGAACGGGACGCAGACCCAATCGGCCCGGGTCTACAACCTGGTGGACCAGATGAACGACATCCGATCGCTCGGTGTCGATGTAGTGCGCCTGAGCCCGCAGGCGGCCCACATGGCCGAGGTGATCGCCTTGTTCGACGCGGTTCGCGCCGGCAACCTGCCGGGCGACCAGGCATTGCAACGCCTGGAGCCCCTGATGCCGGATCGGCCGTGCGATGGCTACTGGCACGGCCGCCCCGGGCTGGAGCAGGCCGCCCGGGCCGTGCCGGCCTGAGCGCGATGTACCTGGGCGAGCGCTTCAACAGCATCAGCCATCTCGCGGGGGCCGGCATGGCGACGGCCGGCGCCGCGGTGCTGGTCGTCGGCGCGGCGCGTCTTGGCGATCCGTGGAAGATCGTGAGCTTCGCCATCTACGGCACTGCGCTGGTGGCCTTGTACATCTTCTCCACGCTCTACCACAGCCTGCGCGGAAAGGCCAAGCAGGTCCTGCGCAAACTCGATCACTGCAGCATCTATTTCCTGATCGCCGGCAGCTACACGCCGTTCGCCCTGGTGTCGCTGCGGGGCGCCTGGGGCTGGTCCTTGCTGGGCATCGTGTGGAGCCTTGCGCTGCTCGGGGTGGTGCAGGAAGTCTGGCTGGCCAAAGGCGCGCGCGTGCTGTCGCTGATCATTTATGCCCTGATGGGCTGGCTGGCGCTGGCGGCCCTATCGCCGCTCTGGCTGGCGCTGACGCCGGCGGGCTTCGGCTGGCTGCTGGCGGGCGGCCTGTGCTACACGACCGGTATTCTTTTCTATGTCACCGACCACAAGGTGCGCCATGGCCACGGCATCTGGCACCTGTTCGTGCTGGGCGGCAGCGCCTGCCATTTCATTACCATGCTGCTCTATGTAGCTTGATCCAAAGACTGACCTATGACACTGCCTTCCTCCACCTTTGTGCTGCCGCAGCGCCTCGGCTCGCTGCTGGCGCGGCTGCCGGCCTACCCGGGCTCGGTGCTGCTGTCCACGGCGCTGAACGTCGGCTTGGCCGATCAACTTCTGCCCGATGTACGCCAGCTTCTGCTGAATCGCAAGCTGCGCATCCACGTGCGCGATGCGCGCCTGACTTTCGATTTTGCCTGGACCGGCCAGCGCTTCGCCGCCCTGCGGCGCGGGCAGCAGGCCGACCTGGTGATCAGCGCCAACGGCCAGGATTTCCTGCGCCTGGCCCAGCGCCAGGAAGACCCCGATACGCTTTTTTTCAGCCGCCGCCTCTCGATGGAAGGCGACACCGAGCTGGGCCTGATTGTGAAGAATACGCTCGATGCACTGGAAGTGCCGGTGCTCGATCTGCGCGAACTGGCGCCAGACCGGGTGCTGGCGCGCTTTGCGCCGCGGCGGCAGTCCGCCGGCGTAGGACCACGTCATCACGGCGCACACCATGATTGACCGGGTCTTGCGGTCGCGTCGGCAAGATCAGTCGCGCCTGACGGGCCGGTAGGTCATGGCCTTCCGCGACCTGCGGCACTTCATGGCCGAACTGGAGCAGTGCGGCGAACTGCGGCGGGTCGCAGCGCCTGTGTCGCCGTACCTGGAGATGACTGCGCTGTGCGACCGCGTGCTGCGGGCCGGCGGCCCGGCGCTGCTGTTCGAACAACCCATCGGCCACACCATGCCAGTGCTGGGCAACCTGTTCGGCACCCCGGCACGAGTGGCGCGGGCGATGGGCGTGGCCGACCTGCAGGGTCTGCGGCCATTCGGCCATGTGCTGGCCGCCCTGAAGGAACCCGAGGCGCCACGCGGGTTCAAGGACATCGTCGGTCTCAGCGGGCTGGTCAAGACGTTGTGGAACATGGCGCCGCGCGAGTTGCGATCCGCTCCCTGTCAGGAGGTGGTCTGGGAAGGCGCAGATGTCGATTTGGCGCGTCTGCCGGTGCAGCACTGTTGGCCGGGCGACGTTGCGCCCCTGATCACCTGGGGGCTGGTGGTTACTCGCGGCCCGAACAAGACCAGGCAGAACCTCGGCATCTATCGCCAGCAGGTGCTGACGCGCAACCAGTTGGTGATGCGCTGGCTCGCGCATCGCGGCGGCGCGCTCGACTTTCGCGATCACTGCGCCGCCACGCCGGGTGATCCCTACCCAATCGCGGTTGCCCTGGGCGCCGATCCGGCGACCTTGCTGGGCGCGGTCGCGCCGGTGCCTGACAGCCTTTCCGAATACCAGTTCGCTGGACTGCTTCGAGGCGGCCGCAGCGAAGTCGTGCGCGCCTTGGGCAGCGAGTTGCGCGTGCCTGCGTCAGCCGAGATCGTGCTCGAAGGCCACATCAATCCGGATGCCGATCACGCCAGCGGCTACCAGCACGCGCTGGAAGGACCTTACGGCGACCATACCGGGTACTACAACGAACAGGCGCAGTTTCCCGTGTTCACGGTAGACCGCATCACCTTGCGGCGCGACGCGATCTACCACTCCACCTACACCGGCAAGCCGCCTGACGAGCCCGCGATCCTCGGCATGGCTTTGAACGAGCTGTTCATCCCACTGCTGCAAAAGCAGTTTCCGGAAATCACCGACTTCTATCTGCCGCCCGAAGGCTGCAGCTACCGCATGGCCGTGGTGCAGATCCGAAAGGAATACCCAGGCCACGCCCGGCGCGTGATGATGGGCGTGTGGAGCCACCTGCGCCAGTTTATGTACACCAAATTCATCCTGGTGGTCGACGAAGACGTGAACACCCGCGACTGGCGCGAAGTGATCTGGGCCATGACCACGCGCATGGACCCGGTGCGCGACACCATGCTGATCGAGAACACGCCCATCGACTACCTCGACTTCGCTTCGCCGGTCAGCGGGCTCGGCGGCAAGATGGGGCTGGACGCCACCAACAAGTGGCCGGGTGAAACCCAGCGCGAATGGGGCCGGCCGATTGCCGTGGATGCGGCTGCGAGCGTCCGGATGGACGCCATCTTCCAATCACTGGGTCTGTGAGGCATTGGCCGTGGGAAGGAAGGCGTCTGAGAAGCAGGCGCCCTCGGCCAGTCCGTGTTCCAGAAACGCTGGCACGGCGGCTTCCACCATCTTGAGCGAGCCGCAGACGTAAACCTCGTAGCCGGCGAGATCGCTAAAGTCGGCCAGCATGGCCTCGTGCACCAGCCCGACGCGTCCCTGCCAATGGTCGCCCGGCTGCGGCTGGGACAGCACCGGCACCACGGTGAAATTGGGATGCTCGCGCTGCCACGA
>JBKJHN010000006.1:0-7153 GCA_046599015.1 Ramlibacter sp.
ATTCAAGCTGGGCACGTCGGCCATGCAGTTTGTCGAGAACATGCCGTGGATCGCGCGTTTCAATGTCAATTACCACCTCGGTGTGGACGGCATCTCGCTGTGGTTCGTGCTGCTTACCGCATTCATCAACGTCATCGTGGTGCTGGCCAGCTGGGAGTCGATTACCGAGCGGGTGAACCAGTACATGGCCTCGTTCCTGATTCTCTCGGGGCTCATGATTGGCGTTTTCAGTGCGCTGGACGGCATCTTGTTCTACGTGTTCTTTGAAGCCACGCTGATCCCGATGTACCTGATCATCGGCATCTGGGGCGGACCGAACAAGATCTACGCGGCCTTCAAGTTCTTCCTCTATACGCTGCTCGGTTCGCTCCTGATGCTGGTCGCTCTGGTGTACCTTTACACCAAGTCGGGTGGCAGCTTCGATATCCTCACCTGGCACAAACTGCCCCTCGGCATGCCGGCGCAGACGCTGCTGTTCTTCGCCTTTTTCGCGGCCTTCGCCGTCAAGGTGCCGATGTGGCCGGTGCATACCTGGCTTCCCGACGTGCACGTCGAGGCGCCCACCGGCGGCTCGGCCGTGCTGGCGGCGATCATGTTGAAGCTCGGCGCCTACGGATTTCTGCGTTTTTCCATGCCTATCGCGCCCGACGCGTCGCACGAATATGCATGGCTGATGATCGGGCTGTCTCTGATCGCGGTGATCTACGTGGGCCTGGTCGCCCTGGTGCAGCAGGACATGAAGAAGCTGGTCGCTTATTCGTCGGTGGCGCACATGGGCTTCGTCACGCTGGGCTTCTTCATCTTCAACGATCTGGGCGTGGCCGGCGGCATCGTTCAGATGATCGCGCATGGCTTCGTCTCGGGTGCCATGTTTCTGTGCATCGGCGTGCTGTACGACCGGGTTCACTCGCGCGAGATCTCCAGCTACGGCGGTGTCGTCAACACCATGCCGAATTTCACTGCGTTTGCCTTGTTGTTTGCGATGGCCAACTGCGGCCTGCCCGCGACGGCGGGCTTCGTGGGCGAGTGGATGGTGATCCTGGGGGCGGTCAAGGCTAACTTCTGGCTGGGCTTCGCTGCGGCCACGGCGCTGATATTCGGCGCTGCCTACACCTTATGGATGTTCAAGCGCGTCTACCTCGGTCCGGTGGCAAACCACCACGTCAAGGAACTCAAGGACATCAACAGCCGCGAGTTCCTGATGCTGGGCATGCTCGCGGTGGCCGTGCTCTACATGGGCATCTTTCCCAAGCCGTTCACCGACGTCATGAACGTCTCGGTGGCGGACTTCCTGAAGCACGTGGCCGTCTCCAAGCTGTGAACAGGCACTGAAAGAAAAGCATGCTGGACAAATCAAGCCTGATCATCGTTGCCCCTGAAATCGTGCTGCTGGTGATGGGCTGCGTCATCGCCATGGTGGACCTGGGCGTCAAGTCCCGGCTGCGCGACCTGACCTATTGGCTGACGATGGCGACGATGGCCGTCGTCGCCTTGTTCACGGGTCAATTGGCGCTGGAGAACCAGACGCTGTACGCGTTCGGCAATATGGCCGTGAGCGACCCCATGGGCAACTGGCTCAAGTGCTTTTCCGCATTGGCGATGATGGTGTGCCTGGTGTATGGCCGCCCGTATGCGGGCGACCGGCAGATGCTGCGCGGCGGCGAGATGTTCACGCTGGCGCTGTTCGCGCTGCTGGGCATGTTCGTGATGATCTCGGGCAGCAATTTCCTGGTCATCTACCTCGGCCTGGAGCTGCTCACGCTTTGCAGCTATGCATTGGTGGCGCTGCGCCGTGACAATGCCACCGCCACCGAAGCGGCGATGAAGTACTTCGTGCTCGGCGCCATGGCCAGCGGCTTTCTGCTCTACGGGCTGTCCATGCTGTACGGCGCCACCGGTTCGCTGGACATCGGCACCGTTTTCAAGATCGTGAACTCGGGACAGGTCAAGCACCAGGTTCTGGTGTTCGGCCTGGTGTTCATCGTGGCCGGCCTGGCTTTCAAGCTCGGCGCCGTCCCGTTCCACATGTGGATCCCCGATGTCTACCATGGCGCGCCGACGTCCGTCACGATCATGATCGCCAGCGCGCCTGAACTCGCCGCGTTCGCCATCACCATCCGCCTGCTGGTGGAGGGCCTGCTGCCGCTGGCGCTCGATTGGCAGCAGATGCTGGCCATCATGGCGATCGGTTCCCTGCTGATCGGCAACCTCGCCGCCATCGCCCAGACCAACCTGAAACGGATGCTGGCGTACTCGACCATCGCGCAGATGGGCTTCGTGCTGCTGGGCCTGCTGTCCGGGGTCGTCAACGGAAACACGCTGACCGCCGCAAACGCGTACAGCTCGGCGATGTTTTACATCATCACCTATGTGCTCACCACGCTGGCCACCTTCGGCATCATCCTGTTGCTGGCGCGCGAGGGCTTCGAGAGCGAGGAGATATCCGATCTGGCCGGCCTGAACCAGCGCAGCCCGCTGTACGCCGGCGTGATGGCCGTGTGCCTGTTCTCGTTGGCGGGCATCCCGCCACTGGTCGGCTTCTACGCCAAACTGGCAGTCCTGCAGGCACTGATCGCTTCGGGCCAGGCCATGTACATCTCGCTGGCCGTGTTCGCCGTTGTCATGTCGCTGATCGGTTCCTTCTATTACCTGCGCGTGGTCAAGGTGATGTACTTCGACGCGCCGAGCACGGCCACCACGGTGTCGGCACCGGCTGACGTGCGGGTGGTGCTGTCATTCAACGGCGCCTTGGTCCTGCTCCTGGGCATCTTCCCCGGCGGCCTGATGACTTTGTGCGCACAGGCGATCGTCAAGACCCTGGGGACGTGAGGGCGGAGCCTGAGCAACGACGACCACCTCATCGAATGCAGGACCGCCGGCGAGGAATTGTTCAAAGGCAACTTCCTGCATGCGTTTCGCGACACGGTCCGGTTGCCGGACGGCACGCATGCGACGCGCGAGTACGTTACCCACCCCGGCGCGGTCGTGATGATCCCGTTGCTGGACGACGGTCGGCTGGTGCTGGAACGGCAGTTTCGGTACCCGGTAGGCCAGGTGGTGACCGAGTTCCCTGCCGGCAAGATCGATCCGGGCGAGGACACCCTGGTCTGCGCCAAGCGGGAGTTGCAGGAAGAAACCGGCTACGTCGCCCGCGAGTGGGCCCGCGCCGGGCAGCTGCATCCGGTGGTGTCCTATTCCACCGAGTTCATTGAAATCTGGTTTGCCCGGGGCCTCACATTGAAGCAGCGCCAGCTGGACCAAGGCGAGTTCCTTGAAGTGATCACGGCCACGCCCACTGAGCTGCTGGATTGGTGCCGCCAGGGCCAGGTCACCGACGCCAAGACGCTGATCGGCGCGCTCTGGCTGCAGAACGTCATGTCCGGCGCCTGGGTCTTGGACTGGAAGTCATAATCCGGGGATCATGAAGGTTCTTGATCTCCAGTGTTCGCAAAGCCACAGCTTCGAAGGCTGGTTCGGGTCGGAAAATGACTTCCAGCAGCAGCTCGCAAGCGGGTTGGTCGAATGCCCGA
The DNA here is from genome assembly GCA_046599015.1 of Ramlibacter sp. Taxonomy (GTDB): domain Bacteria; phylum Pseudomonadota; class Gammaproteobacteria; order Burkholderiales; family Burkholderiaceae_C; genus Ramlibacter. Next base: position 3,531 of record JBKJHN010000006.1, read on the forward strand.
TGTGCGGCGACACCTCGGTGGCCAAGATGTTGAGCGCGCCGCGTCTGAACTTCGGCGCCTCCGAGCCGCAGCCGCAGCAGCGCCGTGAGGTCGTGAACACGCCCGATGCGTCAATGCAGGCCGCCTGGCTGAAGATGGTGCGGCACGTCATGGCCAACACCGAGGATGTCGGCGAGCGCTTCCCAGAAGAAGCGCGGCGCATGCACTACGGCGAGGCCCAGGAGCGTGGCATTCGCGGCCAGGCTTCCGCGCAGGAGACCGATGCCTTGCTGGAGGAGGGCATCGGCGTGCTGCCGCTGCCGGTGCCCAAGGCGCTGAAGCAGCCGCTTCAGTAGCTTGCTGCCTCAGCGTGTCAAGGCAGCAGGTCCAACCCGTCCTGCACGCCGATCAAGGCGACCGCCGCGGTAGTGGAAAAGGGCGTGATGGCGTCGGCGATGGCCATGCCTTGGGTGATGTTGGCGTCGGCTGTGTTGTAGACCAGGCCCATGTCGATTGCAACCAGCCTGCCGACGGCTATCTTGTTGTCGAGCAGGTCAGCCACCCAGCCAAAGTCGGTGCGACCTTTGAAGCTGTGGGCCGAGGTGAGCATTTCGGAAACCAGGGAACCCCGCGTCTCGGCGCCGCTGGCGAGTTTCAAGGACCAGAAGTTCACGCCCTCCGCATCCGGATTGTCGCGGCCCAGCACATTCGAGTACACCTTCTTCACGAAGTCCGTGTTGGTGCTGGACGCGCTATAGCCGGTCAGGTTGCCGAAGAACACGGCGGACTCGTAGAACTGCTGGCCGATCTGGTCGAGCGATTGGCCGGCCTTGAGCTTGCCGATCCAGTGGACCATGCCGTCGGCGTCGGGTGTGCGATTCAGGTAGGCGATGTACAGCTCCACCAGTGAATTGAGCTGTGCGGCGCTGATGCTCGCCGCCACGTTCCCCACGGTCAGATTGACCGACATGTCGTCGAACTGAATGCGCTCGATGGCAGCCAGACTGTCCGTACCCACCAGGCCGGTCTGGTCCGTCACCGTGTATCCGCCACTGGTTTTCCCCAACGCGTAGGACGCACGCCCACCGGAGTACAAGGCGATGTCGGCGCCAGCGCCACCCTGGAGCGCGTCGTTGCCGAAACTGCCAGCCAGCATCCTGCCCGGGGTGCCCACGCCATAGTTGCCGCCCAGGCCGTCGCCGCCGTATAACCAGGCGAACGCAGCAATATCGTACGGCGCGTACTGGGCGTAAGGCCCCCCCACCTCGTTGTACGACATCAAGGTCGTGCCGGTGTTGTCCTGCCCGAGGCCGGCGCCGGGGCTCAGTTGCTGCGGACCTTCGAACGAGTGCTTGAGGCCGAGCGCATGGCCTAGTTCGTGCAGCAGCGTCTCGTAGCCGATGCCGCCGGGCGTTGGAGACTGGTTGTCGAAAGCCTCGCTGAAAGCGTCGAGGTAAACCCACGCGTCCACCTTCAAGTCGAGCGCCTGTGCGCCCTGGCTGGTGTAGCTGAAGCGCGTCATCGTCTGGCTTGTATACCCGCCGAACAGTTGGGCATTGCCGAAATGCAGGTCGGCCTGATCGCCCGCCGCCCATTCGTCAAAGCGGATTCCGGTCAACGTGGTGATGTACGCCAGTATCGAGCGCACCTGAGTGGCCTGGGCGGCGTTGAACGCCGAGACGCTCGCCGTATCCAGGATGTCGCCGGTCCCGCTGGCGACAGTGGGCGAAGCAAAGCTGTAGTGAATGGTGTCGCGGCCGATGAAGTTCCAGGGCACGCCGCTGCCGATCAGCGAGTCGATGTGATGGAGGCCGCTGAGGGGACGGTCGGTGACTTGCGCGATGGTGGTCATTGGGGGTACTGCTGGGGTCTGTGCAAACTGAACAGTCAATTGTCAAACAGGACCCAACTTCTGCTCGTCAGCAAACATCTCGCGTTGTAACGCATGTATCCCTTGGGGTAGAGGCCGCTAATCCATGAACTGCAATGCGGCCAGGCGGGCATATACGCCGCCGGCGCCCACCAGCGATTCGTGCGTTCCTTGTTCCACGATACGCCCGTGATCGAGGACGACGATGCGATCGGCGCGCTGCACTGTTGCCAGCCGGTGTGCCACCACGAGCGTGGTGCGGTCGCGCATCGCGGACTCCAGTGCCGCCTGCACCATGCGCTCGCTCTGCGCGTCCAGCGCGCTCGTGGCCTCGTCGAGCAGCAGCAGCGGCGGATCCTTCAACATGGCCCGCGCGATGGAGATGCGTTGGCGCTGGCCGCCGGACAGGCGCACACCCCGTTCACCCAGGAAGGTTGCATAGCCCTGGGGTAGCGCGGTGATGAATTCGTGCGCGAAGGCCGACGACGCCGCGGCGATCACTTCTTCATCCCGCGCGCCGGGCCGACCGTAACGGATGTTCTCCATGGCGCTGCTCGAGAAGATCACGGCGTCCTGCGGCACGATGCCGATGTGACAGCGCAAGTCGTGCAGGGTGAGGTCGCGCGTGGACACGCCGTCGATCAGGATCCGTCCCTGGGCCGGGTCGTAGAAGCGCAAGAGCAGCTGGAACACCGTGGTCTTGCCGGCACCGCTGGGCCCCACCACGGCCACGGTCTCGCCGGGCGCGACGACCAGACTGAAGTCGTTCAGCGCGGCGGTAGCCGGCCGCGATGGATAGTGGAAGGTGACCTGCTCGAATTCGACTGCGCTGCCGCCCTGGCTTGCCTGCAACGGCAGGGGGTTTGCAGGTGACGCGACCGGCGAGCGGCTGTCCAGCAGTTCCATCAGGCGTTCGGTGGCGCCGGCCGCACGCAGCAGGTCGCCATACACCTCACCCAGTACGGCCACGGCGCCGGCCAGGATGATCACGTACACCACCGTTTCGCCCAGATGGCCGGCCGTGATCTTGCCGGCGATCACGGCCTGCGTACCCTGGTACAGCCCCCACAGCAGCAACCCCGCGCTGGCGATGATGATGAAAGCCACCAGCACCGCGCGCGCCCGCGTGCGGCGGATACCGGTATTGAAAGCGTTCTGGGTCGCCACATCGAAGCGGTCGGCCTCGAGCCCTTCAGCCGTGTAGCTCTGGACGACGGGAACCGCGTTGAGCACCTCGGCAGCGATCGCGCTCGAATCGGCGACGCGGTCCTGGCTGGCGCGCGACAGGCGGCGCACGCGGCGGCCAAACCACATGGACGGCAGCACCACCAGCACGATGATCAGCAGCACCTGCGTCATCACGTACGGGTTGGTCCAGATCAACATGACCAGTGCGCCGATACCCATCACTGCGTTGCGCAAGCCCAGGCTCAATTGCGATCCAACCACGCTCTGCACCAGGGTCGTGTCTGTGGTCAGGCGGGACAGCACTTCACCGGTCTGGGTAGTTTCAAAAAATTCGGGGCTTTGTTCGAGCACGTGGGCGTACACCGCGTTGCGCAGGTCCGCCGTGACGCGCTCGCCGAGCCAGCTCACCAGGTAAAAGCGCGCGGCCGAGAACAGGCCCAGCGCCACGGCCACCGCGAACAACTCGAGGAAGTGCGTCCTCAGGGCGACCAGCTGGTTGCCCTTGTCCCCGGCGGACAGTCCCCCGTCGATCAGGCTGCGCAAGGCTACCGGGAACACCAGCGTGGCGGCGGCTGCGAGCACCAGG